>JACRCU010000195.1 GCA_016218865.1 Deltaproteobacteria bacterium | reverse complement strand
GCCGAGTACCTGACCAGCGAACTCGAAGCCGAGAAGTCTGGGCTGCCGGTCAGCGGCGCCTTCGACGGCAAGAACCCCTTTACCCGCACCGAGCGCAGCGCCTACGAGACCACGCTGCGCCTGGGCGTGGGCGCGGCATTCTAGGAGGCCAAAAATGCGCACACTCCTTTGGCTTTCGGCCGTATCGCTGACCCTGGTCGCCTGCTTGCCGCAGTACGAGGATCCGCCGCTGACGGCAACGGGCGAGGCGGGTGAGGCCGTCAAGTCCAGCAGCAGCTCGTCGTCTACCACGGGCGGCGGCACCACCGAGACCACGACCGGCACTTGCTCCGGGGTGGTGACGGGCAACCTGAGCGAGACCAGCACGATGCCCAACCCGCCGCCGTGCACCGTCAACGGTACGGTGACCGTGAGCAAGGTGCCCAGCGCCAAGTTCAAGGCCGTGCTGGTTCAGATCAAGAGCATCTCGGCGCTGAACCTGAGTGCCGACGTCGACTTTACCTCGACCTTTCCCAAGTTGGCGACCGTGGCCACCTTCCAGGTCAACGGTGGCGGCGCCGGCAAGACCATGACCCTGCCGAACACCTTGAAGACCATCCAAACGCTGTCGGTCAGCGGCACGCAACTGCTGCAATTCAACGGCAACGGCAGCGTCGTGGGCATGCAGAGCTTTGTGGTCGACAACAATCCTCAGCTCAAGGCCGTTTCGGGGTTTCCCAGCGCCAAGAACCTGGGCAGCTTGTACTTGGACCACTGCCCAGAGATCACTAGTTTCACGGGGTTTCATGGCATCTTCCAGCTCACGGACCTGCACATCGATCACGTTGGCAAGCTGAGCAATTTGGGGGCGTTCACCGCGCTGACGAACATCACCACCGCTCTGCAGATCGGCAGCACTGCGCTCACTCAGCTAAATCAATTTCAGCAGTTGCAGACGGTCCCGACCCTGACGCTCTACCAGATGCCAGCGATGGCATCGCCGCAGTTCCCCAATCTGACAACGGTGTCGACGCTGAACCTGGTCGATATGCCGCAAGTGAGCAGCATGAACGGCTTCGACAAGGCGCAAGTGTCCAAGCAGGCGACCATCTGTGTGTCGTCCGTGCCGTGTACCGAGCTCAACAACTGGTTGGCCAAGCACGTGCAGGGCCAGGTCATGCAGTGCACCGGACCAGCCTGCAAGTCGTAGCCGCCGCACGGTCTTTCTAACTCCGGTGGATCCCGGCATACTGGCCGGGCGCGGCTGCCGCGTCGCCACGAGCGCCGATGACCCAGAGAATCACCGTTGTTTTCGACACCTACGGTGGCCAGGCCGGCCCGAGCGAGGTCGTGCGCGCCGCCGCCCGGATGTCGCGGCAGGGCGTGGCCCACGTGCTGCTGGTGGGCGATGTGGCGCTGCTCCAGGATCAGCTTGGGCTGATTCCCTATGATCCCATGACATTGCGTCTTGTGCCGGGCGGTGCGGCTTTTCCGCGGCGGCCGGGCGACACCCTGGCCCAGGCCGAGGCGGCGCGCGTGGGCCTGCCGGTGGCCCTGCAGCTGCTGCGCGAAGGCGAAGCCGACGCCCTCATCTCGGCCAGCGATCCCGACCTGGTGCGCGAATTGGCGGTGGAGCACTTGCCGATGCTGCCGGGAGCGCGGGCAGTGGCGGCAGCGGCGGTGGTGCCGACCATGCCGCGGCCGGGCGCCGAGGAGCCGCTGGCGCTGCTGCTGGACGTGTCGGGGCGGCGCACCACAAGTGCCGATGACTTGGTGCAGTTTGCGGTGATGGGCGCGTCGTATGCGCGCTCGGTGTCGGCGGTGGCCGAGCCGGCGGTCGCGCTGCTGTCGACCGGGCCGGGGCCGCAGGACGGTCCGCCCGAGGTGGTGGAAGCACACCGGCGCCTGAAGTCCATGGGCGGCCTGCGCTTTGTGGGCAACATCCGCGCCACCGAGCTGTCGCGCGGGCTGGCCGACGTGGTGGTGGCCGACGGGCTGGTGGGCCACACCGTACACGGGCTGTTGGAAGGCCTGACCGACATGACGGTCGAAGCCGCGCGCTACGCGTGGAAGGCCAAGATGACCTGGCGGGTGGGCCTGCGCCTGCTGAGCCAGGGCGTGGGCATGCTGCGAAAAGTCAGTGAGTTCAAAGACTACGGCGGTGCGCCGCTGCTGGGGCTGCAGCACCTGGTGCTGGTGGCCGCCGCCGACTCGCGCGAGCCCGCTTTCGAAAACGCCCTGCGCCTGGCCGCCAAGTGCCATGCCCGCGGTCTGCAACGGGAATTGACCTCGACCATGGCGCAGATGCTCCTCGCGCCCGCCGCGCCGGTCGGGGTGGGAGGCGAGCCATGAGCGCCACCAACCCCACGCCGCCCGAAGTCATCTACCGCTGGGACCTGGACAAGACCTACCTGCACACCGACTTTTCGACCGTACAGGGCCTGCTCACCGCCGCCATCGAGAGCGCGCAACGCCGCAGGACCATTCCGGGGATGCGCGCGCTGCTGTCGGCGCTGTCGCAAACGTTCGACGCGCGGGTGGTGGTGGTGTCGGGCAGCCCGGTGTTCTTGCGCCGGCGCATCCTGGCGATGTTCCAACTGCACGGAATTCGCTGCGACCGCCTGGTGTTGAAGGACTTTGGCGCGGCGCTGCGGCGCGGGCGGGTGCGGACGCTGTCGGCGCAGGTGCCGTACAAGATGCGGGCGCACCTGGAGACGCGGCTGTGGCTGGCCGCCCGCGACGAGACCGCCCCCGAGATCTGCTTTGGCGACGATGCCGAAGTGGACGCGCTGGTTTACTGCCTGTACGCCGACGTGTGCGCCCGGCGGGTGCCCCCAGCGCGGCTGGCGCGCATTCTGGACGTGTGCGGGGCCTATCCCGACGAGATCGAGGCGATCTTGGAGCGGGCCGGGCTGGTGGCCAGTGCCGATCCGGTCCGCCGCATCTTCATCCACCTGGAGGGCAACTCGCCGCCCAGCCGCTTTGGCGCCTACCGCGGCCGGGTGACCGCGACCTTCAACGCCCTGCAGATCGCCCTGAACCTGGCCAGCGAGGGCCTGGCCGACGAGCGCGTGCTGACCGCGGTGGCCGAAGAGCTGGTGCGCGAACACAAAATCGGCGCCGACGGGCTGGCGGGCTCGATCGAGGATGCCGCGCGCCGCGGCCTGTGCACCCGCGAGCTGGCCGAGCGCTTGG
>JACRCU010000197.1 GCA_016218865.1 Deltaproteobacteria bacterium | reverse complement strand
GCATCAAGCGCGGCCTGATGACCACCGTGCACGCCGCCACCGCCACCCAGAAGACCGTCGACGGCCCCAGCAACAAGGACTGGCGCGGCGGCCGCGGCATCCTGGAGAACATCATCCCGACGTCGACCGGCGCCGCCAAGGCCGTAGGCAAGATCTTGCCCGAGCTGAACAAGAAGCTGACCGGCATGGCCTTCCGCGTGCCGACCTCGGACGTGTCGGTGGTCGACCTGACCGTCGAGCTGACCAACCCCGCCAGCTACGACGAGATCTGCGCGGCGATGAAGAAGGCGGCCGAAGGCGAGCTGAAGGGCGTTTTGGGCTACACCACCGACAAGGTGGTCTCGACCGATTTCGTCGGCAATTCCTGCCCGTCCACCTTCGACGCCGACGCCGGCATCGCCCTGGACAGCACCTTCGTCAAGGTGGTGGCCTGGTACGACAACGAGTACGGCTACACCTGCAACATGCTGCGCCTGGTCGAATTCATCGCCAAGTAAGCTGCTTGCCGCTGTGCGCTCTGGGCGGCTGGGTCTGCTCCGCTGCCCAGGGCGCGTGGCCTTGCTCCCGGGCTCCACAAGGGTGCGGCCCGCGGGCATTTCCCGTGTGGAGGACCCCATGGCCAAGTTTCTGCGCATGACTGAACTGGAGCTCGCGGGCAAGCGCGTCCTGATTCGCGCCGACCTCAACGTGCCGGTCAAAGACGGCAAAGTCACCTCGGACGCGCGCATCACGGCGTCGATGCCCACGGTGATCCACGCGCTGAAGGCGGGCGCCAAGGTGATGGTGACCTCGCACCTGGGCCGGCCCAACGAAGGCGAGTGGAGCGAGGAAGTTTCGCTGGCTCCCGTCGCCGCGGTGATGGCCGCCCAGCTCGGCAAGCCGGTGCGCCTCATCAAGGACTGGGTCGACGGCGGCTTCGACGTCGGCGCGGGCGAGGTGGTGCTCCTGGAGAACTGCCGCGTCAACAAGGGCGAGAAGAAGAACAGCGAGGCCACGGCGCGCAAGTACGCGGCCTTGTGCGACATCTTCGTCATGGACGCCTTCGGTACCGCCCACCGGGCCGAGGCCTCGACCTATGGCGTCGCCCAGTTCGCGCCCGTCGCTTGCGCCGGCATCCTGGTGACCGAAGAGCTGGAAGCCCTGGACAAGGCGCTGGCCAACCCGGCGCGGCCGATGGTGGCGATCGTCGGCGGTTCCAAGGTCTCGACCAAGCTGACCGTGCTGGAAGCCCTGGCCGACAAGTGCGAGCAGCTGGTGGTCGGCGGCGGCATCGCCAACACCTTCCTGGCGGCGAGTGGCAAGAACGTGGGCAAGTCGCTGTGCGAACACGAGCTGATCCCCACCGCCCAAGCGCTGATGGCCAAGATGGCGGCGCGCGGGGCCACGATTCCGATTGCCAGGGACGTGGTGTGCGGCAAGCAGTTCGACGCGAGCGAGCCGGCGGTGGTCAAAGGCGCGGATGCGGTGGCCGACGACGACATGATCCTCGACATCGGTCCGCAGTCGGCGGCCGCGCTGGTCCAGATCATTCGCAACGCCGGCACGGTGGTGTGGAACGGCCCGGTCGGCGTGTTCGAGTTCGACCAGTTCGGCGAGGGCACCAAGGCCGTGGCCCAGGCCATCGCCGAGACCAAGGCGTTCACCCTGGCCGGCGGCGGCGACACCATCGCGGCGATCCAGAAGTACGGCATCTACGACAAGGTTTCGTACATCTCGACGGCGGGCGGCGCATTCCTGGAGTATCTGGAAGGCAAGGTGCTGCCGGCGGTGGAGATCCTGGAGAAGCGCGCGGCGGGCTGAGTCCGATGCCTGCGTACCACTCCGAGTCTTCCTAGAAAAACTGGTACACCCCCAGCGACATCCCCGCGCACGTGCCGAACAGACCGCCGGCCGAGCAGGGCATGCCCGCCAGCGGCGCCGCCACGTCGATGCGCAGTCCGGTGCGGACGAAGCGCGGCACCAGAAGCCGCACCCCGCCGCCGGCGCTCACCAGCGTGGTCCAGCTGCGCTCGGCGTCGCGCGCCACCACCGCGTCGACAAAGGCCGTGGGCAGGATCGCCAGCCAGGTCCAGTCGGCCGCCACGTAGCGGACCTCGGCGTTGGCCAGGGCGAAGCGGTCGGCGCGCAAGAAGCTGTCGCGGACGCCGCGGACCTCGTACAACCCGCCCAGGAAGTACTGCAAGTGTGCGGGGGTATTGGCGCTCTGGTGGCCGGCCTGGACGCGCACCGCCAAGTTCCAGCGCTCGCCCAGGGTCCAGTAGCCCAGCCCCTGCAGCCAGGCCTGGGTGTGCACCTGTCCGGGGGCGTCGACCAGCGCGCTCACGCCCACGCCGCTGCGCACTTCCAGCGACTGGCCCACCTGGCGCAGCCGCTGCACGTCCACCCGACCCAGGCGCAACCCCAGGTCCAGGATGGCGGTTTTGCCGTCGGGCGGCAGCGCCGACGGGGTGTCGCCCGCGTCGAAGAACACGTCGCGCTGCAGGTCCAGGCGGGCGCCGAACTTGACCCGGTCGCCGTCGAAGAGGTGGTTCAGCTCGGCGCGCAGCAGCATGCGGCGGTCGGCAAAACCCACCCGCGGTCGCACCAGGTAGTCCCACTGGATCAGTGCATCCAGGCGGCGGCCCAGCCAGCGCGGGTCTCGCAGCCACACCCGCCCGCCGGAGTACTGGTTGAACTGCTCGTAGGCGGCGGCGACATCCAAAAACTGCCCAAGAACGTTGGTGTCCTCGGCGCCCACCGACCACCAGCTGGACGACTCGCCCGGCTTGCCGTCGCGCCGCACCAGCACCGCGAACGAGAACAGCGGGTTCAGGGTCCAGCGCTCCTCGACCGTCACCACCGCGATGTGGCGGCCCTCGCGGTGCTCCAGCTGGGCCGATACCCGCGAAAACAGACCCATGTTCCACAGCTTGGCCAGGCCCTCGCGCCACAGCTCGGCCGGGACCACCTCGCCGACCCGCCACGGCAGCTCGCGCTCGACCACGCCGCGCTGGGTGCGCCACAGGCCGCGGACCTCCAGGCTGTCGATGCGGGCCGGCAGCGCGATTTCCGCTGTACCGGTGCTCGCTTGCGGCAGGTCCGCCGCCCGGGCCGGCACCGCGGTGAGCGTGACGGCGACACCCACCAGCAGCAGCCACAGGCGGTTCATGGCGCCGCCGCCCATCATGGTGCCGCAGCGGTGTCGACCACCGCCCGGTACAGCACCCCAAGGCCGCGGACGAACTCGGCAATCGGGATGCGCTCGCCCACGCCGTGCATGGTTTCGGCCAGCTCGCGGTCGATGGTGATGGGCACGAAACCGTAGGCGCGCACGCCGATTTGCCGAGCGTACATCGAGTCTGTGAACCCCACCGACAGCAGCGGTCCCACCGCGGCATCGCGCTGCCCTTCGATGGCCCGCCGCGCCAGCGCCCGGAACAGCGGGTCGTCGCTGGGCGACTCGGTGGCGGGGGCCTGGTGCAGCACCTGCCAAGTCAAGTTGCTGTCGCCGACCACGGCCTGGAGTTCCTTCAGCAAGTCGGCGGGTTGCGTGCCCGGCAGCACCCGGCAGTCCAGCTGGGCGCTGACCTCGCTGGGCACCACGTTGGGCTCGAACATGCCCGCAAACCCCGTGACGCTGCAGGTATTGGTCAGCATGGCCCGCGAGCCGGGCTCGGCCATCAGCGTGCCCAGGGCCAAGTGGTCGACCCAGAACGGCCGCCGCAGCACCCACCCCTTGAAGCCGCCCAGCTGTTCGCCCGCCGCCGCCAGCGCCCCGTACACGCTCGGGTGCACCTGCGCCAGCAGCTTGCGGGTTCGGAGCTTCTCCAGCGCGTCCAGCAGCCGGTCCGGCGCGCGCCCCGGCAGCGGCGTGGAGCCGTGGCCCGACTTGCCGTGCGCCGTCAACCGCAGCCACAGCAAGCCCTTTTCCGCCACCGAGATGCCGTACAGCGTCTGGTCCGGCGCCAGCACGCCGCGCACGCCCAGTCCGCCTTCGTTGATCAGGTGCGAGCAGCCGATCTTGTCCCAGTGCTTGGCGATCAGCTCGCGCATGCCGCGGTTGTCCACCTCTTCGTCGGCCACCGCCAGCAGCACCACCTCGCGGCGCAGCGGCACCTTGTGGCGCTTGAGCTGGATGAGCGTCGCCAACTCGATGATACCCATGCCTTTCATGTCCAGCGCGCCGCGCCCCCACACGAAGGTCCCGTCGCTGGCGCCCGACAGCGGCCCCTTGCCCGCTGGCCACTGCGCCGCCTCGGCGGTGACCACGTCGGTATGGGCCAGCAAGCAGAGCGGTTTTTCGCTCTCGCCGGCGATGGTCGCGGTGGCAGTCGCCGGCAGCCGGGCAATCAAGCTCTCGCGGCCGGGCGCGTGCTGGATGCGCTGGCTGGCGATGCCCTCTTTCTGCAGGATCGCGCTCAAGAAATCGGCGGCGCGCGCCTCGTGGCCCGGCGGGTTGCTGGTGTCCACGCGCAGGTAGTCCTGCAGCCAGCCCACCGCTTCCGGCCCGGCCACCTGCCAGTCCGGCGCGCGGGCGTGGCGGTCCAGCTCGGGCGGCGACACCCCCAGCTGCAGCGGCGCGGTGGTCGCGCAGCCGGCGATCCCGGCGAGAAGGATCAGTACTTTCCAGACTTGCATGCCGTCTCGATCGCCTTGTCCCAGTCGACAAAACCGTTCATCTGGATCTTTTGCAGGATCGACGAGTCGCTGGACAGGCCGCTGAAGGTCGCCTGCCGCCACACCGCGAACATGTGCACCATGCGCCCGGGTTTGCGCTCGTAGTAGGCCTCGATCTGGTAGTCCTGCGGCCACTCGGTGCCGCTGGCGGGCTTGGTCAAGAAGGTGCGCGACACCAGCGCGGCGCCGAACGGCGACTTTTCCTTGCCGAAATCGGGTACATGCCGAGCGCTGCCCGCCAGCGACTCGGTGGCGTAGTCGCTGGTGAGCTCGGTGTTCCAGTCCAGCTTGCCCACCTTGCCGGCCAGGAAGTCGTCGCGGCTGCCGACAAAGGTGCGCTTGTAGGCCTTGTACGAGCCAGGGTGCAGGCTGTCCTGCTCGGCCGCGGTGTGGATCTTCTCGATTTGGCTCAGCTTGCAGGCGAACTCGGTGACCACCAGCATGCCCACGGCTTGGCTGGCGTCCACGTCGGTGCGGCCGACCAGCTTGACGTCGGCGCTGTTCAGCCCGCCGATCAGCACCTTCATCGGTTCGTCGGCGCTGACGGGGGTGACGCTGCCGTTGAGGGCGATGATGGCCTCGGCCAGGCGCTCGTCGGTGGCGGTGTCGTAGTTGCGCCAGAGCCAGAAGGTGGCGTTGGTGATGGCCTCGGGGGCGTCGTCGGCGGCGCAGCCGGCCAGGCTGACCAGCAGGACCACGGCCAACCAGGCGCCGAGACGGCCAAATCGGGGAGTGCACGCCATGGCGTCGACTCGCAACCCGCACCGGCGGGGGTAGTTCGGTGAGCGTGCCGGAAGCGCGCGGGCGGCGCAAGCACCGCGTTGGACCCGCATTGGTGTCGAATTCTTCCGCATCCGTGGAAATTTTCCACACTGCCGGGTGCCGGTGGTCAGGCAACTTCTCGGAATCTAGTTGCTTCTCGGGCTGCCGATCTGGCGCGCAACTTGCAGCATCTTGGGCGTCGGCGTCGCTCGGGCGCTTGTTCTGCGCCCAGAGTGTCCCGTGCCGGAAGCGTCCAGTGGAGGTTGCCATGTTGTCCCGCCTGTCCCGTCCCTCACGCCTGTATCGGGGGTGCGTCGTTGCGGCCCTGGTGGCGCTTGCGCCCGCCTGCATGCAGGGAGCCACGTCCGAATCGCCTGCCGATGCCGGCCCTTCCAAAGACGTCCAGGGCGACGCCAAGCCGCCGCCGGTCACCACCGATCCGCAGTTCAAGGCGGCGTTTGCGCCGGTGCTGGATCAGGCCAAGACCATGACGCTCGACGCCTTCTTGGCCTTGCACACGCCCGCCGATGCCGCCAAGCCGATCACACCCAGCTACGACCCGCTCAAGGCCCTGCACATGGACGTGGTGCAAGAGAAGCTGGTCCTCAACGCCGCCGAGCAGCAGAAGCTGAAGGAAAACGGCTTTGTGGTGGCCCGCCGCCTGAGCTACCCCACCATGGCCAACGCGCTGCTCACCACCTTCCAGAAGGACCTGCCGGTGATGGTGACCTCGGACGCCATCCTGCAGGCGCTGCACAGCTCGTACGACGATATCCTTAGTACTTTGGAGCAGTACGCGCTGCTGGGTATCCTGCAAGAGAGCCTGGCCAAGGCCCACGCCGCGGTGCCGGCGCTGCAGCCTGGAGCGGCGGCGGACGCCAAGAAGGCCAAGGACGACGTGGACTTCTACCTGACGGTGGCGCGCTCGCTGCTGAGCGGCAAGGCCGAGAAGGCCAAGGGCGGCGCGGCCGTGGATGCGCTAGTGGGCAAGTTCCTGGGCTACATCGCCGCGGAGCAGATGGCCGACGTCGAGCTGTTCGGCTCCGCCCGGACCGAGGACTACAGCCAGTTCAAGCCGCGCGGCCACTACACCGCCACGCCGGAATTGCAGCGCTATTTCAAGGCGATGATGTGGCTCGGCCGCACCGACCTGCGCTTTGCCGAGTTCGACACCGTTAGCGGCAAGTGGCAGTGGCGGCCGCGGCAGGTGATGGCGGCCATCCTGTTGAAGCAGGCCGTGGAGCAGGGCGGTGCGCTGCCCGGCGTGCAGTCGGTCGACGACCTGGTGACGCTGATGGTCGGGCCGATCGACTACATCAACCTGAGCGGCCTGCAGAAAATGGTGACGGAGCAGGGCTGGAGCGACCCCTCGGCGGTGGGGGAATTGAGTGCAACTCAAATCGCCAGCGTCATCGACAAGATGGCCAGCGGCGCCTACGGCTCGCAGCAAATCGCCAGTCATTACCTAGAGACGGACCCGTTCAGCGCCGAGACCACGCCGCTGCCGCCGTCGTTCGCCATGCTGGGCCAGCGTTTCGTGATCGACTCGTACGTGTTCAGCAACGTGGTCTACGACCGCGTGTTGTGGCAGGGCAGCAAGGTCCAGCGGGTGCTCCCGAATGCCCTGGACGCCATGTTCGTGTTGGGCAACGACCAGGTCCTGCCGCTGCTCGCGGACGAGTTCGGCAAGTTCCCGTACTGGGGCGCGCTGCACGACCTGCGCTGGCTGGTGGATCAGCACGGCGCCGACTTCTGGCAGGGCAACGTCTACAACCTGTGGCTCGACAGCCTGCGCCAGCTGAACCCGCCGACCACCGCCGCCAAGTACCCGTTCGCGCTGCGGACGCCGGCCTGGCGCGACAAGACCATTCACACCCAGCTGGCGTCCTGGGCCCAGCTCCGCCACGACACGCTGCTCTACGCCAAGCAGAGCTACACCGGCGCGGTTTCCTGTGCGCATCCGGGCGCCTACGTCGAGCCCAATCCGGCCCTCTTTGCCAAGCTGAAGCTCCTGGGCGCGGTGGCGAGTCAGGCGCTGCTCAACGCCCCGGCGGTGCCCAGTGCGGTCAAGACGCAACTCGGCACGTTCTTTACCGATTGGCAGAGCATCATGGGCAAGCTCGAGCTGGCGGCGACCCACGAGCTGAGCCCCGAGGGCGCGACCGAGCAGGACATCGCCTTCCTCAAGGGCGTCATCTCGTCGGCCAACATCTGCGGCATGGTCTATACCGGCTGGTACACCAAGCTGTTCTTCCAGGCCGACAGCCTGGACGCGTTCAAGCCGACGATTGCCGACGTGCACACCAACCCGAACCAGGGGCCGTTGCCCGGGCCCGACGTGCTGCACGTGGCGACCAGCAACGTGGACCTGATGGTGCTTACCGTGGACACCTGCGAGGGCGGCGAAGCCTTTGTGGGCCCCGTGTTCCGCTACCACGAGGTGGACTGGAAGAAGATCGAGCGCCTGAGCGACGAGGACTGGAAGCAGATGCTCAAAGACGGCAAAGCGCCGCCGCCGCCGGCTTGGACGGGGAGCTTTGCGGTGGCGCCGTAGGTCCCGCAGGCCAAGGTAGTTGCGCTTCCGGTTCTGCAGTGCGAAAACACCGGTATGCGCTCTGGAAACCTCCTTTCTGTCCTCACTGCTGCGACCCTGTGGTTGTTCGGCGGTTGTCGACCGGCTCCGGCTCCGGCTCCGGCACCGGCACCGGCTCCGGCTCCGGCACCGGCACCGGCTCCGGCAACTGCCTCCGTCGACACTCCCGAGCCCGACGCTACTCCTGCGCCTTTGCCCGCGACGGCCACGCCCGCCGCCGGGCTGGACAGGTGCGTGCAACTCCTGCGCGGCCAGGCCGCCAAGCCCGAGGACCTGGCCCAGGCCCTGCCGGCGCTGGCCAAACTCGGGCCGCCGGCGAACCTGCGCTGCTGGGTGCGGGCGACCCCTTCCGGACCGCTGGCGGTGGCGCAAGGCGGCGCGCAAGTGGCTCAGGTGGTGCTGATCGACGCCGCTGGGCGGCCCACCGTCGTGGCCGAGTCCGGCCGCCCCGACCCCGATGTGCCGACCCACCACTGGCTGGCTACGCCGTGGTCGGCGCTGCCGGTGGGCGACCTGCCGCCGTGGTCGCTCGACGAGGCACCGCTGGCCCGCGAACAGTGGTGGCGCGAGCTGCCGCTGACCCCGGCGGGCGGTGGGGCGCTGGCGGTGCATGTGGTCCACGATTCGGACTTCTGCAAGGGTTTCAGAGTGTTCATTGCCAGGGACGGCCGGTGGCGGGCGGCTGCGGGCGGCGGCGAGGGCTGCCTTATCGGCGAACACCACCTCCAGGGCATCGCCGACCTGGACGGCAACGGTCAGCCCGAGCGGCTGGAGACGGTGGCCCTGGCCGACTTTGCCGGCGATGGCGACCAGCCGGCCGTCGTCACCCTGCGGCTGATTGCCGGGGGTGCGATCGCGTGGGGCCACCCCAGGATTGCGGCCTTCTTCCAGCGCCTGTGGTTGGGCGAAGACCCCGAGGCGCCGCCCGAGTCCGCGGACGACCCGGACGACGACGAACCCGATCGGGACATCGAAGCCGGCGACCTGGCGGACTGCCTCGAGCGGCTGCCCGAGCTGGCCGAGCACCTGCACGCTGGGGCGCTGGCACAGATTCCCGCAACCCGTTTGCGGAGTTATGTAGAGTCTCGCCTCGGTCGGCTGGGCCAGGGCACCTGCTGGAACTGCCGGGGCGACGTCGACGACGCCAAGCGCTGCCGCTCCGCCCTGCGCGCCGTCCGCTGCCTGGTCGACCGCGGCGCCACCGGCTACCCGGCGTTGGCGGCTTGCTGGCGCGGCCCGCTGTAGCGACATCTTTGGGGGGCATTTTCTACTCCGCATTTTCATTGAGGGTCGGCCGATCCGGAACCGCCACTGCCGCGCAAGCGAAGCTGTACATCGGGAAACTCACGAACGCCGCCGCGTCGCCCCGAGCCGCCTGGACCGCCGCCAGCCGGGCCGCGCACCGGGCGTCCGCGTAGGAGGTCTCGTAGGCCACTACCCGCTCCTTGAAGGCCAGGTACGCCTTGTGCGACGGAGCGATGCAGTAGTTCCGGGCCTTCGCCTTTGGTTTCGGGCGGGTGGGCAGGTCGTCCCAGGACGGTTGTGCCACCTCGTCGACGTCGCGGTCGCCTTGGGGGGCAATTTCTGAACGGACAGCCTCGTCCTCGCATTGGGGGGCATTTTCTGGGGCGCGACTCACCTGGGCGTCGACCAGCCACCGCAGCGTTTCCCGCCACGCGTCGGCCGGCGTTGCGGCAAAGCACGGCAGTGGCGTGATCTTGACGGTGCGAGCGTCGGTGAACTGCTTGATCTCCCCAGGATCCTTGCCATTGCGCGCCGCCAGGGTCAGCTCCGTTTGCCGAACGTGCTGGCCGACCACCGCCGCGCCGTCCAGCAGCCAGCCGGTGCTCGAGGCTCCGCGATACTGGCGCGGGTGCTCAACGATCCCCGCCTTGGCGGCCTGCATGATCACGTAACTCAGCGCCTGCATTTCACTTTGCTTGCCCGGCAGTACCGGCAAAACATGCGCGCGCTGCTCCCACATCGGCCCGCGCCGACCAAAACGTCGGTTGACGAGTCGGGCCACCGCGGCGTGGAGCAAGCACAGGAAGCGGGCCATTTGCTCTGGAAAATCAGCCGAATAGAGGCCGTGGTAGTGATTCGCCATGAACGTAAAGGCGTAGACCTTCACGCCAGTAGCGGCCTGAGCCTCGGCCATGGCGCCGGTCAGGTTCTCTTGGAAATCGGGGTCTTCGGTGCACAGCGAGAACTTGCCGTCCAGGGTGCGCAGGGTGACAAGGTGCAGGAGGCTCGGGTCGTAAAGTCGAATCGGCATGGCGGTCCCCGCGGACACACCGGGCCCGCTGATCAGGGTGATCGAAAGGAGCGCTAGTTTTGCCGCGGGTGCGGGCGAAAAAAGTTGTCGGCCGCCTGCAGTGGCCAGGCTGAGGTGAATAAATTCAGCAAGTAGAAATTGCCCCCCAAACGTCCCGGGTTTGATCAAGGCGGCGGCCCGCATTCCTACGAAATAACCAGGGACCTCACCCCGCCCGAGGCGTCCGGCTGCACCTGCACCCGCGCGCGCCCGCCGCTGAGGAGCCGCGCCGCCAGCTCGAATTGCAGGGCCAGCAGGAGCGCCAGGGTGGGGCTGTCGAGCGGCAGCCCTTCGAAGTCCTCAAGAATCCAGCGTTCGCCGTCAGCGCGCACCCTTGGCGCCGGAGTGCCCCACGCTTCGGGCCAGAGCCGCGGCAGCAGCTCCAGGCCGCGCCGCAGGCCCAGGGCCTTCAGCGGCCAGCGCGCCAGACCCGGGATCTGCCGCTCGACATCGCGCAACCACCGGCCCGCAAAGGCCTTGCCGTCGCCGCCGTGGTCCAGCTCGGCGATGTGCTCGTGCAGGCGCAGGTAGGCGGCCAGCGGCACCCAGCCGTCTTGGGCCTCCAGTGCAAGTCCCTCGTCCGCAAGCGCCGCTTCGACCCGCCACCGCAGCTCGGGCCCGGCCACCGTCACCCAGCCGCGCACCAACCCGTCGCGCACCCGACCAGCCACGGCCCGGCTCGCCGCCGCATCCGGCCGCCAGGCTTGCGCCAATTCGCCAACGGTTTTGTACATCTGCGGCTAGTAGTGGCGCTCGAGCACGTACCAGCCGAACGCCCGCAGCATCACCTTGGGCATCGACGGCTCGACGAGCGGGTCCAGAGCCTGCCAGGCGCTCTCGATCATCGCGCGCGACTGGTCCTCGCACGCCTGGATCGCCCCGCACTCTTCCAGCTTCGCGATCACGGCCTCGACCAGGCTCTGGTCGTCCGTGTGGCTCTGCACCACCTGCCACAGCCAGGCGCGGTCCTCGGCGCCCAGCCGCGCCAGGCCCTTGGCCACCGGCAGGGTGATCTTGCCGTGGCGGATGTCCTCGCCGCGGTCCTTCAGATTACCTTTGAAACCGCGGAGGTTCAGCACGTCGTCCACGATCTGGAAGGCCAGCCCCACCGACTCGAAGAACCGCCCCACCCCGTCGATCTGCGCCTCGCTGCCGCCGCCGACCAGCGCGCCCATCCGCGCCAACGACGCTGCGGGCGCCGCCGTCTTCAGCCGGTGCACCGCAAGTACGCGTTCTTCCAGCCAGTCGCCGCCGCCTTCGGCCACCGCCTTGGGCATCATATGGTCCAGGCCGTCCAGGTCCAGGGCCTGACCGGCGTGGCCGGCGCGGAGCGACTCGAAGTACAGGTCGTAGAGCCGCAACTTGGCGGCCGCGCTCATGTCTTTGCCCACCAGCAGCTTCTGCCCCATGAAGTAGCAGGCGGTGCCGGCGTTGATGGCGATCGCGTCGCCGAACAGCTTGTGCACGGTGGGCCCGCCGCGGCGGATGTCGCTCTTGTCCTGCACGTCGTCGACGATCAGCGACCCCACATGCATCAGCTCGGGCATCGCCAGCCACTGCACGTACTGGCGCGAGTCGCCGCCGACCACGTCGCAGCAGGCCAAGGCCGCGTAGCTGCGCCAGCTTTTGCCGCCGCGGTCCACGATGGTGCGCACCGGCTTGACCATGGTCCGCGCCAGCTGCTCGATGTCCACGCCGCGCATGTTCTGCTCGCGGTCTTTGCTGGCCACCAGATCGCGGGTCTGCTCGTAGGTAGGCTGGTGCGGCAGGATCGCGTCGACCGATTTGCGCACCTGCTTGCCCACTGCGCCAAAGAACCCGTCCAGATTGCTGATGTTGCCCTGGCCGCTCCGCTCGATGTAGCCCAGACCGCTCACGGTCTTGCCGCCGACCACGCCCTCCACGCTGCAGCGCCCCTCCCAGAAGGCGGGCTTGCTGATGACGGTGATGAACTCCTGGTCGTCCACCGCCGCCCGCAGCTGCAGATCGATTTGCGCGGCCGGCACTTGCAGGTGCCAGTGGGTCGGGTAGTCGTGGAAGGTGCGCGTGCTGGTCCAGATGGTGTCGCCGTCGAGCTGTACGTCGTCCAGCCGCTGACCCTGGCCGCTTTCGTCCACCAGAATCGCGCCTTGGCCCACCACCGCCCCGGTGTCCTCGTCGACCATGCGGTAGGCCGACAGCTCGCGGCCGTCGCTCAGCTGCAGGCCCACCCAATTCCAGCCGATGTCCTGGCCCTGCCGCTTCTCGTCCGTGATGCCCTGGTGCAGGCCGAATTCGTGGTCGTACCAGCCACTTCCCTGGACCAGGTCTTCGGCGCCGCCCGGCAGCAACAGCGTGCCGCTCACGTCGCAGCGCGGCAGGAAGTAGTAAAACATGTCCTCGCCCGAAACACCTTTGACCACACCGTCTTGCCCGTGGCGCACCGGCCCTTTCTGCGGCCGGATCACCAGCTCGGCGCCCAGGGTCAGGTGCGCATGGCGCAGGAACAGGTGGTAGGCGCCCGACTCGTCCTTCCAGAAGCGCTGGCCGTCGAAATCCAAGTCCAGGCGCTGGGTATCCACGTACACGTCGCCCTGGAACATCTGATCCGGGTAGGGCACCTGGCCGCGCTCCAGCAGCTCGCGGATCGCCCGGCGCATGCGCGGATCCTGGGTGCCCTCGCCGCGATCCAGCTTCTGCAAACCCAGCCGCGGCGAGTCCTTGTCGATCCGCGACTCGCTCCAGTAGTGGCCGGCCGATGCGTCGGTCAGGGCCCAGGTGACCGAGTGCGCGTGCTGCAGTTCCTTGGTGACCGGGTCCTGGCCCTTGACGATGCGGAAGAACGACGCGAAAAGGCTCAGCTTTCGTCCGGCTGCCGTCGCGAAGTGGCCGTTGAAGTACCACCACTCGGTGGTCGCCGAGGCGTGCGGCGCGTCGTGCTTCTGCAGGTCGATCGACCCGGGTCCCGGCCAGTCCGCGGGGTAGGGGCCCTTGAGCGAAGGAGAAGCGGCAGGCGAGCTGGTCATGGCGCGGTCCTCTGGCGTGGGCGCGGGGCTGGGGGCAGCGCCCGCCGCATCCAACCCCGTAGGGTCCGCGCTGTCAAGTCGCGCCGAGGATCTCGATCCTCCGCACCCGGCCGATCGCCCCCAGCCAGGCCAGCACCGCCGGATCCAGATGCGGCAACACCAAGAAGCGACCTTGGTCCAGCGCTTGGGCGCGCGCCTGCCGAAGATCGCGGTCGACCAGCGCGGTGGCCCGCCAGATCCGCGCGTTGCGGTCCACGGCATCGGCCGAGATCACCGGCTCGGGCGGCTCGACCGCCGGCCACGCCCCAGGTCGCGGCCAAGGCTCGGGCTCGGGCCACTCCCGGGCCGCCAGGCTGGGCCAGCCCTGCGGCGACCATAGACCAGTCGTTGAGCCGGCTTTTGCCCCCTCTGCTGCGCCGGCCCAGCGACGCAACCCGGCATCTGCGGGGGTCTGGACAAGCTCGCCCACACCGCGCCGCGCCGCCGCCACCGCCGCCTGCAGCCGGACCCGCAGGCCTTCGCCCAGCACCCGCCCATCGTCGCCGCGCAGTTCGTCAGGAATCTCTCTGAAATAAGGCAGGTTCTCCGCCGCGCTGCGGATCGGCTGCGCCAGCCAGCCCTTGGCCTCGACCCGCAGCGCCACGCCCGGCGGCACGGCCTGGCCGTCCAGGCGCGGATCCGAAGAGAACACCTGCAGTTCCGCGGTCGCCGCGTACCCAAGCCAGCCGATTCCCAGGGGATCGCGCGCCAGCAGCGCCGCGCCCTGGGCTCGGTGCAGCACCGCTGCCGCGCCATGCCAGCGCAGCTCGCCCAGACCGCGCGGGCCGTGCGCCGCCAGTTCCTCGATCGCCAGCTGCCGGTGATCGTCGCTCTGCAGCTGTTGGCCGCGCACACGCCAGCGCTCGCGCACTTGCAGGTCGTTCCAGACCACGCCGTCCACGACTCCGGTGGCACGGCCGTCGCCGCTCTGCCGCACCGCATGGTCGGCCGTCTCAGCGGGCAGGCCCAGCCACAAAGGACCCCAGGCCGCGATCGTCCAGCCCGGGTGTGCCGCCTGCCAGCGCGCGGCCGCGCCCGGCGCCAACTCGCGCAAGATCGCAAAGGGTATGGCGGAAGAGGCATGAAAAGCGACCATCGGCTGCCAGCTTGCCACAGGCCGGGGGCGCCGCGCCACGGCTCCGCGGGAAAGCAGTTAGTTTTACTTGCGGCTGGGGGGAGTAATTGCCTACAGTATATCGGCCCCGGCGCGGGGCCCAGACTGCTCGGAGATCCCATGTCCACGCCTGCCCAGATTTCGTGTCAAACCATGAACGTACTTCGCCGCACCCTCTTTGCCGTGGCGACGTTGGCTTCGGCCGCCCTCCTCGGCGCTTGCGGCTCCGACGCCCAGTCCGCGGCCTCGGCCGGCACCGTGCTCGGCGCCTGCGCCACGCAAGACGACTGCAGCGAGACCGGCGGTTTCTGCAACGTCGCCGCCAAGCAGTGCGTCGAGCAGTGCAACGACGACAAGAAGATCGCGTGCGGCTCGGGCAAGGTCTGCAGCAACAAGATGTGCGTGACCGCCTTCAACAGCGACGGCGGCGTAACCGACGTGGCTGGCGGCGCCGATGCCAGCAGCGGCAGCGACGGCACGGCGGGCGACACGACCACCACCAACCCCGACAGCACCACCCCCAAGGACACGGCCGCCGCCGACACCAACGTGCAGCCCACCACCGACAACAGCTGCCATATCTGCAAGACCGCTGGCGATTGTGGCGACGGCTTCGACTGCGTGCCGCTGCTCTCGGGCTCGTTCTGCAGCAAGAAGTGCACCGCGGTCCAGGACTGCGCCGCCGGCTACAGCTGCGAGAAGGCCACCTCGGCCGCGCAAAAGTACTGCGTTCTGCCCACCTACGACTGCAAGGGCTGCGCCGTGGACGGCTGCCCCAGCACCCAGCAGTGCAACTACAAGGTCAACCCGCCGGCCTGCCAGGACGCCAAGGGCCAGTGCTCGGCTTGCGTGCAGGACAAGGAGTGCGGCAACGGCCTGCGCTGCGTCAAGTTCGGCGCCAGCAAGGTCTGCGTGCCCGATTGCTCCAGCGGCCAGAGCTGCCCGGCCAACTCGATGTGCGTGTCGTTCGTCACCGCCGCCACCAAGGCCTGCGCCTTCAACGCCGCCACTTGCTGCTACGGCTCGTCGTGCACCTCGGGCTGCGCCAGCTGCCCCGACAAGTGCGTCGCCGGCCAATGCGTCGCCTGCACCAAGGACGCCGACTGCTCGGGCGGCACTTGCAACTTGAATACCTACACTTGCGTGACCAACGCCGCGTGCCCGCCGGCCGACGCGCCCAGCAAGAAGATCAAGAAGACCACCACCGGCGAGTGCGTCGAGTGCCTGAACGACACCCACTGCGTCGGCAACGCCAACGGCCCCAAGTGCAACCTGCAGAGCAATCTGTGCGAAAAGACCACGCAGGTGGGCGAGTGCTCGGTGTGCGGTGGCGACTACCCCGGCTGCGTGCAGATCAACGGCACCTGGACCTGCGTCGAGTGCAGCACCGACGACGACTGCACCAAGAAGGGCAAGGGCACCTGCTCGTCGGCCACCTACAGCTGCTCCGGCACCACCGGCGGCGGCGTGGGTCCCAAGACCGGCACCTGCAAGAGCGACGCCGACTGCCCGCCCGACCCCAACGGCACCTTTGAGCTGGTGTGCGACACCCAGAGCGGTCTTTGCTTCGACAAGGCGGGCAAGTGCGACAACATCAGCGCCTTCTGCAATGCTGCAGCCGGCTCGGACTGCGACATGAGCGGCGGCTTGGGCGGCTTGCCCGGCGGTCTGCCCGGCGGTGGCGGCCTCCCCGGCGGCGGCGGCGGCACTCCCGCTCCCACGGTCGGCTCGTGCACCTGCGGCACCGGCGGCAGCACCGGCCCCGGCGGCACCCCCACCGAGAAGATCGTCAACTCCACCTGCAAGCAGGTGCTGAATTCGCCCCTGGGCCCGCTCACCAAGCTGGGCAACTGCGACTGCACCCAGAACGCCACCAACCCCGACTGCACCATCACCGACATCCTGACCCAGCAGCCCATCGACTGCTGCAGCAGCGGTTCGTCGAGCGGCGGCGGCGGCAGCGGCAACCCCATGGACTGCCTGGGCGGCCTGATCGGCGGCGGCACTGCCCCGGCCGACCCGATGTGCTTTGGCGGCAACAGCTGCAACACCATGATGAACTGCATTTCGGGCAAGCCGGGCGGCACCTGCGGCAGCGGCCTGGGCTTCCCGTAAGGGCAGCAACAAAATCAAGTCGATCTTGTCGCCGCCCTGTACTGCTGCCAGGTGGGTCGCACCCAAAGGTAAGGGTGGGTGCGCGCCCCCTGACGGGTCCGTCGCACCGCTCCACTAGGTACCCGCAACATGCTCTTCCGCTGATGGTAAGTCTCCTGGTTCCGCGCAGTTGACAGATGTCCGTTGACAGCGCCGGCCAGGAATCTTAATATCGGACCAGATTGGTCGCCTTTCCGCGACCGACGGTCCCCATGCTCCGACTCTCGCGAAAATCCGATTACGCGCTGGTGGCTCTCAAGGCTCTGCGGGCCCTGGAGCCCGGCGACGCCCTGTCGGCGCGCGAGCTGGCGAGTCGCTTTGGTCTGCCGGTGGACCTGACCCCCAAGGTGCTGGCGCGGCTGGCGCAGGCGGGACTGGTGCAGGCAACCCTGGGTAAGTCGGGCGGTTACCGGCTGGCGCGCGACGCCGACACCATCACGGTGGCCGAGGTGGTGCGCATCCTGGACGGCGATCCGGCGCTGGCGCCGTGCCGCGAAGGCATCTTGGAGTGCCACCGCATTGCGGACTGCGATCTGCGCAACCCGCTCGACAACCTGCAGCGCGAGATGATGAACGTGCTGGACCGCATGACCTTGGCCAATCTGTAGGAATCGCTAGGAGTTACTATGGCCGTGCAACTGCCGCTCTACCTGGACAACCACGCTACCACCCGCTGCGATCCGCGGGTGGTGCAGGCGATGCTGCCGTATTTCACCGAGAAGTACGGCAACGCCGCGTCCAAGACCCACGTGTTCGGCCGCATCGCCGAAGACGCGGTCGACAAGGCCCGCCGGCAGCTGGCGTCGCTGATCGGCGCCACCACGGACAAGGAGATCGTGTTCACCTCGGGCGCCACCTAGTCGGACAACATGGCCGTCAAGGGCGTGGCGCACATGTACCGCGACAAGGGCGACCACCTGATCACGGTGGCGACGGAGCACAAGGCCGTGCTCGACGCCCACCATGCGCTGGAACGCGAGGGTTTTCGCACGACTTTCCTGGGCGTGGGGCCCGACGGCCTCGTCGACCTGGACGAGCTGAAGGCGGCGATCACCGACCAGACCATCCTGGTGTCGGTGATGGCGGTCAACAACGAGATCGGCGTGGTGCAGCCGCTGGCCGAGATCGGCAAGATCTGCAAGGAACGCGGGGTGTTGTTCTTCTGCGACGCCGCGCAGGCGGTGGGCAAGATCCCGCTGAACGTGGAAGAGCTCGGCATCGACATCCTGGCCTTCACCGCCCACAAGATGTACGGCCCCAAGGGCATCGGCGCCCTGTGGGTGCGGCGCAAGGCCCCGCGCGTGCGCCTGGAGCCCCTGCTGCACGGCGGCGGGCACGAACGCGGCCTGCGCTCGGGTACGCTGGCGGTGCCGCTCATCGTCGCCTTTGGCGAGGCTGCCGAGATCGCCCAGCGCGAGATGGCCGAAGAGAGCGCGCGGATCCTGGCCCTGCGCACGCGGCTGTACCACGGTCTGCAGGCCAAGCTGGAGCACATCCACCTGAACGGCAGCTGGGAGCACCGCGCGCCGGGCAGCTTGAACGTCTCGTTCGCCTACGTCGAGGGCGAGAGCCTGCTGATGGGCATCAGCGACATCGCGGTGTCGTCGGGCTCGGCCTGCACTTCCGCTTCGCTGGAGCCCAGCTACGTGCTGAAGGCGCTGGGCGTGGGCGACGAGCTGGCGCACACCTCGATTCGCTTCGGCATCGGCCGGTTCAATACCGAGGACGAGATCGACTACACCATCGGCCGGGTGGTCGAGGTGGTGAACCGCCTGCGCGACATGAGCCCGCTGTGGGAGATGGTGCAAGAAGGCATCGACCTGCGCACCGTCAGTTGGACGGGCCACTAGGGTGAGCTGGACCGGACACTGGACCCGAAAGAACACTCGATAAGGGGTTGAGATCATGGCATACTCTGAGAAGGTCATCGACCACTACAGCAATCCGCGCAATGTCGGCGCGCTGCCCAAAGACGACCCCACGGTCGGCACCGGCGTCGTCGGCGCGCCCGAGTGCGGCGACGTGATGAAGCTGCAGATCCGCGTCGGCGCGGGCGGCGTCATCGAAGAGGCCAAGTTCAAGACCTTTGGCTGCGGCTCGGCCATCGCCTCGTCGTCGCTCGCCACCGAGTGGGTCCGCGGCAAGACCCTGGAAGAAGCCGCTCAGATCCGCAACACCGACATCGTGCAGGAATTGAACTTGCCGCCGATCAAGATCCACTGCTCGGTCCTGGCCGAGGACGCGATCCGCGCCGCCCTGGCCGACTACAAGGCCAAGCAGGACAAGCTGACCGCTTGATCCCCATCGCCACGCGGGCCGCCGGCTCGCAACTGCAGGTACCACCATGGAAAGCCAGACTCCCGCCACCAGCCCCAGCATGCCCGCTCCGCCGCCACCCGCGCCCGTGACCGCGCAGGTCCAGATCACCAAAGACGCGATCGATCGCCTGCGGGTGGTGGCCGCCGAGCAGGGCGTCGAGTTGGTGGGCGTGCGCGTGGGCGTCACCGGCGGTGGCTGTTCGGGCCTGTCGTATGTCCTCGACTTCGAAAAGGAACCGCGCCTGGGCGACTCGGTGTTCGGCGAAGCGCCGCGCATTTTCGTCGACCGCAAGTCGCTGGTATTTCTGCGCGGCACCACTTTGGACTTCGAAGGGGGATTGAACGGCAAGGGTTTCGTGTTCAAGAATCCGAACGCCAAGGCCGCCTGCGGCTGCGGATCCTCGTTCAGCGTCTAACCCTTCCCCGCCGGCGCGCACCCCAGCCCGCCGCCAAGTGGCGCCCACTGCGACATCTGCCTTGCATTTCAGGCAATCGATGGTGGTGTGGCCCAGCTTCGGAGTTCTGGCCATGAATGACATCTATATGAGCGCTGCCCTTGGGTCGGCTGTGCTGCGACCGTACGTGATTGGCGACCACGGTGGCGCCGTGCTGAGCCGCTGGCCAGCGCCGGGAGAGCCGATGCCGAATCACTTCGAAGTCCTTGGTCTCAAGCCGCAAATCTGCATCGACGAGGCGGCGACCGACGCCAAGGTCAAGGCGCTGATTCGCCAGCTCCACCCCGACCGCTACCTACGCGACGGTCCGGCGATGGTCGAAAGGGCGCAGAAGCACACGGCTTTGCTCAACGACGCCTGGCGGGTACTGCGCGACTTCGAGAAGCGCTGCCAATACGTGGTCGATCTGGCCGGCGAGCGCCCAGACGAGACCTACAAGCCCAGCGCCGCCGAGCTGGCCCTCAGCTTCGAGCGCAACGAAACCCTGGACGAGCTGGCCGAAGCGCCGCAGCAGAACCGCCGCGCCCTGCAGTCCCTGCTGGGTGAGTTGGAAGGTGACCGCGTCGACATCCGCGAGATCCTGCGCGAAGATGCCGAGTTGTGGGATGCGGCTGGCGGTGATCCGGCGGGTGAGGCCACGGCGCGGCGCAAGCTGCGGACGTCGCTGGGCCGCCTGACCTACCTGGACAAGCTGCGCAGCCGCTGCAAGGAACTGCTGGAAAAGACTGTGCCCGAGCGCGGTTAGCTTTTCGCAATCAAAGGACATCGATCTATGGCGATCCACATCGGCGGCCCGGCCGCTGCCCCAGTCCAGAGCGAGCTGGCGGTCGGCATCGACCTTGGCACCACCAACAGTCTGGTCGCTTGGGTCGACGCCAGCGGCCAGCCGCGCGTGCTGTCGGGTCCGGACGGTCCGCTGGTCCCCTCGGTGATTGCCTTTGACGAGCAAGGGGAATTGCTGGCGACGGGCGTGCCCGCCGACCTGCGCGTGCAGCTGGATCCGCGCCACACCATCTACTCGGTCAAGCGCCTGATGGGCCGCGACGCTGCAGAAGTGGCCGACGAGCTTGTGCTTTTGCCCTACCAGGTCCACGCCGAGCCGGGCTCGGGGGCGGTGCGCATCCAGGTGGGGCAGCGCCGCTACACCCCGCCCGAGCTGAGCGCCTTCGTGCTGCGGGAGCTCAAGCGGCGGGCCGAGGCGGCCCTGGGCCAGCCGGTGTCGCGCGCGGTCATCACCGTGCCGGCCTACTTCGGCGACGCCCAGCGGCAGGCCACCAAAGACGCCGGGCGCCTGGCGGGGCTGGAGGTGCTGCGCATCGTCAACGAGCCCACCGCGGCGGCGCTGGCCTACGGCCTGGACAAGCGGCCCAGCCAGTCGGGCGAGGGCAGCAAGGTGGCGGTGTTCGACCTGGGCGGCGGCACCTTCGATATCTCGATTCTGCAGCTGCACGAGGGACTTACCGAGGTGTTGGCCACCGGCGGCGACACCCACCTGGGCGGCGACGACATCGATCTCGCCATGGTCGGAGCTGTGGTGGCGGCCCTGCGCCAGGCCGGCTTGGAGCCCGCGGGGCAGGCCGAGCTGCTGCAGAGGCTGCGCAAGGCCGCGATCGTACTGAAGATCGCCCTGTCGAGCGAGCAGCAGGCCAG
>JACRCU010000196.1 GCA_016218865.1 Deltaproteobacteria bacterium | reverse complement strand
GACGGCAGGCTGAGCAGCGGATGGGTGCCGCCGCCAACAAAAGCTTGCGCAACCTCTACTTGCACGACAAAGCGCTCGCCAAGCTGTGTGCGCAGGACCGCCGCCCAGCGCTCGGCACGCTCGGCGACCTGGCCCTCGGCCTCGTGACACGCGGCCAGGACCGGCAGGTTGGCCGACTCCCCCAGCCAGTGCATGCGCAGCACGGCCTCCAGGGCCACGATCGTCAAGCTGCCTGGGCGCAGGGCCCGCGCAAGCGGATCGGCGGCCAGCCGCTGCACCAGATCGCGCCGGCCGACCAGCAGCCCCGCCTGCGGCCCGCCCACCAGCTTGTCGCCAGAAAACGTAACAAGGTCTGCGCCCTGACGGATGTGCTCGGCGACGGTCGGCTCGCCCAGGTGCGGCTGGCCGGGCAGCGGCTGAGGCCGAATCGGCAGCGGTGCCAGTGCGCCCGAACCCAGATCGACCAGCAGCGGCAGCTGGTGTTCGCGGGCCAGGTCTGCCAGCTCGCCGAGTTCGGGGCTGCTGGCAAAGCCGACCAACGCGAAATTCGAGCGGTGGACCCGCAGGATCGCCGCCGCTGTCCGTCCGCCGCTCGCCAGTCGCTGCAGCGCTGCGCGGTAGTCGCCGACGCGGGTGTGGTTGGTCGTGCCCACCTCCACCAACTCGGCGCCGGACGCCTCCAGAATGTCCGGCACGCGGAAACCACCGCCGATCTCGACCAATTCGCCGCGCGACACGAGCACCGGCCGCCCGCGCGCCAGCGTCCGCAGCGCCAGAAAGATGGCCGCGGCGCCGTTGTTCAGCACTAGCGCGTCCTCGGCGCCGCTCAACTGGCACAGCAGGGGGCGGCAATGGTCCTGCCGGCTGCCGCGCCCGCCCGTCTCGGCGTCGAGCTCCAGGGTGGTATAGCCGCCGGCACAGTCCGCGAGTGCCTGCACGGCCTGCGGTGGCAGCGGCGCGCGCCCCAGGTGGGTGTGCAGCAATACGCCAGAACCGTTCAGGATGGGGCGCATCGAAGCGCGGTCCACGGCTTGGATATGCCGGTGCAGCGCCGCCAATTGCAGGGCCTCCAGTGCCGCGGCATCCGCTGCCTGCCCCGCGTCGATGGCGGCCCGCAGCTCGGCCACCACCTGGCGCGCGGCCGTCGTGCGAACCGGGTCGGGGACGGAGGCGGGCCAAGCCGGATCGGCCGCCAAGCGGTGAACGGCCGGAAGTCGCCGCAAAAGCGCCAGCTTGTCGTCAGGATTCGTCACGGAAGCTCCTCCGGTGCGCCGTACCAGCCCGAGACCACGTCTAGCAAGGGCACGCGGGCCACGGCCTCGCCCAAACCGGCGCGCACGGCTGCGGCCAGGGCCTGGGTGGCGGCGTCCAGCCCGCCCGGCCGGTGCGGATTCAAGGTAATTGCAGCCAGTGCCACGGGATTCCGCACCCACACCCGCACGCCCTGGCGCTCCAATCGCAGGCGCCCGGCGCTGCCGAGCAGGATGCGGCTGGGATCCTGGACCACCAAGTTCTGCAGGCCAATCGGTAACTTGTCAACGGCGCCATCGGTCAGGGCTCCGGCAAGTGCGTGCGCCGTGCCGGCAGCTTGCGGCCACGCCGGCCGGGTCATGGCCCACAGCGTCGGCGCGGCGGCTTGTACGGCGGCGGCCGGATCGTCGCCCAAGATGGCCCCCAGGCTGACGACGACCCGCTGCGCCACCTCTGGGTGGGCCGCCGCTTGGCGGTGGTAGGCGCCGTCGACCACGACCTTGTCCGCGCCAGCGCGCCGCAAGGCCGCTACTGCTTTGATCAACTGGCCGCGGTGGGCGATACCCGCCAGCTGCACCGGCTGCGGCCCGCGGGCGCGCGCCACCACCGTGGGGCCCAGCGAGCTGGCGATGCCCAAGTCGGCGACCACCTCGAACGACCGCTGGGCCAGCAGACTGGCGGCCGTCGCCACCAGCGTGTCTTTCTCTAGATAGATCCAGGGTTTGGGGGTGTCGAGCCAGGCGTCGCGGTCCTCGCCATCCAGGCCAATCGACACCACTGCCGCGCGCTCACCCCGCATGGACAGGTCGGCCAGCAGGGCATTCAAGGTCGTGGTCTTCCCGGAATTCTTGCTGGTGCCGACCAGCGCGGCCACCCGCACGCCGGGCTGCCACACCGCCTCGCCCAGCCGCTGGGCCGCGGCCGGCAGCGGACGGGGGCGCTGACTGGATATGGTCTCGCGATCGTTCATGAATCCTGCACGCGCGCCGAGCGGGGCCGCGATCGCCACTGCACCCCTGGTTCAGCTTGTCGGCCGCTCTGCCGCGGCGGGGTGCGGCTGCCCCGTGGGCGACTGCTTGAGCATCATCGCGTTTTCGCGGACACGTTTGCCAAAAGCTGCGGGGCTTGAGACGGTTCCGGCTGGTGTTCTAGCATGAGGGCTGCGACTCTGTCTCCCGCAGGAAACGCCTTGTCCAGTCCCGCTCCCGCCGTTGCCCCCGTGTTGAACGATCGCGCCATGATCTTGGCGTTCTTGCGCAGCTATGCCTGGCGCTACCGCGGCCAGTACGCACTGGGGCTCTTGTTTCTGTTGGCCACCAACCTGCTCACGGTGGCGATCCCCTGGCTGCAGAAGCACGTTTTCGACGAGTTGACCGGCTCGCGGAGTGCCGACCGGGTGCACCTGTACGCGCTGGCCATTGCCGCCGCCGCGCTGCTGGTCATCGTGGTGCGCACCCTGAGCCGGGTGCTGTTCTTCAACCCCGGGCGAACCATCGAGTTTCGCATCCGCAACGACATGCTGGCGCGGCTGCTGCGCATGTCGCCGGCGTTCTTTCGCCGCTGGCCGATCGGCGACCTGATGGCCCGCGCCAGCGACGATGCCACCTATGTTCGGGCGTTGGTTGGTTTTTCGACGATCATGGTGCTCAACATCGTGCTCGCTGCGGCGCTGTCGCTTGCGCAAATGGTGCAGACCGATGCCTGGCTCACCCTGTATTGCGTGCTGCCGCTGCTTCTGGCGGTCTGGGTGCTGCGGACCGGGGTGCGCCTGGCGATGGGCATGATGCGCGACACGCAGAAGCTGCTGGGCAACGTCTCGAACGCCGTGCTGGAAAGCTACAAAGGCATCGCGGTGGTGCAGGGCGCTGCCGTCGAGTCGGCCTTCATCCGCCGTTTCGAGGCTGCCAGCGACGCCTTCACCGACCTCAACATCCGCGGCGCGGCGCTGCGCACCTTCTTGATGCCGGTGGTCGGCGCGGTGGGCAACCTCTGCATCTTTCTGCTGCTCTATATCGGCGGGCGGCACGTGGCGCAAGGCACGATGTCCGTGGGCGATTTGGCGGCCTATGCCTCGTACCTGGCCGTGCTGGTCGGCTCGCTGGCCTCGGCAGGTTGGGTGGTCGGCGTGCTGCAGCGCGGGGCCGTTTCGCTGCGGCGGGTTTGGGACGTGCTGGAATTGCAGTCGGATCTGCCCGGCGGCGATCTGGCCTTGCCGGACACCGGCAGTGGCGTACACCTGCAAGTGCGCGGGCTTACGTATGCCCACCCGGGCAGCGGCGAGCCGATCCTGCGCGACCTGGACCTGGACCTGCGGCCGGGCACGATCCTGGGCATTTCCGGCCCGGTCGGCGCCGGCAAGTCGACCTTAGTGGCGTTGCTGGCGCGCCTGACTCCGGCGCCCGCGGGCGCGATCACCTGCGACGGCATGGACTTGCAGCAGATCGCCGACACCGATTTGCGCCGCGCCCTGGCCGTCGTGCCGCAAGAGGCGCTGCTGTTTTCGCGATCGGTCTTCGAGAACATCGGCTTCTTCGATCGCCGCGACCAGATCGACCGGGCGCGGGTAGAGCAGGCGGCCGCCGCCGCCCAGCTCGACAGCGAGATTGCAAGAATGCCAGATGGTTATCAGACGGTGGTCGGCGAAAAGGGCCTGACCTTGTCCGGTGGACAGCGCCAGCGGGTCCAGCTCGCCCGCGCCTTCTACCGCGGGTTCCGCATGCTGATTCTGGACGACGTGCTGAGTGCCGTGGACCACGACACCGAAGAGCGCTTGCTGGCCGTGTTGCGCGCCCAGATCGCCGCCCGCGGCACCACCGCCGTTATCGTCTCGCACCGTCTTTCGGCGCTGGCGCGGGCCGACCACATCGTGGTGCTGGGCGACCCGGCCGGTCCGCAGCGCGGCTGCATCGTCGAGCAAGGCCGCCACGCCGAGCTGTTGGCCCAGGGTGGGATGTATGCGCACTTGTGGTCCGTGCAGCAACAGCACGACGAACAAGAAGAAAGTGCTCCTTCGCCGGTCGCCATCGCCGCTCCCGTCGCCGCCTGAAGCCTCGCCCGCCCTCGGCTTGACCCCAGCGCCCGCATGCAGCGAAAATGCGCGGCGCGTCGCAGCGGTTTCAGATCGCGACGCCCCGAACCCACGTCCGTCTGGAGGCTCCATGTCCGAGGCCATCATCCTGCTCGTCGGCGGCACCAAGGTGCTCGAGCGCGAATTGCAGAACGCCGCCAACTTGCCGCTGATCTCGGTGGCCACGATGGAAGAGGGCGTCAAGATCATGACCGAGAAGCCCACCGCGGCGATCATCCTCGGTCCCACCCTGCGCCGCGCCCTGGCGATGGTGTCGACACTGCGCCGCGAGGGCCAGAGCGAGCCCAAGCTGATGGTGGTGTACCGCGACGACCAGCGCGACGAGGTCAAGCGCCACCAGCGCGGCAAGTCCGTGGCCGACAGCTACATCGCCCAGTCGCGCATCCAGCGCGAAGTCGGTCCGGGGCTGCGCGAGCTGCTGGCCCAGAGCCAGATCACCCAGCTCCAGCCCGAGGACTTCGCCAGCGACAACTCCACCCAGATGCTGGACCTGGCCACCATCGAGATCGAGGAAGAGGAACTGCCGCCGACGCCGCCGGTCGAGATGGTCGGCGAGCTGGACGAAGCCGCCCTGGAGCCGATCGAGGAATTGACCGACGAACTGACCGAGGATCTGACCGAAGAGCTGACCGACGGCGAGATGGTCGAAGAAGTGCTCCAAGAAGTGGGCGACGACCTCATCGAAGACCTGGAGCCCGACGACGGCGGGGCTCTGGAGGAGTTGGTGGCGCTGGACGCCGTTGAGGAACTGACCGACCTGGTGCCGACTTCTGAGGTCGAAGCCCTGGAAAGTGCCGATTTGGTCGAGGAGATCACCGACACCGTCGAGCAGATCGCCGACTTGGACGCGATCGAATTCGACGACGATCTGGAGCTGCCCGCCCAGGCTGTTGAGCCGACCCGGGCCAGCACCGAGGAAGTGACCGCGCTGGTTGCCGGGCTGCGCGAAATGCCCGAGCTGCTGCCGGCGGAAGGGGCGGCCGCAGTGGAGCCGGCACCCGAGCCGGAGTCTGCTCCCGCACCCGAGCCTGGGCTGGCCGCTGAACCGGCGCCCGCGCCCGTTGCCGTGGCCGCAGCAGTAGCCCCGCCCCAGCCCGAGCCCGCCGCAGTCGAGCCACCCCGTCCGGCGCCCCGTGCGCCCAGCGGTGCCCACCACCAGATGTTCTCCGAGTTGGCCGGTTTCATGGAGCGCCTGCAGACGGCAGCCAGCGACATCAGCCGCCTGGAGACCGAGAACAGCCAGCTGCGCGCCGAGTTGGCCGAGGCCCAGTCGCAAGCCGCCGCCGCCGCGCGCTCGGCCGCCGTGGTCAGCGAGATCGAGCAACTGCAGGTCCAGCTTCGCGATGTCCAGACCCGCCTGGTGGGCTCCGAAGAGGCGCGCAACGCCGCGGTCGAGGCCCGGATGCGCGCCGAGCAGGCCCAGGTCGCCCAGGCCGAGGAACTGGCCAAGCTGCGCGCCGAACTGAGCGCGCTGCAGGCCCACGTCTCGTCCACCGAGGCCCAGCTCGACGCCCGCCGCCGCATCTCGGCCGATTCGGTCAAGACCTTGCGGGCGATCGCTTCGCTGCTCGAGAGCTGAGCCCTACCGCACCAAATCCGTCCAACTCGGACCGGAAACCTGGGCGACTCTCCGGGCCTGACCCGAGGTTCGCGCCTGATTCTGGCCAGTTGCCAGCCGGGGTTGGGAAGCCGTCCCCGCGTGAATCAGGTGGGGTGTCGCTTACAGCGGTTTGCCGGTCTTGCCCTTCTTGGGCTTGTCGGCCGCGGGCTTGACGGCCGGCGGTGGCTCGGCGACGGGCGCCAACTCCAGCTTGGGCGCAGGCGGCGGAGGCACCGGCCGCTGCGTGCGCGCCTTCATGAACAGCTGCCGCGACAGCGTGGTGCCGTGGTGGGTGGTGGTACCGGTCGGCTGACCGGGCAGACCCAGCACCGCCACGTCTTCGGGCTGTGCCGACTGCAGCACCCACGCCGGCAGTGCCAGCTTGGCGTCGCGCGCGGCGTCCACGCGGTCGTCGTAGGCCAGCTTGGCCCGGACCCGCCACCACAGGCCGCCCGCCACCAGCAGCCCCAGCAGCGTCATCGCCACCATCTGCTTGCGGTTCGACTTCTTGGACTCCAGCCGGAACATGACGCTGAAGTCCTGCAGGACCTGCTGCATCTGTACGCGCTTCTTGGTACTTTCCGCGGGGTCCGGCAGCGAGAACAGCATCTGCCCAGAGCTGAGCTTCTCGAAGCTGGCGCTGGATGGCCGTGGCCGCGGCGCGCCAAAGAAGTCGGCCGCCTCGTCGGGCACGGCCGGAACGACAGGTGGCGGCTCCTCCTCGATGAGTTCCAGGTCGGCCTCGGGCACTTCGGCGAGCGCCGCCGTGGGCACCGGGGTTGGCGGTGCGCTCGGGCGACGGCTGGGCGTGGCGACCTGTGGCTTGGGCGCCGCGTGGGTCAGCTTGGCCGCGTCGACCGCCGCGACGTCGATCTCGTGATCGGGATCGATGACGGCCGTCAAGAAGTCGTCGGCGCTGCGGGTGACGATGAGCCAGGTCCTGCAGGCGGCGCAACGGGTTCGCGTGTCCGTCCGCGTGCCGAACGCGCGGCGCGAGAGCTCGAATTCGCCGTCGCAAGCTGGGCAAGTGAATTGCATGGGTCGCTTCGGGTCACTTCGGGCGACGGGGCACCCATCGGACAGCATTGCCGGCTGGGCAGGCGTCCGCAAGGCTGTCTTCACAGAAATTCGCAACCGCACCCGGTCCGGCACTCATCGTCTGCACAAGCGTCCGAAGGGCTCCGGCAGCTGCAAGTCGACGGCCACGCCACCGGAGCGGTGCGACGGACCCGTTAGGGGACCCGCACCCACGGTGGCTTTTGGGTGCGACCCACCCGGCGGCGGTACAGCGCGACGACGACATCGATCCGATCTTGTCGCTGGCCTTACATCGACTCCATGGCGTTGTTGTAGAAGCCGTCGAGCACGTCCTTGTACTTGCCCTCGACCACCTTGCGCTTGACCTTCAGGCTCTGGGTCAGTTCGCCGCCTTCCACGCTCAGATCCTGCGGCAGGATCGCAAAGCGCTTGACGGTGGAGTAGCTGGGCAGCTCGCCGTTGACCTTGTCCAGGGCGCCCTGCACCAGGCTCTGCAGCGCCGGCGACTTCAGCAGCTCGGCATACGAGCCGCTCTGGCCGTTCTGGCCGGCCCAGACCTTCAGATCCTCTTCGGGGAAGCCGACCAGCGCCGAGCAGAAGTTGCGGTTGTTGCCGTGCACCAGCACGGACGCCGACAGCGGCAGCGCCACCTTGAGCTTGGACTCGATGAACGCCGGCGCCACGTACTTGCCGCCCGAGGTCTTGATCAGCTCCTTGATGCGATCGGTGATCTTCAAGAAGCCGTCGCCGTCGACCTCGCCTTTGTCGCCGGTCTTGAGCCAGCGGGTGCCGTCGGCGTCGACCACGATGCACTCGGCGGTGGCCTCGGGCATGTGGTGGTAGCCGCGCATGATGCCGCGACCCGACAGCAGGATCTCGCCGGTCTCGGGGTCGATCTTCACACCGGCGCCCGGCACCGGGATGCCCACCGTGCCGAACTTGTACTTGTCGCCGCGGTTGACGAAGGTGGCGGCCGACGACTCGGTCAGGCCGTAACCCTCCAGAATCAGGATGCCCGCGGCGTGGAAGAACTCGGCAATGTCGCGCGACAGCGGCGCCGAACCCGACACGAAGTAGCGCACGCGGCCGCCGAACAGGGTCTTCAGCTTGCTGAACACCAGCTTGTCGGCGATCTTGGCCTTGAGCGCCAGCAGCCCCGACGGCGACTCGCCGCGCTGCACCAGCGACGACACCTGGCGGCCCACGCCAAAGGCCCACTGGAAGATGCCGTACTTCAGGCCACCGCCGGCCTTGGCGCCGCTGATGACCTTGTTGTAGACCTTCTCGAAGATGCGGGGCACCGCGGCGATGAAGGTCGGCTTGACCACCGCCAAGTTGCCGACCAGCTTGTCGATGCGCCCGTCGATGGCCGTGGCGAAGCCGATGCGGATCTGCGCGGCTTCCAGCACCTTGCCGAACGAGTGTGCCAGCGGCAGCCAGAAGTACTGCAGGTCGTCGGTGCGCAGCAGGTTCATGTCGTCGATGGCCTTGCCCTCGAACACCCAGCAATCGTGGGTCAATTCCACGCCCTTGGGCTGGCCGGTGGTGCCCGAGGTGTAGATGAGGGTCGCCAGATCCTCGGCTTCCACGGCGCGGATGCCGTCTTCGTAGCCGCCCGGATTGGCCGCGTGCCATTCGTTGCCCTGCTTCTCCAGATCGGCGAACGACACCACGAAGCCGTCGTGACCGCTCTTGCCGTCCAGGGTGACCACGTAGCGCAGCGACGGGACCTGATCGCGCACCTGCAGCAGCTTCTGCACTTGCTTGTCGTCTTCGGCGATGCACAGCACCGTCTCCGAGTCCTTCAAGATGTAGGCGCACTCGTCGGGCGTGCTGGCCGGGTAGATGGTGGTGGTGGCGGCGCCGGCGCACATGATGGCCAGATCGGCCAGCACCCAGTCCAGGCGGGTATTGGCCAGAATCGCCACGCGCTCTTGCGACTTCACGCCCACGGCCCGCAGACCACACGCGATCCCGCGCACCCGCTCGCCGGTCTGACCCCAGCTCAGCTGCTGCCACGTCTCGCCGACCGGGTGCATGAAGGCCAGGTCGCCGGGGTGGTTGGTCACGCGGTGCAGGAAGGTTTCGGGAAGCGTGCGGAATTCGGCCATGATCGTTACCTCGATGTTCGCGGCCAGAGCCGGCGAAGCGGTGGACAGGGCAAAGGAGGGCTACCAGCGAGGCAATCTACGCCGAATCGCGGATTTTATCAAAACGCGAATGGGTCAAAGCCCGAAAGGGTCATGGGCCGAAAGGGTCACAGGCCGAAAGGGTCATAGTTCGAAGCGGCGCGCCATGTCGCCGCCCGAATTGCCATTGTCCAGCCGTTGGGCGTCGACGGCGATGTCGAACGGCCGCTCCTGCGCCTCTTCGCCCTTGGGCGTGGCCTGCCATTCCTTGGGCCGGGCGATCAGCTTGGGCGCGAAGTCGGCGCCAGGCATGTCGTCCGGGTGGGTGCCCTCGACCACGAAGTTGCGGCCCAGGCCGTTGTGCACACTGGTGGCTTCGGGGCCGTACTTCAAGTCCCACGGATCTTCGATCACCAGCCGCCGCAGCTGGGCGCGCAGCCGGCCCACGAAGTCCACGGTCCAGATCTGCACGGGTTCGACGGGCGGCACCTGGGGGCGGCGCGCTTCCGCCAGGCCGGCGTTGTCGATCTCGCCGCCGATCCCCGCCTGGCGTTGCCACGGCAGCGGGTCGTTCAGGTCCACGGCCATCTCGTAGCGGCCAATGTTGCGCAGGTTGAACTGCGGCATGGTGTCGTGGGCGATGGCGTCGGCGGTCTTGTCGTTCAACTCCGAATCGCGCGCTTCGCGGATCGGCCGCGCGTAGGTCTGCTCGAAGTTGTTGCGGTCGGTCACCCAGCCGCTCAGGCGGTCGGGCTGGAAGTCGTGCGCCACCATCACCGCAAAAGTGTCCTTGCGGTACAGGTAATCGAACATCAAGAAGCGTTTCTGAATTCGACGGTTACGCCGGTCGAGCCGGCGAGCCAGCGGCCAGGCCAGCGGCTGGTGGAGCAAGTCGGTGGCGCGCGCTTCCTCCATCGCCCGCCTCGACTAGGACTCGCCGGCCGGCGTGTCGCCCTCGCCACTACCCACGGCCTGCACGTTCTCGGCCTGGGAGTAGAATTCGCTCGTGTGGGTGCGCTGTTGCACCACCCCCAGCGCCAACTCGATCTCGCGCGTCAGCCGCTCGCACTCGGCGCCCTTGACGCCCAGCACCTGGATCGACACTTCGCCGTTGTCATCGATGGTGAACTGGATCTCGCGACGATTCGCCATGTTGCCCTCCGCTCCAGTGGCCTAATCGCCCCAGCTCGACACCTTGATGTGGATGTGCTGCTTGTCGTCGGTCGTCTCTTCTTCCAGCGTATAGCCGCGCTTGGTCACTTCTTCTTTGACCGTATGGTAGGCGTAGCGCTGCATGATCTTGCGGTTGAACTCCTCCTGGTTGTAACCAGCGGTCAGTTCAACGAATTCCCAGTCGGCCACAAAGCTGACGTTGCCCGTGGTGGCGTCGACGTTCACGCCGATGTCGTAGGTCTTGCTGGCGTGGATGACCATCTTGGCCTTGGCCTTTTGCCCCAAGTAGCCTTTGACGTGCAGCAATTCCTCGGCCTCGGCCTTGCTGAAGGCAAAACCAAGCTCCTTCAGCACCAGCTCCAGGCGCATCAGGTTGTTGATCTTGGTCTGCACGGTGGTGAAGTGCGACATAGGCGGCCAACTCCTGGGTTTCGTGGTCCGAGTTCGGGGCTACTTCTCCAGCGCCAGCTACATCTCCAGACGGGGCTGGCTTTCCTCGGCCGTCAGCGGCGTGTCGTCGGCCGGCGAGGCGCGGCGGGCGCGCGACTTGGACCACTCGCGCATCTCGGCCAGGCGCTCGCGCATGGTCTGCGACAGCGGGATCACTTCGCGGCAGGCCGACACCAAGCTGGTCGTGCCGATGTCGATGCTGCCCTGGCCTTCGTCGAAGGTGTCGTACAGCGCGCCCACCACCGCTTCTTCCAGCTCCGAGCCCGAGAAACCGGCCGTGGCATCCAGCAGTTGCTTCATGTCGAACACGCTCGGATCGCGGTGGCGCTTCTTGAGCTGGATCGCCAGGATCTCCTCGCGCTCGTTGCGGTTGGGCAGGTCGACAAAGAAGATCTCGTCGAAGCGGCCCTTGCGGAGCAGCTCGGGCGGCAGCATCGACACGTCGTTGGCCGTGGCAATCACGAACACCGGCGAGGTCTTCTCTTGCAGCCAGGTCAGGAACGTGGCGAACACGCGCGCGGTGGTGCCGCCGTCCGACTGGCCCGAGCTCTTGGTGCCCGAAAAGCCCTTCTCCAGCTCGTCCAGCCACAGGATCGCCGGAGCGACCGCCTCGGCCGTCTTGATGGCGCGGCGCATGTTCTCTTCGGACGAACCGACCAGCGAGCCGAACACCTTGCCCACGTCCAAGCGCAGCAGCGGCATCTGCCACGCCTGCGAGATCGCCTTGGCGCTGAGCGACTTACCGCAGCCCGGCACGCCGAGCAGCAGGATGCCCTTGGGCGCCGGCAGGCCGAATTCCTGGGCCGCCGGGGCAAAGGCGTTGCGCCGCTTGTTCAGCCATTCCTTCATGTGGATGAGGCCGCCCACCGACTCCATGCCCAGGGCGGTCTCGTAGAATTCCAGGATGCCGGACTTGCGGATGATGTGCTTCTTTTCCTGCAGGATGGTCTTGAGATGAAAGCCCTTGTCGCGCACGGTGGTCTTGGCGAACACCTGCCGCGCTTCCTGCTCGGTCAGACCCAGCGCCGCCTCGGCGATCTCGCGCTGCAGCTCGGGCGACTCGAGAACCTTCTGGAAATTCTTGCCGAAGCGCTGCGACTTGGCGCCATTGAAGGCCATCTCGCGCACGATGTCTTCCATCGTCTGGCGATCGGGCAGGTCGAAGTCGACCACCACCGCGTCTTTTTCCAGCTCCATCGGAATCTTGACGATCGGCGACAGGAACACCACGGTGCGCTTGCACTGCGAATCGGCAAAGGTGTGCGGCAGGTCGCGGACGCGGCGCGCCACCATCGGGTCGTTGAAGAAGGGGTGGAAGTCGCGCAGCACCACCACCGCGTCGCGGGTCAGGTTGTTCGACACCCAGTCCAGGGCGCGGATCGGGTCGCGGATGTCGCCCGGCACGTCGGCGGTGTCGCAGCGGAAGCCCTGCGAGCACGACCACTTGATGAGCTGGCGCGGCTGCCAGGCGGTGACGTCCCAGCGATCGCGCAGCACCGGCGAGTCGAGCACCGCCAGATCGCGCAGCCACTTCTCCACGCGCTCTTCTTCGGCCGAGACCACGTAGACCAGCTTGTACTGGGCGCGGATCAGGTAGTGCAGCTCGTCGACAGCCGGCGGAACGGGGCGAAACGGCGACGCCTCGGCGGCCTCGGTGACCATGTTGCTCGACATCGATCTTCTCCGGCGGCGCCGCGGCGCCACGCACTAGGTTGGGAGGATCCCTTCGGTAGGTTCCGTCCGGTGGACCGGCTGGCCCGCCGGCCGGCTACTCCAGGCCCAGGTCTTGTTGCAGCGACTTGATCATGCGCTCTTGCATGCCCAGGTCTTGCGCCAGCACCACGGTGGCGTCCAGCACCAGCTCGATCTGGTCGGCCAGCTCGCCGGTCTTGTCGCGCTGCCGGTTGAGGCGGTCGGCGGTGTCGCGGGCCAGCAGGGCATTGCGCTTGCTCGCCACGATCGCTTCGGCCAGATCGGCAATCTGCTCGCCCATCTCGGTGGTGACCGACGGTCCCGACTTGGCACTTGCAGAATTGGCACTGCCGGCTTCCACCAGCTCGGCGATCCGCCGCTCGGCATCCTTGACCTGCTGCTCGGCGTGGTCGGCGCGCACCTTGTGGCGGTCCAATTCGGCTTGCAGCGTGCGGGCATTGCCGCCTTCGGCCGCCGCCGCCTCCAGCTTGAGCTCGGCCTTGGCCAGGTCGCGCTGCACCTGCTGCAATTCTTCGCGCATGCGCTCGATCTCGCGGACCTTTGCCTTGAATTCGGGGTGCTCGGTAAAGTCGATCTCTTTGGGCTTCTTGTCGGCCGCCGACTTGGCCGCATCCAGGTCCTTGCGCAGCGTGTCGATCTGCCGGCTCTGCTCGTTGATGCGGTCGCCCAGCTCGTCGTTGCGCTTGATGGCGTTGTGGAAGTCTTGGAGCAACTTGCGCTTTTCGTCTTCCAGGCCGCTGATGCCCACGCCCATCTGCGCCTGCCGCAGCTCCAGCTCCTTGGCGCGCAGCTCGGCCTTCTTCTCTTGAATCAGGTTCTCTTTCTCCTCGATGATTTCCTGGAGCATGTTGATCTTGCGCTCGTAGGAATTGTTCGAGAAGTTGCCGTCGTTGATGATCGATTCCAGCGACAGCACCTGGTCTTTCAGCGCGCGCGCCTCGTAGTCCAGCTGATCGTACTGCCGCTGCAGTTCCTCGATCTGGCGATCCTTTTGCGTGACGCGGACTTTCAGGCCGGCGATGCGCTCCTGGGCGTCGGCGCTTTTGTCTTCGGCTTCCTTGGCCCGCCGCTCCAGCTCGCGGACCTTGGCCTCGGACTCCAGGGCGTCGTTCTCTTTGTGCGAGAACTTCTCGCGCTCCTGCTCCAACTGGCGGCTGAGCGTCTGCGCATGTTCCTTGAGTTGCGAGTACTTGTCGTACAGGCCCTCGTCGGCCACCGCGTTGCGCTCCATGTCGCGGATGCGGTTCTCGGCGGCGGTGGCGCGCTGCAGCAACCGGCCATTCTCGGCCTGGATGTCGGCCAAGGTGCGGCGCAGCGCGTCCATCTCGGCGTGGTTGACCTGGATGACCGGCATCGGCGCGCTGGCGTTCTGTACCGGGACCTGCGGCGCGGGCATCGACGCCGACGGCACCCGCGGCATCTGCGCCGACGGTGGGCGCTCGGCCTGCACCGGTGCGCGCTCGACGGGGCGCTCCAGCGGCGGGCGCTCGGCGTGGGCGGCGCGATCGCGGTCCAGGTTGCGCAGCTCGGGCAGGGCACTGCGCGCCTCCAGCTGCTCGCGGAGCTGCTGGGCCATGCCGGGTTGGTGCATGGTCGGCCCGGGCATGTGCTGGCGCGGCGCCGGACCAGCCGCGGGGGCCGGGGCGCGGCTCTGGGTCGGCGCGTCGCCCGCGCGGGCGTGGATCTCGAAGCGTTCACCGCAGCGGACCACGTCGCCTTCGCGGATGGCGGCGCGCTTGACCTGCTTGCCGTTGACGAAGGTGCCGTTGGCCGAGCCGATGTCCTTGATGTAGTAGGTGCGGTCCTGGTCGTCGTAGCCGATGCGGCCGTGGTCGCGCGAGACCGTGGACTCATTCGAAAAGATTTTGGATACGTTGGGCTTGCGGCCGATGGTGACCGGCTCGATGTCCTGGCTCATCTGCAGCTGCATGAGCTTGCCGTCGACGTCGCGCCACTCCAGGTACATCCGCGCCTGCCTCCCCGCTGTTCGTACCACTGCTGCGGTACCAGCTGCGCCCGCTTGCCGCAGTCACAGCGCCAGCCCAGCGCACGGTCGCGGCACCAGCCCTATGTTTCACTGGAAGCTGGAAACTTGCAACCCTGAGCCTGCCGACTGCGCAAGTCAGAACCCTTTGGCCATCACCGCCGGCATGCCGCGCTCGATCTCGCGGACCGACTGGGTCAGCACAGCCAGCGAGTGGCGGTCGTAGGCCTCGACCACGGTGGCCACGCCGATCTGCTCATCGGGGAATTCCTTCAGGTTGCCCACGTCGCTGCGCCGCAGGCCGTCGCCGCGCCACATGATCTCGAAACGATTGCCCTTCTCGACCCCGTCGTCGGCGCCCTTGTCGATGTAGACGTAGTGGAACTGGCCGGCGGCGGTGGTCTCGTGGTGGAAATCGACGATCGTGCCGAACAGCTCGACCTTGTTGGCGGTTGGCTTGGTCAGGGTCATCGGCTCGAACACGTTGGTCACCAGATCGCCGCGGCTGATCTCGGAGTACGATCGCGTCAGCAGCACGCTGGCCAGGGGCTTGTTGGTGCGCAGGACCTTGCCCTCGCCCAGGAAGTTGATCTTGTAGCCGATCACCTTGCCCGTCAGCGGATGGACCACCTCGCGCTCGACGCGGTACAGGGTGTAGCGGTCGTTCTCTTTGACGCACGGTCCCACGAAGGCGTCGGGGTCCTTCTCGCGCGCCTCGGGGGTGTCCTCGCTGCAGCGGCGCATCTGGAAGCGCACGTACACTTCGTCCAGGGTACCCAGCATGTTGCGTTCTTCGCGGCTGGCTTCCACGGCGCCCGACTCGCGGTAGTCGCGCGAGCTGATGTAGCCGACGCGGCGGACCAGCTCCACCGGGGCGTTCTTGATCGGCTGGAAGCGCGACGAGGCGAAGGTGACGGCCTTTTGTGCCTGGGCCGGTGGGGCCTTGCGCGACAGGTACAGCACGTCGCCCGGGTAGATCTGGTGCGGGTTGGTGATCTGCGGGTTGTACGACCACAGCGACGGCCAATACCACGGATCGTCGTAGAGTTGCTCGGCGATCGACCACAGCGTATCGCCTTGCTCCACCACGTAGATACGCTCGCCCGTCTTGGCCGAATCCTGAACAGCAATCGTTGGTTGCGACTTGTCAGGCAGCCACTGGGCCTGGGCCACGGCGGGCACGGCCACGGCGAGCGCCCCAAGCCAGTACAGGTATTTCATGGTTCCGTCCGTGCCGGCCGATGGGCCAGGTCGTCACCGGCGCGCTTGGCGGCCGGCGTCCCCGGATAGTGCTTGCACAGCTGGCGCAGCACGTCGCTGGCGCCGGTGTCGTCGCCAAGTTTCTCGTAGCTTTTTGCCAGCTTATACATCGCGTCGGGCACCTTGTTGCCGCGCGGATACTCTTTGGCCACGCGCACGAAGAAGCTGGCCGCCTTGAGCCATTGCGCCTGGGCGTACCAGCTCTCGCCGATCCAGTACAGGGCGTTGTCGGCCAGATCGTGGTCCGGGTGGGCCTGCAGCAGCTGTTCGAAGGCCGCCCGCGAGGCCGGCAGCTGCTCGCTGTCCAGCAGCGCTTTGGCCTGGTTGTACAGCACCACCGCCGGGTCGCCCTTGGGCTTCTGGTTGTCCAGCTGTGGCGGCAGCTCGCCACCGGGGCCCGACGGGCTGGGCGTGGGCGCCGGCACCGCCACCGCCACCGGGGTATCGGGAAGTTCGCCGCCCGACTCTTCTTCGGCCTCGACCGCCCGCGGCGCCACCTGGGCTGGGCCGACGCGCACCGTGGGCAGCTTGGGAATCCAGCTCGAGTCCCTGCGGGAACGATCGACCCGGGCCGAATCGGCCTTTTCTTCGATCATCACCAGTCGGCCGCGCAACTCGTCGAATTGCACGCGGGCCGCCGCCTGACTGCGCTTGAGGTCGTCCAGATCGTCGCGGAGCGTCTGCAGTTCCGTTTCGAGCTGTTGCACCCGTGTCGAGCCGCAGCCGGTGGACAGCAGCAGCGCGGCGCTCGCAACCAAGCTGGGAAATACAACTGCTTGCGGACATAGGGGAAATCGCAAGCTCGCCTCGCCTGCCGGGACCAGACCCAGCCGCAAATGCCGCGCGCCAGCCAGTGCGGCCAGCATCGCGACCTCTAGACCGTACCGCAAGGGCCGCTCATGTCAACATTTCTGGCCGCGCCGCCGCAGCCGAGACCAACCGGACCGCAGCGCGGGCGCGACCTGCGACCAGCCCTGGCCAAGCCGCCGCAACAGCTCGGCCGGGACGCCGCCGGCCGGCCAGCGCAGCGCCACGGGCCCCACGCGCAGCGCCGCCAGTTTGCCGATGACGGCCTGCCGGGGTACGGGCGGGTCGGCCCGGCGGTTGGTGTCGCCGCGGGCTTCGATGCGATCGCCGTGCACGGCGGTCACCCGGTGCAGAACCAGTGTGCCGGGGCGTTCGCCAATAAATCCAATGATGTCGCCGACATCGATGCGGTCCGCGGGGGCCAGCTGCACCTCCAGGGGTGCGAACAGCGGCCACATCGAGGCGCCCTGCACCGGCCACCACACGGTCTGGTTCATCGGACCTCGCCGACCCGGGTGCCGCGGCCTTTTTGCGGACGGTAGATGGGGAATACGAACTTGCCGGGGCGATCGCGCTTGGGCCGCACTGGGTCGGGCACGCTGGCCCACTCCTGCTCCGAGTAGCGCGGGCCGCGGGCCAGCTCCAAGCCGCGCATGTGATCGCGGGTGCGGCTGTGGAAGTGGTCGGGAGCTTTGCGGAAATCGCCGCTGTGCTTGTAGGCCTCGCCGGGGCAGTAGAAGCAGACGTCGCTGCCGCTGCAGCTCTGGCATTCGCCGCGATCGCGGTTGGTGAACGCGACCAATTGACGCCGCTCGGGCGAATTCTCCCAGATGTCGACCAGGCGATGCTCACGCAAGTGGCCAATTTGCATGGGGAACATCACGCATGGCCACACCGAGCCGTCCGGCGAGATGTAGAACTGCGTCCGTCCGGCCCCACACGGTGGCTGGTCCACGGCGTCCTTGACCGTGCTGTGGATGTCCGTGTCGTCCTTCACCACCGTCCAAATGAGTTGCCGCGCCCGCACGCGCTCGGACGCCGTCAAGTCCATCAGATCCAGGTCCGTGCTGCCCATGTGGTCGCGGTAGATGTTGGTGCCAAAGTTGATGGTGCACTTCCGCGAGGCGAAGTACTGGTGGATGGCGGGGATCTCTTCGATCGTGTTGCCCTGTAGCACGCAGTCGACCACCACCGGCACTCCGGCCACCCGCAAGTGCTCGACCCCCGCCAGGGTGGCCACCAGCGACCCGGGTCGGCGGGTGAAGGCGTCGTGGATAGCCGGGTCCAGCGAGTACACGGTGGTGCGCAGGTGCGTCAGGTTCAAGGCCCGCAGCTTCTGGGCCAGCTCGGCGTCGATGTTGCCGAAGTGGCTGCGAACCCCCAACCGGAAGCCCATTTTGCGTGCCCGGTCCAGCAGTTCGACCATGTCGGGCCGCAAGAACGCCTCGCCGCCGCTGAAGTTGATGCGCCACACGCCCAACTCGGCGAGCTGGGCAAACACGTCGAGCCACTCGGCCGTCGTCATCTCGGGCCACGTGGTGCGGTTGTCGAGCACGCAGTGAACGCAGTTGAGATCACACCGGTAGGTGATGTCGATCTGGACGATGCCCGGCCGTCCGCTGCGCCGGTAGGCCGACGCCATGGCGTTCTGCAGCGCTTCGGCTGGTGACCACTCGACCGTATCCGCCATCTATGCCCCCAGAGGATCAGCCAAGATGGCCGAACAACTCTTGAATTCGTACGGATTGCGGGTCAGCAAGGCAATGGCTCAGCTCGAATGCCGGCAAGTCTGCTGTGATTTGTGCGCCGCGGGCCAGCAAGGCGCTGGCACACTGCGGACCCAGGTAGAAGAGCTGCTCGCACAGGGCCTGCATGGCTCGCCCGCTGGACATGGCGCTGGCACGGGTCTGTTGGCGGTCCGGGCCCAGGAAGTGGAGCCCCCGCAGCGGCACGCCAACGGGGAACGGCCCAGGCTGCGGCCGATAGGCGTCTTGGTACCAAACCAGCCAGCGCCCGCCCTGCGGCACAATCAGCGTCACGTCGTCGTGCAGGTAGTGACCGGGAAAGTGCCGCGCCAGGGTCGACTTGCCAGCCCCCGAGGCCCCGCTCACCACTACCGCCCCGTCGGCACCGACCACGGTGGCTCCATGCATCAACACGCCGCCCGCGCGGTAGGCCAGAATGGCCATGGTGGCCAGCCAACTGGGCTCCAGCAGGAGTGAACGCGGTTCGTCGATGGGTTCAGCCGGCCAGTGCCAGGTCGCGCGACCGGCGCGCCAGTCGAAGCGCAGACGGCCGCGCGCAAAGTCTGCTTCGGTTTGGTCGGGGGAGTCGCTTGTGACCAGGGCATCGCCGGGGGAGCTGCGGGCGGGCTCGCTGGCCACCACTTCGATGTGCAGGTCGGGCCGAGCGTCTGGTGGATCGGCGGCTTCGGCCAGCCAGCCGTGCGGCAGCGGGCCGCAAAGAATCCGCCACGGCCCAACGCGGTGCCTGAGTCCTGTCGCCGCTTCCTGACCCAAGGGTCGCTCCGCCATTGCCCCGTGCGGGGTGGTGCGACGACGGCTCACAACCGCCTAGACGGGGGTGGTGTCCAGGTCGCAGGCAGGGCAGTCAGGCGAGCCCGAGGTGCCGCACGAGACGCAAGCCAAATCGAGCAGAGCCGACTTGGCGCTGTGCACGGTCGGAGCCTGGTAGGGCCGCCGCTTGGCTTGTGCCGCGTCTTCGCTGGAACGCGCGGTTTGGGCGCCGTCTTCCTTGTTCAACAACATGATTTCCCTCGACAGTGTGCGGGCTATCGACTAGCCGGGCCCGTACTAGAATACCACAATCAAGCTGCCGTCCGTCGAACCGATCACCAAATCCGAGACGCCATCGCCGTTGAAGTCGCCGATCGGCGCGAAGCTGACCGGCCCAAGCGCACTCTGGGTCACGATGCCCCAGTTGGTCTTGGCCTTGTTGGCCGGGTCGTAGATGGCCAAGTCGGTATTCATGAAGCTGTTCTCGTTCGAGATGACCGAGCCGGGCCGCTTGAAGCCCAAGCGCACGATGACCCGGTTGTTGGTCGTCGTCGTGTAGGACGGCAGCCCGTGGACCACGTCCAACGTCGGCGAAGCGCTCGCCGGCCGGTCGGCAAAGTTCTTGGCCGTCTGCGGCGCGAAGTGGAAGTCCTTGACGCGATACCCACCCGCCAGCAGGAACAGGTTGCTGGTGCCGGCCACCGCGGTCTCGGCAGCCATGCTGACGACCTTGCCGATATTATTCGACAAGTAGCTGCCGCGCATCCAGTACATGGCGCCGCCAGCACTCGACGACGACGCGTGCTGGACCAGCAAGTCCGGAATGGTGTCGTTGTCCATGTTGACCACATCCATGTACAGACCAAATGCCGACGCGCCGACGGCACTGCTGCCCGCCAACTGCACGGCATTGATGTCTTCGTTGCCCGTCGTCATGGTCTTGGACACCTTCAGGTCGGTGGCGCCGACCAGCGGCCGACCCTTGAGCACCCACACCGCCTGGTACACCGACGCTTGGCTCACGGCCAGGTCGTCGTACTGCGTCGCGCCGACGTCGGGCAGCATGTTGCCCACGCCGAACAGCGAGGCGCCGAAGATCGGAGCCCCCGAGTTGTCGGCGACGTGCAGCGTCCCCACGTTGTAGGTGGCCAGGGCCGCCGGGCTGTCGATGTCGATGGTCTTGGGCGAGGCCGTGGTGAAGGTCTCGCTGCCCGGGATGATCACCACGCGGTCGTAGGACTGCACGCCCGCCCGGCAAGTGATGGCCAGGTCTTCCAGCGGCTTGCCGCCCGCGGTCTTGTCGCCGTTGAAGTTGCCAATCGCCGTCGCGCGCCACACGCCATCGCCCAGTGGTGTCGTGACGTTCTTGACGATCAGCGCCGGCGTGGCCGAGATGGCCGCATCCTTCTGGCCCAGGTAGACGTGGACGAAGCGCGGCGCGCCGGTGCCACTGCCCACGCCCACGATCAGGTCCTGCACGCCGTCGCCGTTGATGTCGCCGCTGCGGCCAACGGGAGCGCCAAGGCCGCCCGGATTGGCCAGGCACACGTGGCTGGGGTAGGCCGAGGCCGACGAGAGGTCGATGTCGGTCAAGTTGAACTTGATGCGGCCGTAGACGATGCACAGCGGGCTGCTGGTGCCGCCACCCAAGGCGAAGTCGCCCAAACCGTCGCCGTTGAGGTCGCCGACCGCGGCAATGCGCTGCTGCATGTCGGTGGTCTTTTGGGCGCCGCCGGGCACGATGTTGGCATAGCGCAGCCGCAGGGCGTTCGTCGACAGCACGTTCGACAGCGGCGACGCATTGCCGGCGGCGTCCACGGCCTCGACCGCGAAGTAGTAGGCCGACGAGCCGCTGTCGATCATCGGCGCAAACTTGCACGGATCGCTCAGGTCGCGCTCGTCTGGACCTTCCACGAACACCGCATCGGCCTGACCCGCGGGCTTGGGCGTGCCGATCGTCGAGAACAGCACCTTGCCGGCGTCGCAGGCGGTGTCGAAGTCCGCTTGGTTTTTGATCGGCGACTTGCTGTAGCGCACTGCGTAGTTCTTGGCGGTGCCCACGGTGCCATTGTCGCCCACCGCGGTGAAGCTGAGCTTGGCCATCGGCCGGCGCGGGTTCAGGTCGGCCGTCAAGAAGTCGGCCAACGTCACCTTGGCCGGCGCCGTCCAGTCGACCAGCACGATCACCTTGCCGGTTCCCGTGTTGCCCGCCGCGTCCACTACCGTCGCCGTCACCGTATTGGTGGCGTCTTCGGTCAGGGTGGCGAACTGGATGTCGACGGTCTGGCTGGTGCCGCTCAGGGCCACAGGCAGGGTCGGCGCCGACGCGGCGAGGGCGCTGGTGGTGCTCGCCACGGTGTTGCTCAGGGCGGTCAGCTTGCCTCCGGCCAGACCGTTGTCGGTGGCGGTCAACTGCAGGTGCAACTGGTGACCGGTGCTGCCGTTCAGGTCGCGGGCCTTGCCGAGCAGATTGATGGTATTGCCACCGGCCGGCGTGTTCACCCCTAGCACCTGGCCGGCCACGAACGCCACCTTGGGATTGGTCAGGTCGGCCTTGAGGGGCAGGGCGCCCGAGCTGCCAACCGCGGCGGCCGCGCCGTTGAGCGCGATCGCTTCGACCGTGGTGTTGTCGCCGTCGGCCACGTTGAGGTTGAAGGTGGCCTTGCCCTCGGCGGTGGGGGCGGCCTTGCCGACTTCGCTGCTGCCTTTCTTCAGTTGCAGGTTGGCGACCGTGCCGCACGGACCGACGAAGGCGGCGGTCACGCTGACCGTGACGCTGGCGCAATCGCTGCCGGCGGTGGCGCAGTTCTGGGTGTTGTACACACCCGAGCCGCTGAGGCCATGCAGCGAAACCAGGCAACCCGACAGCGTAACCTGGAAGTTGCGGTACACGGTGGTGACGTTGCCGTTGACGTCGGTGCCCGTCAGGCGCGCCTTGTAGAAGTCGCCGTTGCCGAACGGAATCGTCACCAGCACGGGCGCCTCCAGGCCGCCGGGGTTGGCCACGTTGCCGTTGGCCACCGGCTTGAAGCTGCCGCAGTTGGCAAAGGTTGAATTGCAGCCGCTGGCCAATTCCAGCTTCCAGGTGGCGGCGTCGGTGGTCGTGAAGGTCACCTGGACTTGGTAACCACCCAAGCTGGCCGAAGCGTCGTCGGCGTCGCCGAACTTGGCTGCTTGCGCGGGCGCGGTGATGGCCAGCGTCGGCGGCAGCAGGTCCACGGTGACCTTGCTGGGCGTTGTGCCGAACACGCCGGTGTTGCCGCAGACGTCGCTCAGGTCCGCTGTGAAGGTGTGATCGCCCTGGCTCAGGAGCTTCCACTTGGCGTCGGCAAAGGTGACCTGACCGCCGCTGATCGCCTCGCTGGCTTTGTTGACGCCGCCGTCCTTGATGAGAACGGTGGCACCGTTGACGTCGTTGGCAGTCGAGGTGACCACCACATCGAGCGGCGAGCCCACGATCACCTTGCCGGTCGAAGGCGAGGCAAAGCCGCCCGTCGGCTTCTGGGTGTCGACGACCAGGGGGTTCAAGGTCTTGACCGCGCTGGTATTGCCCACCAGATCGGTGGCGGTGGCGGCAAACACCTGCGTGCCCTCGGCCGCCAGCGTGACCGACATGTTGGCGGGCGTGCTGGTGGCGTTGGCGGTGGCCAGCTTGGCGCCATTGCCGACGATGACCACGCTCGAGGCCTCGGAGGTCGCGACGCTGAAGGCAAAGGTGCCGCCGGGGGCCGCCGAGTCGGGGGCGGACTGGCTCGCTTCGTTCAGGCACGCGGCGGTAGCGCCGGGCGCGGCCGGGGCGGCGAACACCGTAACCACGGGCGCCACCGTGTCGATCCAGAGCGTGCGCTTTTGCGCCGGCGGCGCAGCCGTGAGCAGCGAGGTGGTGACCGGAAACTGCGGCAAGAAGCTGGCTTCCCCGATCAGCACGAACAGTCCGTCGGGCAACGAGTTTGGCACCTGCAGGGAGATCGAGTTCGACGCCACGGTCGCGCTGGCCAGCTCCTTGAAGCCGGCCGTCGCGCAGTCGGCACCGGTCACGCCAGCGCCGCTTGCGCAGAGGCGAACCAGACCGCCCTTGGGCAGGCCAGCCACCGACAGGGTCACCGAGCGGGTGCTGGTCGCATTCCAGCTGGCCACGCACTTGCCCTGGTAGCACAGGTTGCCGCTGCAGGCGGCGCTGGTCGTGCAGGCCGTGTCTTCTTGCAGGTTGGTCGGGGCGCCGATCTGGACTTTGGGCTGCGCGGCGTTGACGTCCGCGGTCACCGACAGGGTGCCAACGTTGCCGGCGGCGTCGGTGGCGGTGAAGACCAGTTTGACCTTGTCGCCCGAAGGCAGCGAGATCACACCAAAGGCGACCGACTTCCAGGTGGCATCGGGGATCGCCGCCTCGGCCGTGCCGCTGAAGGTGCCCGCGACGGTGCCGTTGTCGTTGTAGATGGTGACTGTCACGGTCGCACCGGCCGGCAGACCCGCGGTGTTGATGCCCAGGTGGCACTGCACGCCGTCGATCGGGTCCGAGTTGATGTCTTCCGAAGCCACGAAAACCAGAGTGGTATTGGTGAACTTGTACGAGGGTTCGGTGATGGCATCGAACTTGGGCGCGACGCGGTCGACCGCTACCGTCACGGTGTCGCTGGTGGCCGTTTGGCCCGCCGCGTCGGTCACGGACGCCACCAAGGTACACGTGCTCTGGTCGGCAAGGCTGATGCCCGTGAACGTCAGCGTGTTGCCGCTGGTCTTGCCGGTGAAGGACTGCGGCGCTGCCGTGCCGCACGCCACATCCAGCTTGGCCGCGCTCCCGTCTTCGACCGACGACAGCGTGATCGTCGCCGTCGTCGCACAGTCCTGCGAACCGGCCAGGCACTCGGTCGCCTTGAGGTTGAGCAACGCGCCATTTTGCGGCGAGGTCACGACCACCGTCGGCTTGCCGGACTTGTAGGTCACGGTGATGACGATGCTGTAGCCGATGGCCTCGGTCTGCGCACCCGGGGCGCCCGCGCCGAACTGCACGGTGGTGCTCGGCTTGGCGGACAGGCCCGCTACCGCGAACGTGTAGATGCCCGGGGCGGTTTCGCTGACGTCGACTGCCATGGCCACACCGTCGATCAGCACCTGAGTGGTGGCGCCGGTCACGGGCGCACCGCCAATCTGGGTCACCTCGGCGGTGAAGGTCAGGCTGTCCTGGACCGTGGTCAGGTTGCCCTTGGGCGAGGTCATCTTGACCACGGGCGCTTGCGAGACCAACGTCACCACCAGCGGCGCGGCGCTCGTCACATTGCCAACAGCATCGATCGCGGTGGCATTGACCAGGTTGACGCCCGGGTCCAACGTCACCGACGCGAAGGTGACCGAGGTATCCGTCGGCGCGGTGTTCTTGCAGGCCTTTTCGCCGGTCGACGACTCGATGCACACCTGCGAGGCGTCCGCGATCGCCAAGGTGACGTCGGTCTGGTAGCCGGCCACCTGGGGATTGACGTCGAAGTCCTCGAAAGTGGTCAGCGTGGCCTTGCTGGGCAGCGAGAACGCGATCGCCGGCCCGGTGGTGTCGATGTGAACCACCCGGCTGACGTCGCCGCACAGGCCCACGGCCGCACTGTCCGAGGCCTTGTTGCCAAAGCTGTCCACTGCCTCGAACGAGATCACGTAGGTGCCATCGGCCAGGTCGCCCGCGGCCGTCAGCTTGAGCGAGCCGGTGTAGCCGATCGCCGACAGTGTGCCCACCGTCTGCGGATCGCTGGCCACACCCTGGTCCGAGACGATGCTGGCGATCACGCTGGCGCCCTTCAGGTTTTGGGTGGCCAAGGTGAGCGGCAACTCGTGGGTGGTGATGGTTAGCTCGGCGGCTGGCGCGACTACCGTCAGGCAGGGCGCGGGCACGGCCACGGTGGCGGTGATTTCCTCGGACAAAGCCGCGTTCGGGGCCGCGAAGTCGCCAAAGCCGTCGGTGACCCGGCAGGTGATGGCGGTGCCGATGAGCGCAGTGTCGATGACGACCGGAACGCTGATCAGCCCGTCGGCGGCCACGGTGGCCTTGCCCACCGGCGTGTCTGGCCAATTGAAGCCGACGCCCGCCTTGCGGCAGAAGACCGAAACTTCCGAGTCGGCCGTGCTTTGCTTGACGTCGATGGCAAAGTTGGTCTCGTACATGCCGTTGGTGGCGAAGTTCTGGTCGTCCTTGGCCAGCAGCACGGCGCCCGCCACCGGCGCGGTGATCGCCAGGCTGGCCTTGTCGACGAATGCCTGCACCGGCCACGAGTCCGTAGAGCTGAGGCCACAGGCGTTGGTGGCCTTGATGGCGACGTTGTAGGTCTTGGTGCTGGTCAGCGACATGGTCAGCGGGAAGGTGCCGTCGGTGCCGATGGTGGCGGTCGTCGGAGCGCCGCCATCCAGCTTGATCTCCACGGTGCCGCCGATCGCCAAGGTGGTGGCGGTGCCGCTGGAAACCAACTGAATACCGGGGGTCAGCGGATCCGAGTCATTGCCCAGGGTAACGGCCTTGGGCAGCTGCACGGCCAGCGCCGGGGCCTCGGTCGAGAGCGTCACGGCCAGCGGCGCCGACGGCTCGGAGCCGCGCTCGGGGTGCTGGCTATCGACCACGACGGCGACGATGCTCAACTTGATGCCATCGAGACCGGCGCTCTTGCTCGACAGGGTCGCGGTGATCGGCGTGGAGCTGGCGCCCGCCAACGACACCTTCTCGGTGGTGACGGACTGGCCCTCGGCGTCGACGAACTGCAGGTAGGCATCGGTGCAGCCGGTGGAGGCGGTGGTGACGGTGAACGTGTACTGGAAGCCCGCGTCGCCGTTGCCGTCGGTTGTGATGCAGGGCGTGTCAATTGCCGCGATCGTCGCCTGGCACGCCGAACCGCAGTCCAGCACCAGCGACTTGCTCTTCTCGCCGCTCAGGTTGCCCGCCGTCACCGTGGCCGTCATGTTCACGCCGGCCTGGCCGCAGGCGATGGTCACGTTCTTGAACTCGGCCTTGCCGCCCTGCAGCACCGCCGGCCCCAGCGTGGCGTTGCCCACCTTCAGACTGACTTGCGAGCCGTCGCCGGCGTACGCGGCCGTGACCACTACGTTGACTTGCACGCCCACCGTGGCGGGGTCCAGGTCGGCGTCGGCGCCGATCTTGGCGCTGGTGATGGCCGCGTCCTCCAGGGCGTTGCCGACGGCCGTCTCGACATAGAAGTTGACCACCGGCGCTACCGGTGTGGTGTCCTCGGTGTCCGCGGTCGCGTCGTCGCCCGTGTCGGCGATGGTGGTGTCGGTGTCCGAGAGCGCGTCGGGGCAGGGCCCGAAGACGTCGTTGCCGCACTTGGGGCCCACGACGGGGATGTCGGCGTCGCAGCTGCTGAGCGCGAACAAGGCCAGCGCAAGCGCGAGCAGGCCCGGCCAGCGACCGCTTGAGAGGAGCTGCCGACGGGGTGAGGTCTGGTTGGGGGCGGTCAGGCGCTTCATATCACTCCTGCTGGTCGTGGTCCGGAGGGCTTCACAGCGTTGGGTAGCTCCGGGCCATCGTTCGCCGGGGGGCAAATGCCCTGCCGGCTTGCTCACTTCTCGTGCTGGGCGGCCTCGTTGGCCACGCTAGCTGCAACCGGGGGCGCTGCGGGTTGGCCCAGGGGTGCTACGGTTGAAGGTCTGCCACGCGACAAGGTAGTCGAGTCGGCGGCGGCGGAAAGGGGCGGCGGTGGAGTCGGGGCGCATTGCACGGCAATTCGCCGCTCGACGAGCAGGGCCACAAAGGCGTCCAAATCGCGCGCCGCCACGTCCCACTCCACCTCGAAATCGGCAACCAACTGCGCGACCAAGGCCTCGCGATCGGCCGGTCCAGCCATCAGGCTGCGGCAAATCGTGACGGCGGTGGGCACTTCCAGGCGATGCAGGCCGCGATCGTCGGTCACCACAAAGATCTCGCCGGCAACTTCGCGCGCCGCAGCCGCGGGGTGCATGGTGTAGGCGGTGATCGCTTGAGGTGTCGCTTGGGGTTGGGGCATCGCGTCGTCTGCTCACATTTCCGGCGAGGGTTGGCCGGGCTTGACACTTGGTTGCCGCCCGATTCGCCAAGGTTGCTGCGCCTTCACAAACACTTTGTGAAAAGGTGCCGACTGCAGCCGCGGGCACATTCGGTGGGCGATTGACGAGAATTCCTTGTGGGATCACGGCGCTCGCTGTCCCGAACTGCGGAGCAACAACCTCGGATTGTGCCGAATCTCCTCGTTTGGCGCAAGGTGCGCGGCCGCCGGACCGCGGCTTTGACGGACGAAGTGCACAAGAGTGCTGTATATAAGCTAGGTTAGGCGCTGACGTCGGGCTCGACGAACGACCAGCGCACGTCGGGGTAGCGGTCGTGGAGGCGCTGCTCAAAGGCGTTGATGGTGGCCACTACGGTGGCCGTGTCCAGACCGTCGGCCAATCGCAGCTTGCACGCCACCAAAACTTCGCCCGGGCCCTTTTGCACCGTGATGGACTTCAACACCAGCAGGATCCTGGGGTCTTCCGCAGCCGCGGCGGCAATCGCCAGCTCCACCCCGGGGTCCGCGCGCTCGCCCACCAGCAGGCTCTTGATTTCCACGGCCAGCATCGCCGCCACCGCCACCAGGATTGCGCCGATCGCCAGCGATCCCGCCGCGTCCCACAGCGAGTTGTTGGTCAGCGCGGCCATCGTCAGTGCGGCCGCGGCCACGGCCAGACCCAGGACTGCCGCGCCGTTCTCGCCGAACACCACAATCAAATCCGAGTCCTTGGTCGCGCTGAGGTACCGCCAGAAGGGCACGGCGCCGCGGCGGCGGTTCAGTTCCACCACGTTGCCGTACAGCGACCAGGTTTCTAGCAGCAGCGAGCCGAGCAAGATCGCCATGGCCAACCGGATGTCTCCCACCGGCTCGGGGTCGTGCAGCTTGTGCATGCCCTCGTAGATCGAGAACAAGCCGCCGCCCGAAAACAGCAACAGCGCGACCAGGAACGACCAGAAGTACAGCGCCGCGCCGTAGCCGAGCGGGTGGGTGGCATCGGCCGGGCGGTGCGCGCGCCGGACACCCAGCAGCAACAACAGCTGGTTGCCGCAGTCGGCGAACGAATGCAGGGTTTCGGCGAGCATCGCGCCCGAGCCCGAGACAATCGCGCCGACGAGCTTTCCAATGGAAATTACAAGGTTTACCGCCAGGGATTGCAGGATGTGGCGGGTGTCGTGGTGGTCTGCCATGGCCGCAGTTTCGGCGATCGCCCGGTGCCAGGCAACCCGGTCCCGCGCGCCACCGCTGGGGCGTTCCAGACCAGTCCGACAACAGTACGGAAATCACGCGAGAATCCGCGGCGAGATCGACAACTGGGGCATGGCAACCCCAGCCTTGGACACCGCCGCACAAGTGCGGTTGACAGTCGCAGCCCGCTGGCGCACTTTGAATGCGAATGTGGCCACTTCGCGCCCGGCCGCAGGAGGACGTCATGAGCAGCCCAGAGAAGGTCAAGGCCGTCAAAGCTGAAGCCAAAACGGACATCAACAAGATCCAGAAGAAGGCCGAAGCCGACGTCCAAGCCGTCAAGAAGACGGAGGCGGCCGCCGTCAAGTCGGGCCAGAAGGCCAAGAAAGACGCAGCTGCGGACACCAAGAAGCAGGGCGAGGTGATCGTCGACGTAGCCACGGGCGAAATCCTGGCGCGCAACGAACAAGCCAAGGCTGTCCTCAAGGCCGAGTACAAGGCCATGGTGATCAAGCCGACGACTGCGACCGGCAAAGACGGCGCGGCTGCGGGTGCCAGCGATGGCAGCGGCGGCGCGACCACGGCGGGCAGCCTGGACGCCGATCTGGCCGAGATGGACATGGCGGCTGCGGCGGCCGGGGCGGCGCTGATCGCAGTGGCGGCGGCGGCGGTCGACTTCATCCTCGACCTGGTCTTCGGCAAAAGCACGGCGGCGGCGCAGGCTCCCAAAGAGTCGAGCACGGCGAATCGCGCGTTCGATTACCGCGGCAACTTCAACTTCCGCATCGAAGTCGGTGGCATCGCGGCGGGCGCCTTCCGCGCCGTCGACGGCCTTTCGACCACCACCGAGCTCATCGAGTACCAGGGTGGCGGCGACATGTACGCGCGGCAGATCCCCGGACGGCCAAAGATTGCACCCGTGACCCTGAAGAAGGGCTGGGTGGTCAGCGCGGCGCTGTGGCAGTGGATGCAGGACACGATGGAAGGGCGCTTCTCGTTCCACAACGTGTCGGTCGTCTTGATGGACGACGATGGCCAGACCGACGTGGCGCGCTACGAGCTTTCGCAGTGCTGGCCCTCGTCGTGGAAGGGCTTCCAGCTCGACGGCATGGGCAACGAAGCCATGGTCGAAGAGCTGGAATTGCAGGTCCGCGGCATTTCGCGCGTCTCGCCCTAGTCTTCCTTCGCACTTCTGCTACGGCGCGCTCGGACTCCGCACGGGAGCGCGGCCGGATCGCCCGCACTGGTGCGCGATCACTTAGGTCCTGTGACCAAGCTGACTGTTGGCCAAGCTCACGCTCCGTTCGAAGCCGCGGCAGACGCGCTGCTTCCCGAAGACGTGCGCGCCATCGAGCAAGCCGTCGCCTATCTGGAAGACCCCAGTTTCCTCATGCGGGTGGCCAATCTGCTGGGCCGGCCGGCCGATACGTTGCTCGACCGCCTGCCCGGCCGCGCGCGCAAGGTGGTGGCGCAGGCTTCCGAGGCCGCGCTGCGCAAGGCACTGGACTGGGCGATCGCTTCGCTGGGCGATGAGGGGGCAACCCCAGGAGTGCACTCGGCTTCGGCCGGGGCGCTCGGCGGTCTGGGCGGCTTCTTTGGCCTGGCGGCCCTGCCGCTCGAGCTGCCGGCCACCACGGTGGTGATGCTCCGCTCGATTGCCGCCATCGCGCGGGCCGAGGGCGCCGACCTGAGCGACCCCGAGGTGCGGCTGGAGTGCCTGTCTGTCCTCGCAATGGGCGGCCAGATGCCGTCGCCGATCGACACGACCTTCGAGGGCGAGCCCAGTCCGCTCGCCGACATGGAGTCGAGCTACTGGACTGCGCGCCTGGGCATGGCCATCGCCCTGCGGTCGGCGGCGCGGCAGCTGGGTGGCTTGACGGGGCGGCAACTGGCCAGCGAGCTGGCGGCCGGTGCCAGCCCGATGTTGGCGCGGCTGATCGGTATGGTAGCTGCCCGGTTCCAGGTGGTGGTGGGCGAAAAGGCCATTGCCCAGGCGGTGCCGGTGCTGGGCGCCGCCGCGGGAGCCGCCCTGAACGTGGCGTTTGCCGAGCACTTCAGCAGCGTGGCCCGCCACCACTTTGGGTTGCGCCGGTTGGAGCGACAGCGCGGCAGCGCCGCGGTCCAGGCTGCCTATGCGCGCGCCCTGGAGCGCCATCGCCAGAAAAAGCTGCAAACGCCTTGACGTGGGCAGGCAGCGGGCGCACACTACTGAACAGATGTTCTGTGGTGAACCATGCTGCCTCCGCCCCGCGATCCGAAATCTGAAGTCACCGCTGGTCACGCCGGCGGCAAAGCGTCCACTAGCGACGGTCAGCCGCGCGAAACGGCGCCGCGCGAGCCTGGCGGCTTGACCGAGCGGCAGGAGAAAATCCTGCGATTCGTTCAGGACTTCCAGGCGCAGAACAGCTATCCGCCGTCGATTCGCGAAATCGGCGAGTTTTTCGGCATTCGCTCGACCAACGGCGTGTCGGACCACCTGCGCGCCTTGGAGCGCAAGGGCTTCCTGCAGCGGTCGGGTCACCTTTCGCGCAGCCTGACGGTGGTGCGCGGGGCGGGCGAGGCCGTGGACGCGCGGCCCGAGGTGGTGCCGGACGACCTGCGCGAGCCCGAGATCCGCGAGCGGGTCATCCAGCGCGACGATGAAGCAGAGTTGCCG
>JACRCU010000207.1 GCA_016218865.1 Deltaproteobacteria bacterium | reverse complement strand
GCCCGGCCAGACCGGCCAGGCCGATCTCCAGGGCGTTGGCCTTGCAGCCTTCGTCGGTAAAGCCGTCGCAGTCGTCGTCGGCGCCGTCGCACGCCTCGCTCCCGGCCGGCAGGATCTGGCCAAGGCACTCGCCGAATTGCCCGTCTTTGCACAGCTTCTTGCCCTCGACGCACACCCCGACTCCGGCGGTGCCGCTGCCGCCGGTGTAGCAGACCGCGGTGGCGTCGTTGGCCAGGACCACGCAACCCTTGCTTGGATCGCAGGAATCGGTGGTGCAGGGATTGCCGTCGTCGCACACTTGGCTCGCGGTGCCGGCCAGGCAGACCGCGGCGCCGGCGGCATCGGCCTGGCATTGGTCGCCCACGGTGCAGGCGTCGCCGTCGCTGCACGAGCTGCCGGGCAGCAGTTGCTGGGTGCAGTTGCCGCTGACCTTGTCGCAGCCGTCGCCCGTGCACGGGTTGCCGTCGTCGCAGTTTTTCAGGGGCGGATTGCTGCACTTGGCGGCGCTGGGGTCGCAGCTGTCGGCCGTGCAGGCGTCGCCGTCGGCGCAGGTCGCGTCGTCGGTCTGGCCGTTGCAGTCGTCGTCCTTGCCGTTGCAAGACTCGGACTTCGCCAGGTTGCCGGTGGTGCACAGGGCGGTCGCCACCGTCTGGCACTGGACCGTACCGCCCGCGCACAGGCCGGCACCGCAAGCCTGGCCCACCCCCACGGTCGCGCCGGTCGACAGCTCGACCACAGAGAAGTCCTCGTCGGTCAGGCCGTCGCAGTCGTCGTCTTCGTTGTTGCAGATTTCCTTCTTGGGCGTGACCGCGTCGGTGCAGACCTGCTGGCCGCCGCTGGTGCAGGTCGGCTTGCCGGGGCACTTGCCCACCACGGCCTTGCACGTCGCCTGGTCGCAGCCCTCGCCGCTGGGGCAGTCGCCGTCGCCGCCGCAGGTCTTGCCGCTGCCACCGGTCGTGTAGGCGAACTTGAAGCACACGGCGTCGACCGGCAGGTTGTCGATCTTGCCGTCGCAGTTGTCGTCTTCGGCGTTGCAGGTCTCGGCCTTGGCCTCCTTGCCGCTGCAGGCGCTCAGGCCCCCCGGGCCGCACGAGCGGGTGCCACCGCACGTGCCGAAGTTGTTGGTGATTTGGCAGTCGGTACTGAGTCCCGATTGGGTGCCCCAGTAGCTGCAGGTGCACACTGCGGCGGCGTCTTTCAGCCGGCACTGCTTGCTTTGCGATGCGCCGTCTTTCTGCTCAGCGCAGCCGTAGCCGTCGGGGCAGTCGGCGTCCGAGGCGCACGTGGCACCACAGAATTTGCCGTTCGACGCATAATCAAGGCACCACGCGGTCTTGTCGCCGCCAACTTGGCAATCGGTGTGGGCCTTGCAGGGCGAGCACAGCGACACTTGTTTGGGCAAGCACATCGACACCGGGTCGATGGCACCGTACAGCTTGCACTCCCAGCCAACCGGGCAAGTGGCTGCGCCGCCGCAGGTTTTGGAGCATTGCTTGCCGGCGGCCGTGTCGACGCAGGCGCCCGAGTCGCACTCGCTGTCTTTGGCGCAGGGGCAGAACGGCCCACCGGGGCACTCGCCGCCGCCCACGTCGCCCTGGGCATCGCCGGCGCTGTCGGGCGGCTCCAGAGTGGTGTCGGCGTCGGCCGCGCTGTCCTCGCCCGTTGACTGGGCGTCGGTCGCGTCCTCGCCAGGGTTGCTCAATTCGTCCGCCGCCACCGCTGTATCCACGCCGGTCTTGTCGGCGCCGACGGTGGTGGTGTCGTTGCTGCAGGCCAGCGTCAGCCACGCCGCGATCGCCAGGAGCAACCAGGACCGCGCCGACAGCTCGCTGCGAAGCCCCGCGTTCTGACTTGGAATTTGGGTCGATTGTGGCATTGGCCGCCCGCCCCCCTGGCGTGTTCTGAGTCTAGCGAGTGCGCTGCGTGCCAGCAACGTCAATTTGCGCCGCCACGCTGCGGTCCTGGCGTGCACGGCGGGTCTTGGCCGCGGCGCGCGCCTGGTGGGTTTGGTCGTCGCGCCAAGCCTGCTCAACGATTTCCTCTTCCTGTCCGCCAACTTGCATCAACCAGGCCGCCAGCGAGCGGCCCAACCGGTCGGCACTGAGCTGGTGGGTCTGGCCGGTGCTGGCGAACAATCCGTCGCTGAAGGCCAACAACCGCTCGAACGGCCGGGCCGCCAGCAGCAACGGCAAGAGGTGGGGAAACCGCGCAGAATTGCCCAGTAAATCCCAGTAGCGCGCCAGGCGCCCCAAACGTTGCAGGTCGGCGAACGACCACTGCTGCGTCTGCACCACCAAGTACGGCGGCGTGGGCGCAAACAACAGGCCCAGATCGTCCGCGCGGGCCGCCAGCGGCGTGCCCCGCAGTCGCTTGAGGATCCCCACCTGCACCTCGTGCACGCCGATGCCGATCAACCAATCAAAACCCTTGGCAAAACTTACCATGTCCTCGCCAGGTAAGCCGGCAATCAGGTCGACGTGCAGGTGGGCGTGGGTGTGGAGCCGCAGCCAGCGCAAGTTGGCTTCCGATCGCGCGACGTCTTGGACGCGATCGATCTGCTGTTGACTCCGCGGGTTGAGTGTCTGGATGCCGATTTCCAGCTGCAGCGTGCCCGGCAAAAAGCGTGCCAAGCGCTCGCGCAGCACTTCGGGCAGGCGGTCGGGAATCATCTCGAAATGCAAGAACAATTCCGGCGAGAGCCGCTCCAAGAAGAAGTCGAGAATCGCCGTGCTGTGCCCCAGCTGCAGGTTGAAGGTGCGGTCGACGAACTTGAAGTGCCGCAGCCCGCGGTCGTACAGCTGCCGCATCTGCTCCAGAAACGCCGGCAATGCGAACGGGACCGCCGACTTGTCGAGCGCCGAGAGACAGAAGGCGCAGCGGAATGGGCAGCCGCGCGATGCCTCGACGTAGATGAGCCGCGTCTGCAAGTCGTGGTCGCTGTACTCCGCGTAGGGCCACTGGATTTGCCCGAGTTCCACCGGCTCGGCGTGCACGATTTGGGCCGATGGCTCGCCCGCCAGGATGCGCCGACACAGCGCGGCAAAGGCCACGTCGCCCGGGCCGGTGATGGTGAAGTCGGCCCGCTGGACCAGCGGCTGCGAGTCGGTCTCGTGGCTGACCTCGGGCCCGCCCAGGACCACCGCGACCTCGGGGGCGACGGTCTTAAGGAGCGCCACGATTTCCGTAGTATAGACGACGTTCCAGATGTAAACGCCCAGGCCGACGATGCGCGGCTGCTGCTCCAGAATCCGTTCCACGATCTCGGCCGCGGGGCGATCGTGGGTGAATTCCAGCAGGCGCGTCTGCGGCTTGAGTTCGCCCATATTGGCGAAAACATAGCGTAGCCCCAGCGAGGCGTGGATGTACTTGGCGTTGACGGTGGCGAGGACGATGCGCTCCGACAGTTCGGGTGCCACTCAGACCACCAGCGTTTCTTGGTGGCGGCCGAACACCTCGCGCAGGGTGGCGCTGATTTCGCCCGTGGTGGCGCGGGCTTTCGCCGCCTGCACCATCGCATCCATCACGTTGGCCTGACCGGCGGCGGCGGTTCGCAGTTGCTCCAGCGCTTGGGCGTGCTTGAGCGGGTCGCGCGTCGCCCGCAGCTGCTGCACCCGGGCAACCTGCTCGCGCTCCACGTTGGGGTCGACGGTCAGCACGGGCATGGCCGCCTCGGTCTCGACTTGGAACTGGTTGACGCCCACGATGATTTGCTCGCCCTTCTCGACCGCCAACTGCCAGCGGTAGGCCGAGTCCTGGATCTCGCGCTGCGGATAGCCCTTCTCGATGGCCGCGACCATGCCGCCCATCTCGTCGATGCGGCTCAGGTATTCGCGCGCCTTCTTCTCCAGCGCATCGGTCCACTGCTCGATGAGGTAGCTGCCGGCCAGCGGGTCGACGGTGTCGGCCACGCCCGACTCGTAGGCGATGATTTGCTGCGTGCGCAGGGCAATTTGCGCGCTCGCCTCGGTGGGTAGGCCCAGGGCCTCGTCGCGCGAGTTGGTGTGGAGCGACTGCGTGCCGCCCAGCACTGCCGCCAGCGCCTGGATCGTCACGCGCACGATGTTGTTGTCGGGCTGCTGCGCCGTCAGCATCGAGCCGGCGGTCTGGGTATGGAAGCGCAGCTTGCACGACTCGTCGCTCTGGGCGCCGAAGCGCTCGCGCATGATGGTCGCCCACAGGCGGCGCGCGGCCCGGAACTTGGCGACTTCTTCAAGGAAGTTGTTGTGACCGTTGAAGAAGAACGCCAACCGGCCGGCAAAATCGTCGATATCCAGGCCCGCGTCCAGCGCCGCCTGCACGTAGGCCATGCCGTCGCCCAGGGTGAAGGCGATCTCTTGCGCGGCGTCGCAGCCGGCCTCGCGGACGTGGTAGCCCGAGATCGAGATGGTATTCCACTTGGGCACGTGCTTGCCGCACCAGGCGAATAGGTCGGTGATCAGGCGCATCGACGGCCGCGGCGGGTAGATCCAG
>JACRCU010000193.1 GCA_016218865.1 Deltaproteobacteria bacterium | reverse complement strand
GCCGCTGCCGTCCAGGTCCAGCCAGTACAGGCCGCTGGCCGACTTGGGCGCCGCGGTCAGGATCGCCAGGCAGCTGGGTGCGGGGTTCAGGCTGGTGCCCAGGCTGCAGGTGCCGGCGGTGCAGACGCCGCCTTCGCCGCAGGGCGTGCCGTCGGGCGCGGTCTTGGCGCCGCAGCCCTTGATGGGGTCGCAAGTGTCGGTGGTGCAAGGGTTGTTGTCGTCGCAGACGATGGCGGTGCCGGCGCAGGTGGCGTTCTTGCACAGGTCGGTGGTGGTGCAGACCGAGCCGTCGTCGCAGGGGATCGGCAGGGCCAGCGTCCTGCAACCCGCGCTGGGGTCGGACCAATCGGCGGTGCAGCTGTTGGCTACGCCTACGTTTTGCGTTTGCCGTCGTCGCAGGTGACCGCCTTGCCGGCGCACTTCTGGCCCGCGCAGGCGTCGACGAGAAGCTGCGGACCTTGGGCCACGACGTCGCCAAGGCCTATGAGGCGGACCTGTCGAAGCAATTCAAGGAGAATGGAGGCCTGGGCAAGAAGGACAACGGCAGGGTAATGTGCGTTTACTCCAAGAAGGCGCTGCCCGCCGGCGGCAAGGGCGCCAGCGGCTTCCAGACCCACATCGACGGGCCGGGCAAGATCTACGTGGGCTGCCGGCTGCAGGGTCCGGCACAGGGCCAGAGCGGCAATATCATTCTGTATTGGAACGCCGATACCGGCTCGATGGAGCGGCGTCTGCACGAAGTCGACCTGGGCACAGCGTTCAGCGTCGGCAACAAGGATTGGATCACCGGTTCCTTCACCCTGCCGGCTGGCGACGACTTTGCCAACACGGTGCACTACACCTTCGATGCCACGGTCGTCGTGCGCAATGTCTGGAAGGAAGAGACGATTCTGTCGTCGGCCGTCCTGACCTGGCACAAGTAGCCGTGCCGGCGCTCGGCCGAGATGGGCGAGTGCCGGAAAAAGCGCCAAGCCTGGCTACCGGCCGGGTGGCATTGGCAGCGACACCCCTGCTCGGCTGCGGTGCCTTCTACCCTTGGCGCGGCGAAGCCGCCGCAGTGCCGCCACTCGGCGCCGGAGTGGCCGCCGCCCGGAGCCAGCCCGCCACCTCGTCGCTGCTCGGAACGCGGCCCGACGCCACCAACCTGCCGTCTACCACCAGGCCCGGCGTCCGCAGCACGCCGTAGCCGACAATCTCGCCGACATCAGAGACGGCGACGAACTCGGCCGGCACACCCAGCCGCGCTGCGGCGTCGCGCGCCACTTGTTCGAGCTTGTGGCAGTTGGCGCAGCCGGGACCCAAGATCTTGATTGTCAACATCATCACCCTCCCTGGGACGGCACCGGGCTGCGCCGACTCGCCACGGCGACGAGGGCTGCCAGTGCCACGAGAATGCCTGCCAAGCCCGCGGCCAACGCCAGCGGCGACACGCCATCGTGCCAGGCGCCATAGAACAGGCCCGCCGCGGTGCTGAAGGCGGCCACTAGCCCGACGTAGGTCCAGGCCTTCTTTCGGCCAATCACCGTGGCGACGATGAGGATGCTCTGCAGCGACAGCTTAGGGTCGGCCATCAGGTAGGCCAGCAGCGGCCCGGGGTGGGTGCCCAGGTCCAGGAACATCTTGGCCACGGGAACTTCGACCAGCGTGGGAAAGTACATGAAGACGCCAAAGGCCACGCCGGCCAGGTTGCCGGCCAGTGTGTTGCTGCCGGCCGCCATCTCGATCCACTCTGGGCGGACGACCGCGCGGATCATGCCGACGGCAAACACGCCGGCCATCAGCAGCAGTATGATCTGCTTTACGAAATGCCACGACTCCCACAGCCAATCGCGCAATTGGCGGGCCGACAGACCCCAGCGAGCCACGGCGGCAATTGCCAGCATCGCCGTCAGCACCGCCAGCGAGCGACCGGTGACGCCCACCTGCAGCCCCGTGGGGCCCGCGCGGATCGCCAAGGTCGCCAGCAGCAAGGTCGCCGCCACCGTACCTGCCGCGGCCCGCGTCCACGCCGTCACGCCGTCGCTGACGTGCTCCAGCCCGCGCCAACTGCACACGCCCATGGCTGCTAGCAGGCAAAGCAGTACGACGCCTTGCAGCGACACACCTTCCTCGCCCCGGTCGGCCGCATAGGGGAACCAGCCATCCAGTCGCGCCTGCCAGCGCGGCGCGGCCGCAATGGCCAGGTCGAACTGCGTCCAACTGCTGGTCAAGAAGTCGATCTTCAGGGTCCCGGCCAAAAGCAGGAGCACCCACAGCATGACGAAGGCGAGCGCGGGCCGCTGCGTCCCTTGCCCCTGCACGGCAAAGGGGTCATCTGTGGCCAGGTCGTGTGCCAGGTCGTCGCGACGGAAAAGCAGCGCCATCAGCAGACCGATGCCGACGCCAAAAGTGAGCGAAAGCACCAACCGCGCGATGGCCAGCTCGGGGCCCATGATGGTGCCCGTGTAGGCCAGGGCCAGGATGTTGGCGGCCGGGGCAAAGAACAGGAACGTGATGGCCGGCCCGAGCCCGGCGCCCTTCTTGTGGATGCCGGCGAACAGCGGCACGATGGTGCACGAGCAGACGGCGAGCAGCGACGCGGCCGCCGCGGCGGCTGGATACGCAATGAGTTTTGGGGTGTTGCGTCCCAATAGTCGGGTGACGGCCTCCTTGGGAAGCAGCGCTGCCATGCCGCCAGCGATGAAGAATGCCGGCAGCAGGCACAGCAGCACGTGCGCCGCCAGATACGCGAGCAAATTGGACAGACCGGCGTGCAGGACTTGGGCGGTGGCGCCAAGAAAATGCAGCATCGTCAAACCATCGTGCCTGGCAGCGCGATGCAGCTCGGCCGCCCAAGGGGTGCCGGCAAGGTAGGGCACGGCGCGCGCGGCGCAATGGTCGGCCGTCGCCGCCCCGGGCGGGCGAAGCCGGTCCACAGCTGGTCGTCGCCTTGCGAGGTGCCGCCGGCTGCGGTGGCGCGGTGCGGCGGCAAGGAGAGCCCGCCACGCCCACACCTTTGGGGCTGGCGAGGCGGCGAGCAGCGCCGCGGCCGATCGACCCTCAGGGTGCGCAGTCGCCGACCTCGATCGTCGCCTTGGTCATGTCGAAGAAGCCGCCCCAGCGGTTGTTGGCCTTGATGTCTTGCTTGACGATGGGATAGCCGGCCGAGTAGCCGAAGCGCAGTTTGGCGGTGCCGATATCGGCGAGAAACGCTTTGGCAACCGCCTGGGTTGCGGCACTGCTGGCCGACGATTGATTCTCGGCGCTGGTCCAGTCGGTGGTAGAGGCCATCACATCGTCGTCGCCGTTGCAGACGTCGCCGAAGGCCAGCGTCATGGTCGAAACGGGCATCGCGCCGCCGACCGCTTTCTCGCCTTTGACCCACAACGACCAGGTGCCGCCCGCGTAGATGCGGGTTTCGGTGGTGCCCGTGTACGACCAGTCGCTGCCTTTCACGTCGGCGCCGAGCGTCTGGGGGCCATACCGCCACTCGACATCGCCGATCCCCAGACCATTGGCCGCCAAGGCCTTGCCAAAATTGGGGAAGCCTGCGTCGCCGCCGGTCAGATGGAAGCCGCCCTTGCTGCTGGCGTCGATGCCGCCGTATTCGCGCGAGGCGGCGTAGTAGTAGGCATAGACGTTGCCGGTAATGCACGGACCGACCAGTGGGATGACGTGGCCGGTCTTGGCGGCCTCGGGGGCGCCAGCGTCGGTATTCCACGCGGCAATTCCCTCGGCGGCGCTGGCCATTCCGGTGCCGGTCAGCGTGGTCTTGGCCACCACCGTGGCCAGGTTCGACGCCACCTCGCTGCTCCACAACAAGGCGCCGCCAGCGCCGGTCTGGCCGTCATTGGCCTTGGCAAAGCACTGCAGGCTGTCGCCGGCGGCGATCGGCGCGCCCTGGACGGTTGCGGTGGTCACGGCAAGTGTCGCGCCGTTGCGCGTCCAGCGCCAAGCGAAGCTGAGGGGCTTGCCTGCCGCCGAAGTGCCGGTAGCGATGCAGGTGTACACCCCGCAGGCCCCGCCACTGGTCGGCGACAGGGTGACGGTACCCACGGTCGGCGCGACGGCGGCCACGTCGCCG
>JACRCU010000198.1 GCA_016218865.1 Deltaproteobacteria bacterium | reverse complement strand
CGGCGCAGAGGATCACGGAGCCCGACTTGCGCTGCACCTTGCCCTCGACCACGGCCTTGCGCCATTCCCAGAGCTCGGTGTTGTTGATGTAGCCACGCTTGAAGGTGACGTTGCTGTACTTGGTGCGACCCGGGCGCTTGCGCAGCACCATGTCGTCGCCGTCCTGGTACTCGATGATCTCGGTCTCGCTGTCCAGGCCTTCCACGTTGCGGAACGCACCCTGGGTGACGCCTTCGATCTCGATCTTGAAGTTGAAGTTACCGATGTGGTCAAACGCACGACGGTTCGGCATTTGCAGTCTCCGGCCCCCTTCGAGGGCCTAGGCGAGTTGGCAAGGGCAGCGCATGCTGCACCGGCATTCGACGGTGTCGCCTGGTCTGCCGCGTGGCGCGTGCCAAACCCCGAGGAACACCTGCACCCTACGCCGGCGCGCCCGCACAAGCAAGCGAAATACGCGCGACACCGCGGGGCTGGGGTGCAGAGGCTCCGATCGGGAATTGGCGGGGCGCCCCAGGTCGCCGGATGCGACGCGCACCGTGGCAATACGATGACGCACCCGGACTTGCAGTGCCCCCGCCAAGGCCTAGCATGGCTGCATGGCGTGTCGCTCACGCACGGAGGCCTGCGATGGCAGAGACTTCGACCCCTCGCCGCTCGGTATTGCTGCGCGGCGCATCGGTGCTGGCGGGCAGCTGGCTCGCGGTGCGCACCGGCGCCGTGGTGGGCTTGGGCGCCCTGATCGAGGCGTGCAGCGCTCCCGCGCGCGCCAACAAGTACGGCGGTCCGCCGCCCGAGCCCGAGCCGGCCAAGTACGGCGGCCCGGTCGAGCCGGAGGCGCCGCACGAATCGCCTGGAGGCGCGGAGAAATACGGCGGTCCTCCCGGAGGCCCGGCCGAAGTCGACGTGCCCGAGCTGCAGGACATGGCCAAGAAGCGCCGGCCCAAGCCCGCCAAGTACGGTGGACCGCCGCCGCCCAAGCCCGCGCCGCCCAAGCCGAAGTACGGTGGACCGCCCCAGCCCGACAAGTACGGCGGACCGCCGATCCAGGTCAAATACGGCGGCCCCATCGACATGGACAACCAGTAGGTGGCCGCCATGGACGTGCTCCACCACGACCCGCGCCGGTTCCGAGTGCGCAACTTCCCGCAAGTGCTGCGCGCCCGGAGCGACGCCGAGGTGCGCCGCGCCACCGCGGCCGAGCCCGACATGACCTACCTGTTCTGGGAGTGCACGCGCCGCTGCAACCTGCGCTGCGCCCACTGCGGGTCGTCGTGCGAAGGCCGCTCGCCGGGCCACGAGCTGAGCACCCAAGAAGTGTGCGACGCGCTCGACACGATCGCCGAAGACTTCGACGCGTCGCGGATTTTCGTCTCGATCACCGGCGGCGAGCCGCTGGTGCGCAAAGACCTGTACCAGGTGGTGCGGCACATGACCGACCTGGGCATGCGCAGTTGCATCGTCAGCAACGGCACCCTGCTGGGTCCCGAGCAGGCCAAGGCGCTGTACGACGCCGGCATGCGCACCGCCAGCATTAGCATCGACGGCGATCGCGGCAGCCACGAGGCCGTGCGCGGCGCCGATACCTGGCACAAGTCGGTGCAGGCGCTGCGCAATGCCCGCGCCGCCGGCTTCGAGGTGGTCGAGGCGATCACCTGCGTGCGTCCGGCCAACTTGGCGGAATTGCCCAGCTTGGAGGCGGTGTTCAAAGAAGCCGGGGCGAACCTGTGGCGCCTCATCACCATCGACAAGATGGGTCGTGCCAAGGACGCGGATGCGGAGATCTGGCTGAATCCTCCGCAAATTCGTGAGCTTCTGCAGTTCGTGGCGGATCGACGGGCGCAGCGCCGCCCCGGCGACGTGGGGGTCAGCTTCTCGTGCGGCGGCTTCCTGGGCCTGGAGGTCGAGGGTGCGGTGCGGCAGCGCCACAATCAGTGCGGCGCCGGCTTGACCGCTGCGTCGATCCTACACGATGGCCGGGTCAGCGCGTGCCCGTCGCTGCCCGACAGCTGGGCCCAGGGCAGCATCCGCGAGCGGCGCTTCGCGGAGATCTGGCGCGATCGCTTCGAGAAACACCGCAGCTTCGACTGGCGCCGCGAAGGATCCTGTGGCGACTGCGACTGGTTCGGTGCGTGCCTGGGCGGCGGCTTGCACGAGCGCCTGGTGCAGCCCGACGACCACTGCTGGCTGGAGCGCATCGGCTGCGGCGTGGACACCCGCGCCTGACCGCGGCGCCGCCACAAGATTCACTGCACATTCATGAAGCTAACCAAGTGCCGGTTTGACCCGAGCGCCGCCGACTGGCAGGCTTGGAGATAGCGTCCCCCGCGCGATCCAGCGACCCCAAACGAGGCAGGCAATGGCGGCAACGGTAGGCAAACTTGGGCAGATCGCCCGCGCTCCGGCGACCTGGAGCAGCGAACGCGCGGAGCGGGGGCTGCGCTTGCTGGGGCTGCAGCAGCAACTGGCGGTGCAGCCGGGGTTGATGGCGATGTTGGCGGTGCTGGCGCGCGATCTGGAGCCGCTGCTGCCGGTCCGCGACCGGGTGTCGCTGGCTCTGCTGGACGGCGACGGCCAGACACTGCGCTTCTACCGCTTGCTGCCGGCGCTGACCGAGCTGCCCGACGAGCTGCCGCGGGTCCGCGGCGACGGCACGGTGGTGGGCGCGGTGGCGCGCGACGGCCAGCCGCGGGTGGTGCGCGATGTGCGGAGCGACGATCAACTGCGCTTTGGCCGCGCCTCGCACGACGGCGTGCGCTCGACGGTCTCGGTACCCGTCCGCATCGCCGGACAGGTGGTGGGCGTGCTCAACGCCGGCTCCAAGACCATCGGCGGCTGCAGCGAGGCCATGATCGACGAACTAGCTGAACTCGCAGCAGTCATTGGACCTGCCATCTACGCGGCCGAGCGGGCGCTGCAGCGGGGCGAGGTCGACCCGGCGGCGGACGGGAAGGCGCCGCTGGCCTCGGAGCTGGTGGCCGAGAGTCCGGCGATGCGCACGCTGCTGGCCCAAGCGCGGCGGGCGGCGACCAGCGACGCCACGGTGCTGCTCACCGGCGAGACGGGAGTCGGCAAGTCCATGCTGGCTAAGGCGATCCACGGCTGGAGTGCCCGCGGCAGCGGCCCGTTCGCGGCGGTGCACGTAGCGGATCTGCCGGCAACGCTGGTGGAATCGGAGCTGTTCGGTCACGAGCGCGGCGCCTTTACCGGGGCCACCCAGCGGCGCCTGGGCCGGTTCGAGGTCGCGCGCGGCGGCACGCTGTTCCTGGACGAGATCGGCGAGGCGCCCCTGCCGGTGCAGTCGAAGCTGCTGCGGGTGACCCAAGACGGTCACTTCGAGCGCGTGGGCGGCAGCGCGACCCTGCACACCGACGCCCGGTTGATTGCCGCCACCCACCGCGACCTGCACCAGGCCGCCGAGGCGGGGCTGTTCCGCCGCGACCTACTGTACCGCTTGGAGATCGTGGCCTTGCACGTGCCGCCCT
>JACRCU010000189.1 GCA_016218865.1 Deltaproteobacteria bacterium | reverse complement strand
TTCAGGTCGCGGTGCACCAGGCCCAAGGCGTGCGCTTCGGTCAGCGAGTGGCAGATCTGGGTGGCGATCCGCACCAGTGTCTCCCAGTAGATGACCCCGTTGGCGTCCAGCCGATCGGCCAGGGTCTCGCCCTCCAGGAATTCCATCGCCAGGTACAGCGCCCCGTCGGTGTGGGTGCCAAAGTCGAAGGTGTGGATCGTATTGGGATGCTTGAGCTTGCTGACCGCCTGCGCCTCGCGAGTAAAGCGCTTGACGTGCTCGACGCTGCTCAGGTGCTCGTTGCGCAGCACTTTGACAGCAACCGTTTGGTTCATCGCCAGTTGCGTGCACTTGTACACGGCGCCGAAGCCGCCGACGCCCAGCACCGCGTCGACCCGATAGCGCCCGGCCAACAGTTCACCCGGCGGGTAGGTCTCTTGACCGCTCTGTACAGCGAAGGTGGTGGCGCCGTCGACCGGGCACACCATTTCTTCCGTTTCGATGGAGCATCGCGGACATACGCGCATCGAAGAACACCCCAGCGGCGTTGTGGTGGCCACCCAGACAACGCGACAGCACGGCCAACCGCACGTAGCTGCCTGCCGGCAAGGTACCACGGGCTTGCCGCCTTCACAAAGATCTGACGCGGTTGCTCGCGAATCGGCCTACTTGGACTGGGTGCGGGTTGCGCTTGACAGCCGATTTCGCTGCCCTAGTCTTTTTATCGGGGTCGGCACCGCGGCGGCGGTCGTGGTGAATCCAAAACATCGGCGCCGGCTCAAGCAACGCGGCCCTGGGGGCCGAGACACCAGTGCCAGACCCACTGGCGAGACCAGCCCAACGCTCACACCTAGTGCAGAGGAGTTCATGCCCGCCTACGACTACCGCTGTGCCGCCTGTCGGCACGTGTTTGAGAAGAAGCAGCGCATTACCGAAGCCGCCGGCGCCGTGTGCCCCAGCTGCGGCCACGAAGACTGCGAGCGCCTGATCACCGGCGGCACCTTCCACCTCAAGGGCAGCGGCTGGTACGCCAGCGATTACGGCGGCAAGACCAGTGCTCCCGCCAGCGAAGCGCCGGCGCCGGCCTGCGGTGGCGGCGGCTGCGGTGGCGGCGGCTGCGCCCTGGCCGAAAGTTAGCAGCTGCGGCAAGGGCCCAGCGCCAGCTACACCTGAATTTGCACCGACTTGGCTGCCCGCGCGCGCAGACACCAGGCCTCCAGGTCGCCCTGGGCGATGGCGGCAAAGAAGCCTTCGATCCAGTCGAACATCTCGGCCGTGGTCTGGGCGCGCATGGCCCGCTCGCGCAGCAAGTTGCCGTGCGAGAACCCCTTGGTCATCCGCGCCAGCACTTGCTTGAGCCGGCCCGGCACCACCGACTCGGGCATCCGCTCGGACTGCAGGTCGCTGTAGAGGCGCAGGATGCGCACGCGCTCGGCCGGCGTCACTACCCGCGCCGGTCGGCCGGCAGCTACGTCGGCAATCTGGCCAAAGATCCACGGGTTCATGATGGCGGCGCGGCCGATCATCACGCCGCGGATCGGACTGCGCGCCAGCACTCCCAAGGCCGCATCCGGGCTCGCGATGTCGCCCGAGCCGATCACCGGAACTTGGACGGTGCGGGCCACCTCGGCCACCAGATCCCAATCGGCGCGCCCGGTGTACATCTGGGTCCGCGTGCGACCGTGGACGGCGACCGCGCGCGCACCCGCGGCCTCGCAGCGGCGCGCCACTTCTACGGCGTTGATGCTGCTGTGATCCCAGCCGGCGCGGATCTTGACTGTGACCGGGATGGAGACGGCCTTGGCGACCTCGGCGACGATCGCCTCTAGTTGGTCGCAGTTCCGCATCAGCTCGGCGCCCCCGCCGCGGCGCACGACTTTGGGCGCCGGGCAGCCACAGTTGATGTCGACGATCGCTGCGCCGGCATCGGCCGCCATCTGCGCCGCCTGGACCATGCGCGCGGTCTCGCCGCCAAAGATCTGGATGGCCAGCGGATGTTCGCGCGCCGGATCGAAGGCCAAGCGCATCGCCGACTTCAGGTTCTGGCGGGTCAGGCCCTCGATGCTGACGAATTCGGTCACCAGCAGGCCCACCGCACCGCCGCTGGCCTCTTGCACCATCTGGCGGAAGGCGGTGTCGGTCACGCCGGACATCGGCGCGAGCACCAGCGGCTTGGCGATCGGCACCGGGCCGATGGCAAACGGGGCAAACCGGACGGGGGCGTCGCCCAGGGCAAAGTGCGCGGTGCTGGGCAGCAAATCGGGAGCGTTCGACATGGGTTCCGGGGCGTTGGCCTGCAGGCTCGCGGGCGGTCGGGGGCTCAGCAGGCGCGGGCGCCCAGCAGCTCGACCATTTTGGGAAATTCTCCAGGCAATTCAACCCCGCATTTGCGATCCGCGGGTCGACGCGCGCGGGCCGTTGCGTCCGCCCAGGACCACCGGGCTTCCTTTGGCGAACGTGGAGGTTGCGCGGGCCCGCCCGAGATTTGGGCGCTCAGCGCGGCAGCTTGACCACCTCGACGTCGGGCACATCGTCCAAGTGCAGATCCCACTCTTGCAGCGCGGCGCTGATGGTCTGCAGTTCCTCCGGCTTGGGCTTGGCGGCCGCGGCGTCTTTCTGCTCCAGCAGCAGGGACTTGAGCCGCTGGTTGGCCATGCGCAACTGGCGAATACCGGCGATGGCGATCTGCTCTTGGAAGCGCAGGGCCAGCGGACTCGAGGCCTTGAGCAGGTTTTCGAAGACGTCGCGGGTCAGCTCCAGGGCAATGGTGTCGGTGGCCGCCACGACCGAGGCCGAGCGCGGCGAGCGGTCGACCAGCGCCATCTGACCGACGACCTGACCGGACTTCAGGGTCGCGAGGGTCTTCTCGCCGCCCGGCAGGGTCTTGCGGATCGACACCTCGCCGATGGCGAGCAAGAAGCAGCTCTGGCCGGCCTGGCCCTCGCGGCACAGGCTGGCGTCGCGCTTGTATTCGCGGGCCGGAGCGACCGAGGCAAGCAGCCGCAGTTCCGAGTTGGTGTAGTCGCGCAGCGACGCGAGTTGCCGCAAATCGATAGTCTGCATGGCTTGTTGCGAGTCCCCCTGGCGTGGAAGGTCGACTGAAATCGGCACTCCGCGGGTCTGCCCGACCCTGGATTTTGCCGCGGCGGCAGTCCGCCAACGCGCGCCGCGCTCAACCGAAGAAGCGCGACCACAGGCGGCCAAACGATCCGACTTCTTTCTGCTTCTCAGGTTCTGCGGTTGCTGGAGCGGTCGGCGCCGGCGCGGGCGCTTTGCCGCCGTGCAGCTCTTGTTCGATGCGCTGATCGATCGAGCGCAGGCGCGCAGTGACGTCGGCGATGATCGACGCCGTGAGCGTAGCTGCGACCGCCGGCGCCGTGGTGCGCAGCTCGCGCAGCCCGTGGACGCTGAGCTCGAACACCAACCCGTCCGAGGCGGCGCTCACCTGGGCTGCGCGCGGCGCGGGGTCCAGCGCCGCCATCTCGCCCACCACCTGGCCCGCGGTGACCGAGGCGAGGTCGGTGAACTGCCCGGGGCCCGTGACCAGCTGCGTCTTGAGCCGCCCTTCGGCGACGAACAGCATGGTGTCGCCCCGCGCGCCTTGCTGAAACAGCACGTCGCCCGAGCGAACCGCGATGGGCCGCACCACCCTGGCCACCGCGGCCAGTTCGTCCTCGCGGATCTCGCGGAACTGCGGGATTTCGCGCAACCGCGCCATCAGCTGAGCTGGGGCGGCTGCCGTGCCGGGGCGCGTTTGTGTCATGGCCTTCAACCCTGCGGTCAGTGGAACGGGGCAAGAATAGCACGTTGGCATGGCGTGGCCAGGGCCTGTGGCGCGGGTGCGGCGGCGACTTGCAACCGCGGCGCCGTTTCGGGATGCTGTGGTCCATGCGCCCAGCCATGCCGACCAGTTGCCCGCTGCCGCCGCCCCGCTCGGCGGCCGCTGCGGCGATGCTGGCGCTCCTGGTGCTGGCGGCGATGGGGTGCGACAAGGCGGCTGCGCCCTGCCCGGCCGACGCCTGCCCCGCCGGTTTCCGCTGCGAGCCCAGTTCGGGCGAGTGCCAACTCATCCAGCCGCGACAAACCAAAGAGATTCCCTTGTTCGGCGCGATCACCACGGTGCCCAGCCCAAGCGGGCCGCCGGCAGTGGTGGGCTACGCAGCGGACCGGCAGAGTCTGGCCGCTCTGGACAGCAGCGGCTTGTTCTACGTGGCTGGTCCGGCAGCCGTGGGCGGCGAGGAGCCGGCCGGCCAGACGTCGGCGGCCTGGCGCGGCAGCGATCAACGACTGCGCGTGGCATGGATCCGCGAAAATGACCGTATCCTCTGGCTTTCTGAGCAGACCGCTGGGGGCTGGAAGCGCACCAAGGTGGCCGGCGAGGCCGTGGGGCCGCTGGCGATGACGGAGCACAAGGCCGCGCTGACCGTGGCCTATCGCCGCGCCGACGCAACGGGATTGCGGGTGGCGACCCGCCAGGCGGGCGAGGCGTGGCTGATCGAGGATGTGCCGCTGCCGCCGCCCCCCCTGGGCCAGACCGCGCCGGTTCACGACCTGGGCCGGAGCCTGAGCATGGTGTCCATGGCCTCTGGCTTGGCGGTCAGCGCCTACGACGCCACCTACGGCGACTTGGTGCTGGCGGTCAAAGTCGGCGCCAGTTGGTCGGTTTCGCGCTTGTTCGGCAGCGATCCAGCCAGTGGAGCGGACTTGGGCGACATGGGCAACCCGGCCGTTTTGGCGGCTGGACCGGATGGCGAGCTGGTCGTGGCCTACCGCGACGCAACTGCGGGCAGCGTGGTCCTCAGCCGCAGCCAGGGCGGCGTGATGGCGCGCAAGACGGTCGCCACTGGGCTGCGCGCCGGCCCAAATGGCACGCAATTGCGCGATCTTTTGGGAACCTCCCTGGCGCTCGCGGTGCGCACCGATGGCCGGGCGGTGGTGGCGTGGTTCAACGCCCGCCAGTGGCGGGTGGGCTATGCCGTGGAGAAGCCTGGCGGCACCTTCGAGCCTGGCAGCCTGCCCCCGGGCAGCGACGGCGGCGCCGAGGCTTGGCCGGCCCTGAGTGTGGCCGCCGACGGCGCCGTCTGGATGACCTGGGTGGCCCTGCAACCGGCCCACGGCCCCGCCGGCTCGCGGGTGGGGCAGGCCAAGATCCTGCAGGGTGTGCCATGAGTTGGCCCGCATCGCACGTTTGCGGTTGGGCCTGGCTGGCGCTGCTGGCGGCGGCGGGGACGCCGGCGTGCAAAACGGCGCTCGCGCCCCTGGATCAGCCCCTGCCCGCCGCGACGCGGGTGACCGGGGGCCTGCAGATGGTGGCCGCCGCCGCGGACTCACCGCAACTTGGCGAGACAATTCGGCTGGTTGCAGGGCAACACGTCAACATCGCCACCGCACCACAGCCAATCGACGGCGCCGACGCCACTCTGTCGGCTTTCACCACCAGCCTGCACGTCGAGTCGGCCAAGGCCGAATGGCTGGACTCGGGCCAGTTGCGGGTGGTGGCCGTGGTCACGCCGCAGGACCTGCCGCTGACGGCGCTGGCGGCCAAGTCGCCGACTTGCGGCATGACCTGCAAGACCAGCGGCGTCACGGTGACCGCGGTGGCGCAACTGAGCCGCAGCGGCGCGACCGTGGCGGCGGTGCTGAGTCAGGCGCCCACGGTCGAATTCAAGCAATTGACGCTGCAAGCGCCCGACGGCTGCCTGGAGGCGCTGGGGCCGGCGGTGCCCAAAGCGGCCGAAACTGCAGTGCGGGCGGCGCTTGCCGCCCCATTGGCGGCGCGGTTCGGCACCACCCTTGTCCAAGCGCTGCAGACCATCGTGCCGCCGGGCCTGGCGGTGCAGGGCCAGTACGACCTCGCGACCGACCCGCCGACGCCGCAGTGGCTGCGCCTGCACAGCAGCTTTGCGCCAGACGGGCAGCCGCTCATCCAGCGCCAGTTGGGGTTTGCAGCGGCGCCACTGGACGTGGCGCTGACCGTCGATCGCGCCAGCTGTGCCGCCGACGTGCCGGCGCCGCCGATCGCCGAGGCCGAGCTGCAGCCCGGGGAGGCGCCGCAGACGCCGACGGTGATCCGCCGGGCGATGGTGGTGAGCGCGCCGATGATTGCGCGGTTGGCGTGGGCGTGGCTGCGGTCGGGTCAGTGGTGTCGTGCCGGCGGCGGCGGTCTGCCCCTGTTGGAGCAGGCGGCCTGGCCCAGCAGTGTGGTGCCCGAGCTGCAGCCATGGCTGGAAAGTTCGCCCACGGGCGCGCAATTCTGGCCCCACAGCGGCATCGAGGTGGCGGTGGTGGACCGCGCGCAGGGACCGGTGGTGGCGTGGACGCTGGACGACGCAACCCTAGAGATCCGCGGCCACGTGGCCGGCACCGAGGCGGTGGTGCTGACGGTGCGCGGCACCTTCCACGGCGAGTTGCGGCCGCTCGTCACTCCCTCTGGCAAGTTGGCGCTGGTGCAGCAGGGCGTCACGCTGGACAGCGCCGTAGTGGCGAGCCCCTTGCTGGGCGAAGAGACCGTCACGGGCAGCAATCAGGGCTTGGGGCGGCTCATCGACGCGGCGCTGACGGGAATCTTTGACCCGCCGGTGGTGTTGCCGCTAGACGGGTGGTTGCCGCCCGGCACTGTAGTCACGGGCGTGCGCCGCGGTGGCGGCTCGCTGTGGCTTTGGCTCGACGGTGGCCTGAGCAGCCCCTGAGATGCACCCTACCGGAGTCGCGCGGGAGCGGCTTCTGGAACCCGATTGGCAACTGGCGAGAATCAGGCGGGGACCCCGGTTCGGGCCCGGATACTTGCCGAGGTTTCCGATCCGAATTGGCCGGATTTGGTCGGACCGGCGCGCAGCATTTGCGCGGTCGCGGAATTGGCGCTAAAAAGGCGCGCGTGCGGGCTCCGCCGCCACAAGGACGAGTCGATGCTGCGAGTGGACGGAAGGAACGCGCACCCCGCCGGGAGCGACAAGTCCCGGGATTGCCTGCCTATGGCGCGGGCTGCGGGGCACGTGGCGCTGACGCTGGTGGCGATCGTGGCCGCGCAGATCCTCGGCGCAGCGCCCGCCTGGGCGGAGCCGGCGCGGCGCACCGAGAAGCGGACCGTGCTCAGCTACCAAAGCACGCTGAAAGACGACGAAAACAAACCGGTTGCGGGCATCTTCCCGATGCAGTTCGCGCTGAGCAAGGGCAAGTCGAAGAAGCCGTTCTGGACGGAGAAGCACTGGATCGCCGTGGACAACGGCCACTACAGCGTGCAGCTCGGTCGCGTCAAAGCGCTGCCCAAGGACCTGGATCCCAAGACGGCGGTGATCGCCATCACCATCACCGGTTTTGGCGAAATCCTGCGCGAGGCGCTGGCGGGCGGCGACGCGGCGATGGCCGAAGAAGTGGCCCTGGGCAACGGAGGCGCGGGCGGCAAGCGCATCGTCCAATACGCCGAGAAGGCCGGCTTTGCCTACGAGGCCGAGCACGCGGTCGCCGCCGATCGCTTGGGCAACTTCACCGCCAAGCTGCTACAGGACGCGCTGGACGAGCTGCAGAAGCGCAAGCTGAAGGTCAAGGTGGGCCGCAACCAGGTCAACCTGACCACCATCGGCGGCGCCGGCGGTACGCCTTTCGAGTCGATCTGTCCGGCCGGCATGGTGATGATCGGCATCCGCGGCGGTTCGGGCATCTACATCGACAACTTCCAGGTGGTTTGCGCGCCGCTCGAATAGCCGGCGCCGGACTGCCGCGGACCAACCATGCATCACGAACCGCCCGAGAAGGCTCCCTTTGTGCCGCCCCGCGGCCCCAGCCTGACGGTGGACTGCATCGTGGAACTGCCCACCGCTACGGGCGAAGCCGGCGTGTTGCTGGTCGAGCGGCGCTTTGCCCCGCTGGGCTGGGCGCTGCCGGGCGGCTTCGTCGACCCCGGCGAATCCTGCGAAGATGCAGCCTTGCGCGAGCTGCGCGAGGAGACCGGCCTGGAAGGCCGCCTGCGCTACCAAATGCACTGCTACTCGGATCCGCGCCGCGATGCCCGCCGACCCACCGCCAGCGTGGTGTTCGCGGTGGACGCTGCGGGGGTGCCCGTGGCCGGCGACGACGCTGGAGCGCTGCGGGTGTGGCCATGGAACGCCCTGCCCCCGCTGTGTTTTGACCATGCCCAGATCCTTGCCGACTACCGCAGCGGCCGCTACCTGCCCGCCGAGTCGGCGCGCCGGGAAGGCTGAGGCGCATGGCTGGCCCGCGGCCCTGGCTTGCTGCGGCCTTGCTGGCAGCGTGTACCTCGTCGGGCAGCATGGGCGGCGTCTGGCGCGGCGCCAGTGAACCGCAGGGCACCGCCAACGGCCTGCTCTTTGGCGAAGAGGGCGCGCCGCTGTCGGTCGAGCTGGTGCTGGGCGAATTCGGCCCGGATCTGGCCGGCTTGCTGCGCTTCTACCGCGATTCCACGTATGTCTCGTCGCGCGACGCCG
>JACRCU010000215.1 GCA_016218865.1 Deltaproteobacteria bacterium | reverse complement strand
GGGCTCCTTGGGGCCGCGCGGCACGCACACGCCGCCCTCGCCGCACTCGGCCGGCATGCCAAAGCAGTACTGGGCGCAGAAGTGCGGGGCGCCGGCGCCCAGATTGCTGAGGCAGGTCACGGCTTCCTGGCCGTAGCAGTCCTCGGGCTTGCTGCAGGGCTTGCCCAGACCCGTGTTGTTGACCGGCGTGGATCCGCAGGGTGGCCCGACGGCGATGTCGCCAGCGTCCTGAGAAATGTTGGTGTCTTGCACGGTTGCGCTGTCGCTGTCGGCGCTGGCGTCGCCGCTCGCGCTGTCGGCCGGCGTCGCGTTGCGGCTGCTGCAGGCGATCAGGATCAGGGCGGCAAGGGCGCCGAAGTGGACAATGCGGCTCATGAAGGCTCGGTTGGCCGGCGGCGACCACACCCATGGCAGTGGGCTCACGGGGCAGTGTAGGGGCCTCGCCAGGCAAAAGCACCGGCGCCGCACGCCACCGGCGCGGCAGCCCTTGGGTATGGCCGATCGCAGAGTTGCCCAATTGGCCAAGCTTCCAGCCGCCTTGGGGCAGCGGCCTTGTTGCAAGGGTCGAAAGCGACTAGCCTTCTTGGGCCGGCTGGCTGCCGGTCGGTGTCCGATGCGCGTGGCCCTGGTCAATCCGCCGTGGATGTACAAGCGCTTGTACACACACGGGATCTATCCGCCCTACGGCATCTTGATGCTGGCGACCCAGCTCAAGCTGGCCGGCCACGACGTGCACCTGCTCGACGCCAACGCGCTGGAGTGGAGCGAGGACGAGACCCGCGCCCGCATCGCCGCCTGCGATCCCGATGTGCTGGGAATTACCGTATTCACCGATGGTTTCGCCTTTGCCGAGCGCACCGGTCCGTGGTGGAAGCGCCACTCGGGCGGCAAACCCCTGCTCATCGGCGGCCCGCTGGTGTCCGGCGCGCCGGCGACCCTGCTGAAGGCGAGCCAGGCCGACGCCGCGGCCATCGGCGAGTCGTTCGTCTCGGGGCCGCAGCTCATCGCGGCCTTGGAGAAAGGCACGCCGCTGACCGAGGTTGCGGGCCTCGTCCTGCAAGGGGCCGGCGGCGAGCTGCACACCACCGGACCGACGCCGGCCTGGGACGACCTGGACACGCTGCCGCTGCCCGACTGGGAGCTGCTGCCGGTCGAGCTGTACCTGCAGGGCGGCATGCAGCCGTTCTTCAAGAAGCGTCGTATCAACCGCTACTTGTCGACCATCACCACCCTGGGCTGCGCCTGGCGCTGCAGCTTTTGCCAGGTGCCCGACCTGTACCCCGGCGTGCGCGCCCGCGACCCCGAGCGCGTCGCCGACGAGATCGCCTTGTATCGCGACAAGTATGCCATCGAAGGCATGTACTTTCGCGACGACATCCTGTTCCGCCCAGGCAAGATCGCCGAAGCGCTGGGCCGCAAAGTCCCTGGTCTTCCGTGGAGTTGCCTGCTGCGCGCCGACATGATGACCGACGGCGTGCTGGCCAAGATGGCGGCGGGCGGCTGCGTAGAGATCCGCGTGGGCTTCGAGAGTGGCGACGACATGGTGCTGTCGCTGGCCAACAAGAAGACCGAAGTGGCGCAGAACCGCCGCTGCATCGAGCTGGCGCGCAAGCACGGCATCGCCATCTCGGGCTTTCTCATCGTGGGCCTGCCTGGCGAGACCGAGGACAGTCTGGCCGCCACCGAGCGGTTCGTGCGCGAGATGCAAGTGCGGGTGTCCGTTCACTTTCCCTTGCCGCTGCCGGGCACCGATCTGTACCGGCAGACGCTGGCGCGCGGCGAGATCGGCGACGAGGCGGCGCTGTTGCGCAAGTTCTCGGAACCGCAGCTGCCCGGCGCGGTGCTGCAGCCGCCGCCGATCAACCAGTGCGAGCTGCCCGAAGGCGTGCTGGTGCACTGGGCGATGCGGCTTGCCGCCGCTGGTCAGGCCGCCGATGATGCCGCGGGCGCTGCGCAGGCGGTCCCCACCGGCCATGCCGACTCCCCCTTCTAGCGCCGAGGAAGCTTGAGCCGACCCCTGCCGACCCTGGAGCAACTCCGCGCCGACCTGGGTGCGCTCGGCCTGGACCGCATGGCGCGCGCGGGGTTGCGGCGCGATCCGGGGCAGTACAACCTGCTGGTCCACATCGTGCCGCCCGAGGTGGCGCGCGACCACGCCGCGAGCGACCTGGTGGCCGATCGCCTGGCCGAGCCGCCGGGGCCGCTGTGCCTGTACGTGCACATCGCTGCCTGCACCGGGCGCTGCACCTTTTGCCACTACGCCATCGAGGTCAACCCGTCGGACGAGCAGGCCGAGCGGTATCTGCGGGCCCTGGAAAAGGAAATCACCGCGCGCTGGTCCAGTCTGGACGAACGCAGCCCGGTGCGCTCGCTGATGATCGGCGGCGGCACCCCCACCTTCCAAACTGCCGCGCAGCTCGACCGACTTTTCGAGCACTTGCATGCCACGGTGCGCCTGCAGCCCGGCATCGAGCTGACCATCGAGGGCTCGCCCGAGACCATCACCCGCGACAAGCTGCAAGTGCTGAAGTATCATGGGGTCAACCGCCTGAGCCTGGGCATCCAGAGCTTCGACGACGCCATGCTGCGGCTGCTGGGCCGGCG
>JACRCU010000214.1 GCA_016218865.1 Deltaproteobacteria bacterium | reverse complement strand
GGCCGAACGGGAGCTTCCGGCGGGGGCAAAACGACAAGCCGCGCAAACAAGGGCGGCACGAACCAAGACGTTGCCCGACGCGAGCGGCCTGCAGCCCCTACAGCGCCAAGTCCCCGACACGCTTCGACACTCCCGCCTAGGTTGCGGCTTTCGCCGCAATGACGGTTTTTGGAATGTCGCAGGTCTTCATGCACCCGCGCAAGGGCCGTCGTATCGCCAGAAGCCAGCCCGCGGAGGCCTGAAGATTGATCGCAATTTCCAAGGCCAGCTTCTGTCCCGTCGCGTGCAGCCCGCCATCCGCCGGTGTCATCTGCCTGGCTCAGCGCCCCGACGTGGGTCCAAACGCGCTAAGCGGCGTAGTCCAGTTTCTGGCACTGGCCTCGCCGACTGCCGGCGGTCCGGTCGTCGGCGAGTGGTTCGTTGGCTTGTGGCTTTGGTGCATGGCGTCTCCTGCGTTTGCTGTATGGGTTCAAGAGCTTGATGCTCCGGCGTTCGCTTCGTGCATGTCCAAGAAGACGTGGTAGTCGTGTTCGGCCTGAAGCAGTCGCTGCAGGCCGCGGCCGATGGTCTGCCAGCCCGGGTCGCCGTTGCTCTTGAAGTGTCCCGCCAGTCCGGCGACCGCGTACACGGCTTGTTTGGCGGTCGGCGCCGACGGCAGCGGACTTTTTGGATGGTCGCGATCGTGCAAGGCCTTAAGGAGCCGGACTTGCAGCGGTGTCAGCACTGCCGTAGCTGGCGCTTGGGGCGCCACCCTCGCCACAGTGCGCAGCGCCAGTAGCTTCCAAGCCACCACCAGCAACACGGACAGCAGCTTGCGTAGGGCCTCATAGCTTTCCAGTTGGTGGTCGAGAAAGGAGCAGCCCGTTTTCAGGGCCTTGTACAGCTCCTCGGTCAGCCAGCGCGCCATGTAGGCGTCGACTACGCGGGCAATCGCTTCCGCCGTGTCCACCGGTTCGCTGGTGTAGAGCCGCCAGACGATGGGCTCGACATCGGCCGGCGGGTCGATCTCGCGCACGAGCACGACGTTGACTTGCATTTGCTTGGCGCAGGTCCGCGGGTTTTTGCTCCCACGCAGCATGGTAACCGTGCCTGCGCTCATGGCCAGCGTCGTTTCGCGCGCCGCGCGCTCGGGGTGCACCTTTCGCTGCTCGGTGCCTTTGGGCGTTGCGCGCTGGCCGACATGGACCGTGCGCGTCATTTCGACGCGTTGGCCGTCAAGAACCTCGAACAGGTGCCCTTGCGCCGTTGCGCGGTCGTGATTGACGCGCGCGACAAAGCGTCGGCCAGCGCGGACCAGGCCGTCGATGTACATATAGATGTCGGACTCACGGTCCGAGATATGGATATGCGGCCGATCCCCGAGCAATTTGCTGCACAGTAACGCCTGCTTCAGCCAGCGCGCCGACTCGTTGGTCGGGTCGTCCTGCTTCTTGGCCGGTTTCTTGCGCGGCTTGCCCCGCTTGGTGCCGTAACGCGCCTTGCCATCGGCATCGACCAGCTTGGCTGCATCAACAGCGACATCGGGTGGTCGTACCCATGTGTGCACCGCCAACAGACCCAGCGGCATCCCCGTCGCCTCGTCGACGACCAGCGAAGTGTGGGCCATAAACCCCTGTCCTTGGTCGGTGGTCGGCCCCAGGCCTGTCCGCTTGGAGTCCTTGCCGTAGCCGAAGGTACTGGAATCACTGATGACGAGCACGGAGCGGTCGCCGGTGCGCTCCAGCGTAGCCTGCCCGTGCACGCGGACGATTTCCTCAGCTGAAACGGCAGGATTAGCGACAAACCGGTACAACCCCTCCGCTTGGCTTGCAGTACCGCACAAGGTCGGAATGGACGACTCCGGATGGGCTAGCGAAGCATCGGCGATGCGCACGGCCCGCGTCACCAGGCGCTTGTCGCCAAACCGACAATCGCGCAGTTCGTCCGCAAAGGAAAACGGGGGGCTATCGCTCGCCCCAGCTGCTGGAGCCTGCGGTGGAACTTGGCTGGAAGCGTAGGTTTTCATGCCGACAGCAAACCGCGACCCGGGGAAAATGTCGATCCCCCGGCGAACGGCGTCGCCTCGCGGGCAGGTAGTCCCGTGAAGCACTGCCACGACATGACTTTGTGTGGGATCTTCAGGCGGAGGCGGGCTTGGCAGACCTGAGCCTGCAGCTTCAGCTGCCGGGCCTTCATTCAGGCGCCGGGGACCAAACCGGGGACCAAACCACAGTCCGCGCCGACCACTGCGGCACAAACCGGCGCATTGCCCGACGCGAGCCGCCTCTGACCCCCACAGCGCCAAGTCCCCGGCACCCTTCGACACTACCGACTAGGTTGCGGCTTTCGCCGCAATGACGGTTCTTGAATGTCGCCAGAACTGCGCCGCCAATCGCAGCCTCACCAACTTGACGCCCGGGACGGTCGTCCTCACCCGCACATACACGACCGCTGCGCTTCCGCAAACAGGCCTGCGGGAACACGCCCTTCCGCAAACCGCCCCCCCAAACCGGGCGCCCAGAGACAAGCGCCCCTACTCGGGCAAGGCGGCCGCTGCGCCGCCGCAAGCCGACACGAGCGACTTCACGAACAGGCACGGAGACGCGTGTGCACCCAGACTGGGCCCACGCAGTGCCGCGCCCGCAGCCCGATAGGGTCCCCGCGCAGGAACTTGGCCGAACGGGAGCTTCCGGCGGGGGCAAAACGACAAGCCGCGCAAACAAGGGCGGCACGAACCAAGACGTTGCCCGACGCGAGCGGCCTGCAGCCCCCGCAGCGCCAAGTCCCCGGCACGCTTCGACACTCCCACCTAGGTTGCGGCTTTCGCCGCAATGACGGCTTTTGAATGTCGCCAGACCCGCGCCGCCAACCAGGTTCCCGCCACCGCCTGCAGCAGGGTGTAGCGGCCATGCCTCCGCGCTGGCCGCTCCACCGCGCACGCTCGATCACCCCTTCCCCGCCAACTGCTGCGCCACCCGCTGCATCACCGCGGTATCCACAATCGCCTGTACCGTCGGCGCCATGTTCCGATGCCGGATCCGCGCACTGAACGACATGGGCCCAAGCTCGACGAACAGCCGGCCCACCAGCTCGTCGGCAAAACTCGTCGAACAGATGCCGATGCCCGCCCAGTCCAGGTAGACGGGATAGTTCGGCCGGGCCCGCAGAAGGTTGTCGCACTTCATACGCAATTCGCGCCCTGCCAGCCGCGAGCGGAAGCCGGCCGGCTCTTGGGCAATCGCGATTGTGCGGACGTCCTCGTCTCTGAGGTGCGGGGGCATGCCAAATCGATCCGATGCGGACTCATTGCCGGTTTCCGCCTGCGCCGCGGAACGCACGCTGTCTCGCTCGGCCACAGTGCGGATCAACAAAGTGCGCATCACCCCAGCCGCGCCCCCAACCGCCGCAACAGCTCGAACGTGTTGACCGTCGCGACGCCAAACTCCGCCGCCACCACCGGAATCAGCACCTTCTTCCGCGTGGTAGGATCATTTCGCTCCAACGTGACGATGGTCATGCCCTGGACCGCGGCCACGGCAATGACCCACGGATCGGCGCCGCGCAGAAAGTCCGCGCGGGCGCGGGGCGACCAGCGGGGGTCCGAATTCACGAAGCCGACAATCCGCGCAAACGTCTCCTGGGTCGCCTCGTCGTCTTCGCGCACAACCCAACCCTTGCCTCGCGCGAGAATCCAATCACTTAGGGGGCCATCGCCGCTCAGCTCCGCGTGCACCGACTGCGTAGTCCGAAGCGTTCGCGCCTGCTGCTGCTCGTCGACCCACGTCCAGAAGCCTGGCAAGAACTCCGGCCGGTAGTAGTGGTTCCACGCCTCGATCAGGACATTGGCGTCGAGCAGGTAGGCGGCCATCACCCGACCCCAAGCTCGTGGGCCAACCGTGTGATGGCATCGGGACGAATGCCAAGCAACGCTCCGACATCGCGAAGCAACAACTCGCCGCCGACTGCGGCCCGGACCAGTGCCGTGGTCAAGTGCCTGCCGTTGCGCACGGCCACTGTCGCGTAGAAGTTGCCGCCGCCGTCCTTGCTTTGGTCGCGGATCGCCTGCCAGCGCTGCTTCTCGGCCGCCAAGAAGGCGGCAAACTCGTCGCGCGGGATCAGGCCGAGGTCTGCCGCACGGCGAGCCACGACAATACCGCTGACCTTGTAGCGCCGGACCAGGCGGTCCAGGTTGCCCGCGAGGCCTTGTGCCGGCTGCCATTGGCTCGCCAGATCCGCCTTGGGCACCAGCACTTCGGCCGCCACTGTGTCGCACAGTCGCTCGGTGGCCCGGTCTGCACCCGCAGTCTGGAGGTCCGCGTCCACCACGCCGCTGACCCCAATCCAAATGTGCGCCAGCTCGTGAACCAGGGTAAAAAGTTGGGCAGCCTTGGCATCAGCGCCGTTGATGAAGACGATCGGCGCGAACCGGTCGCATAGCGCGAAGCCGCGAAACTCCTCGACATCCAAGTGACGGTGCGTATTGGCGCCAACCACGCTCGAACGCATGACGGTCACGCCAGCGGCTTCGGCCCCCGCCATCAAGGCCGATAGGCACTCTTCCCAACCGCGCAAGGCGGCGCGACGCTCCAGGGCGACGCCGAGCGAAGCGGTGATGCTCGCAGCTATTGCCTCCACATCGCCGCTGCCCGCGAACTTGCCAACGACAGAAACCGGTTCGGCCCCGTGATCTTCGAGTAGGTCCCGGTACCATTCCTGTTTGCCCACCGCATCGCTCAGTGCGTCGCGAAGCGCGGTACTCGGCCGCGCCGGCGCCGCCCCTGCCAGCGTTCGCAGGTCGACAACCGGCAGAGGCTCCTCCGGCGGTGCAGCCAAGTAGAAGTAACCAAAGGGCACATGCAGCAAACCGGCAAGGTCGCGCGCCTGGCGAAAGGTCGGCCGCTGGCGACCGGCCTCCCAGTCCTCGATCCGTGCGGCGGGCACCTTCAGCTTGCTGGCAACGCTGTCTACAGGCATCGTCGAGCGCTGACGTGCCCATGCAAGCATGGCCGGGGTGATGAGGGCGACGGTCATCGCAGAGCACCGGTAGCCGTCATTGGCGACGGCAAGGGATGATAGCGCTTGCGGAGCGGCCCGCAAGACCGTGGCGCGATGGGAAATGTAGCGCCTGCCAAGGCCACGCCACACGCGGCGTACGAGACGACCACGTAAGTCGGGCTATTTGGCCAGGTCGACGAACCGGGCGCCCAGAGACAAGCGCCCCAACGCGGACAAGACCGCCGCTGCGCAACCTCGAATCGGCTCACGCGACCGCATTGGACAGGTGAGAAGCCTGTCCGCAACCAACTCGGGCCTGCGCAGTGCCGCACCCACAACCCGGCAGGGTCCCCGCGCAGGATCCTGGCCAAACGGGAGTATTCGGCGGGGGCAAAACGCACCTACCGCTCATGGCGCAACCTACTGGCCAAATTGGCTTCGTCGCCAGCGCAGCGGCCACCGGTCGTGCCGCCAGCGCTACTCCCCCACCTCAACCAAACGCACCATCCACCGCTTCACCGCGCCCTCACTCGGGCGCCGCTCCTGCAGCTCGAGCCAATC
>JACRCU010000194.1 GCA_016218865.1 Deltaproteobacteria bacterium | reverse complement strand
GGCGGTCCTGCAGGATGCCTGGCTCGACTTCCGCTTGAGCGAGGCCGTGCAAGTGCGGGTGGGCAAGTTCAAGTCGCCATTTGGTCTGGAGCGGCTGCGGTCGGCGGCGGTGCTCGGCTTCGTGGAGCGGGCCTACCCTACCCAGCTAGCGCCAAACCGCGACCTGGGCTTGCAGGTGCACGGCGAAGTGCTGGACAAGCGGCTCGGCTACGCGCTGGCGGCGGTGGACGGCACCCCCGACGGGGCCAGCGTCGACGGCGACACCAGCGATTCCAAGGATCTGATCGCGCAACTCTATGCCGTTCCATTCATCCACAGTACAGGAACCTGGCTGCGCGAACTGCGGGTGGGCGGCGCCTGGAGCTGGGGTGACCAGGACGGCACGGCGGCGGCGCCGGGGCTGAGTCCGTGGCGAACCCCGGGCCAGAACGCCTTCTATCGGGTGCGCCCCGAGGCCACCAGCAAGGACAGCGCTGGAAAGACCACCACGACTCCCGCGGTCGTGGCGCGCGGCGTGCGCCAGCGTGTGACCCTGCACGGCTACTGGTACGGCGGGCCGCTGTCGCTGTTCGCCGAGTGGGTGCACACCGCCGAGAACGTGCAGAAAGGCAGCGATACCGGCAGCTTGAAGACCGACGCCTGGCAAGCGGCGGTGGCGTGGGTGGTGGGCGGCAACACCAGTTGGAACGGCGTGCAACCCAGCCAACCCTTTGCCCTTGGCCAGCCGGGCTGGGGAGCCATCGAGCTCGCCGCGCGGTGGAGTCGGCTGCACGTGGACGGCGTGGACCTGGAGCGCTGGGCCGACTCGAAAGCTTCGGCGCAGCGGGCCGACAGCCTGACCGCCGGCCTGCACTGGCACTGGTCGCAGCACCTGCGCCTGCTGGCCGACCTGGAGCACACCACTTTTGCCGGCGGCGACCGCGACCCGGCGGGCCATGTCGCCAACCGGCCGCGCGAACTGGCGATCCTGACCCGCGCCCAGCTGGCGTGGTAGCCCAACCTTCCCGTTCCCCACAACCAACCGCACCTTGGGCCCGGCCAATTGGCCCACTCGAATCAGGAGAGAATCGAATGAAGACTTCATGGCTTTTGACCCTGCTCATCGCAGCGATGGCGTGGACGACCGCGGCCCAGGCCGCCGAGGTCAAGCTCCTCAACGTGTCGTACGACCCGACCCGCGAGCTGTACCAGGACGTAAACACAGCGTTTGCGGCTTACTGGCAGAAGCAGACCGGCGACACCCTGAAGGTGCAGCAGTCGCACGGCGGCTCGGGCAAGCAGGCGCGCTCGGTCCTCGACGGGCTGGCCGCCGACGTGGTGACCCTGGCGCTGGCCCACGACATCGATGCCATTGCCGAAAGGGGCAACCTCATCGACCCGCGCTGGCAGGCGCGACTGCCGCACAACAGCGCGCCGTACACGTCGACCATCGTGCTGCTGGTGCGCAAGGGCAACCCGAAGGCCATCCGCAACTGGGCCGACCTGGTGCGCCCGGGCGTGCAGGTGATCACGCCCAATCCCAAGACCTCGGGCGGCGCGCGCTGGAACCACCTGGCAGCCTGGGCGTGGGCCTTGCGCGAGTACCGGGGCGACGAGCCGAAAGCCAAGGAATTCCTGCGCAAGCTGTACGCCAACGTGCCGATCCTGGACACCGGTGCCCGCGGCGCGACCCTGACCTTTGCCCAGCGGGGCATCGGCGACGTGCTGCTCGCCTGGGAAAACGAGGCCTTGCTGGTGCAGCGCGAGCTGGGCCGCGGCCAGTACGAAGTCGTGATCCCCAGCTCGTCGATCTTGGCCGAGCCGCCGGTGGCCGTGGTGGACCGCATCGTCGAGCGGCACGGCACGCGCAAAGTGGCCGAAGCTTATCTGCAATTTCTGTTCACGCCGCAGGCCCAGGCCATCGCCGCGCGCCACCACTTCCGGCCGCGCGACCCGGACGTGGCGGCGAAGTACCGCGCCGATTTTCCGGCCCTGCAGCTCGACACCGTGGCGCAGCTCGGCGGCTGGAAGAAGCTGCACGCTCAGCACTTTGCCGAGGGCGGGGTGTTCGATCAGGTGACGGCGCGGCAGTAGCGACCGGCAAACGCGGCACGGCCGCTGCGGTCCCCTGGCGCAGACCCGACGTACTGGGCTAGGCTTGCGGGCATGAGAGCCTCGCCCCCTACGTCCCTGTTCGCACGGCCACTCCAGCGCTCGCATCCGGGCGCGAACCGGCGCCGCTGTGCCCGCCAAGCCTTGATGCAAGTATGGAGCGTGCTGACTCGGATCAGCTTTGGATTGCTGGCACTTGCAGCCCCTGCCCTGGCCCAACCGCCCAGCGACCTGCCGCAGCCGGCGACGCCTGCCGAGGTCCACGCGCCCGCCGCCTTGCCAGCCAAGCTGGGCCCCGAGCTGCTGCTGCGCTCCGGCGACCGCCAAGTCCAGCTGCAATTCCGCGGACTCGTGCAGGCCGATACCCGCACCTTCCTGGGCGACGCCGCCGGCAAGCTGACCGACCAGGAGGTGATTCGCCGCGCCCGGCCCATCTTTGCCGCCAAGCTGGGCAACCTGATCACCGCGCAGCTGGTAGTCGATTTTGGCCAAGGCACCACCACGTTGATGGACGCGTGGGCCAACGTGCGCGTGGCCGACGGCCTGCAAGTGCAGGTGGGCAAGTTCCATTCGCCGTTCGGTCTGGAGCGGCTGCGCTCGGGTGCGGCGCTGGGGTTTGCCGAGCGCGCCTACCCGTCGGTGCTGGTGCCCAACCGCGACGTGGGCATCAAGATCCACGGCGAAGTGCTCGGCAAGCGCCTGGGTTACGCCCTGGCCGCTTTGGACGGCGCCGCCAACAGCAGCAGTGCCGACGGCGACAGCGGCGACGGCAAGGACGTGGTCGGGCGGCTCTACACCACACCGTTCTTGCACAGCGACGCGGCTTGGCTCAGCGGCTTGCTCGTCGGCGCCGCTGTCAGCTGGGGCGACCAGGCCGGCACCGCCACCGCGCCGGGCCTGACTGCCTGGAAAACCACCGGCCAGAACACCTTTTTCAGCGTCCGCCAAGCCAGCACCGGCAAGGACAGCGCCGGCCAAACCACCAGCCTGCCCGGCGTCATGGCCAAAGGCGTGCGCCAGCGGGCCACCGTGCACACCTACTGGCACGCGGGCCCGGCGGCGCTGCTGGCCGAGTGGGTCCGCAGCAGTGAGCAGGTGCAAAAGGGCAGCGACACGGGGACCTTGCGTGCCGACGCCTGGCAGATGGCCGTGGCCTATGTCGTGGGCGGCACCGCGGCGTGGGAGGGCGTGCAACCCGCGCACCCGCTGACTCTGGGGCAGCCGGGCTGGGGCGCGCTGGAGCTGGCGGCGCGCTGGAGCCATCTGCGGGTCGACACGGCTGACCTGAACCGCTGGGTGGATTTCGGCACCTCGGCGCCAGTGGCCGACGGCTGGAGCGCGGGCCTGCACTGGCACTGGTCGCAGCACGTGCGGCTGTTTGCCGACCTGGAGCGCACGACCTTTGTGGGCGGTCACCGCGACGCGGCGGGGAAGATCGGAAACCGCGCGACCGAGCTGGCGATTTTGACGCGGGCGCAGGTGGGGTGGTAGGAGTGGTGGCGGGTCGAATCAGGGGATGTGGCCGGAGGTAGCGAATGGAGGGCAAGCGGCGCATGACTTGGGAGGACATCGTGCAAATGCCCGAAAAGGAAATGCCCGAGCTCATCGATGGCCGGCCCTACGTGCGCGCGACACATCGCCTGCGACACGGCTACTGCATGACGCGGCTCGGAGGTGCGCTCGACCAAGGCTACAACGGCGCCAGCTCGGCGTGGTGGATCCTGGCCGAGCCCGACGTGCGCCTGACCCCGCACCGCATCGTCCGCCCCGACCTGGCCGGTTGGCGCAAGGACCGCATGCCCGACCTGACCGACAATTGGCCCATCGACCTGCGCCCGGACTGGGCTTGCGAAATCGCCTCGCCGACCAACAGCCACTACGACCGCGGCGTGAAGTCCAAGGTGTACCGCGAGGCCGGTATCCCCTGGTACTGGCTGGTGGATCCGCAAGAGCGAACGGTCGAGGTGCTGGAACTGGTCGGCGATACGTGGCGCTACCACGGCGGATATACCGACGGTGATGCGCTGGCTCTACCGCCGTTCGACGAGGTGGTGTTGACCATGGGCGAACTGTTCGGGCCGCTGCCCAAGGGGTGGCCGGGAACGTGAGCCGCGCTCGTTGCTTGGCCGGAGTCTGCGAAAAGCGCCGTAGGGCGTGGGGCTTGTCCCCCGCCGCCCAGTTCGGGATTGGTGTTTGGCCGCGGGGCTCGCGCGTTTCGCCGAGGTCGACCGGTGATCAGCCCAGCATCCGTGTTGATCCGTCGATCCGTCCGCCCGATTTGCGGTTCCGCGCTTCCGAGCACCGATTCCTTGCCTCGGATCGCTGGATCCAGGACCTTGATCACGCTTCCCTCGTGTCCGATCAGTCGTTCCTCGTGTCCGATCCGTCGTTCCGCGTGTCGAATCGGTCCTTCCTCGTGTCTGATCGGTCGTTCCGCGAGTCTGATCAGCCGTCCCGCGTGTCGGATCAGCCGTTCCTCGCGTCGGATCAGCCCTTCCTCGCCCCGAATTACCCTTCGCCCACTTTCCCCGCCACGTTCTGCGGCGCCAGTTCGCCGTTCCTCTTCTTGCGGCGCGCCTTGCCGGCTACGCCCAGGGCTTCCAGCACGCCGGGTTGGTCGGCCAGCCGGACCCGCGCGATGCCCCACCACGTGCCCAGCCACTCGGCAAAGGCTTCGCGGGCGCCGATGTTGCTGCGCTGGATGTTGGTCTCGCTGCCGCGGGCGGCCGAGAGCGTGCCGCGGGCCTTCTCCCACGCTGCCAGCAGCTGCTTGCCTTCAGCGACTTCGGCCGCACCGATGTGGTACGGCGCCAGCGCGGCCTGCACGCCCTTGTCGCTGAGGAAGGCCAAGAAGTCCTGCGTCGACAGCAACAGGCCGCTGGTGGTGGTCACCTCGCCCAGGGTCGGCAGGCCGGCCAGCGCGGGATTGGTGGCGCCGCGCTTGATGGCGATGACCTCGGCGTGGCTGGCGCGGAGCCAGGTCCGCAGGGCGCCCGCCTGACCGTCGGCGGTCTGCTTGCCGGTCTTGCGCACCACGCCGGCACCGCTGCGCTGGCTGGCACTGGCCAGGAAGGCGTCGTACAAGGCTTTGCCTTCTGCGTGGTGATCCTTGCCTGTGGCTTCGCCCTTTCCGTCGCCCTTGCCCTTGCTCGTGTAGCCGCGGCTGTTCAAGGCCGCCCAGGCCACCGTGGCTTCGGGGGTGGTCGAGGCGAGGAGGGTGAACCAACTGCCTCCGCACGAGATGAGCTTGGATGCGGTCAAATTGGCTGGAATCATGGGGCGTTCCTCCTTGGTCTTGCTGCCTGGCCTTGGGGGTGTCGGCTTGGGCGTGCGGTCCTTGTTGCTGAGCCTGCGGCTATATGCCGTTGCGGTGGATTTAGCGCTGGGTGTTTGTGGTGTCAAGGTTTTTGCGGGTCGGCGATGCGCGCCACGGACTCGACGCCGAGTGGTCGCACCCAATTGACAGGCCCACAGCAGGATGGCAGCCTCGCGCCGCTCCAAGGAGGCACCTGTGACCGCTTTTCCCACGTCTCCCGCAACATCCAATGCGGACACCGCCAACGCCGATGCAGCCCGCGTCGCTGCATTCGTCAAACGCTGGCGCGACTCTGGCGGCGGCGAGCTGGCCAACTCGCAAACCTACCTGGGCGAGCTGTGCGATCTGCTGGACGTGCCGCGGCCCACTCCGCTGCAGGCCGAAGAGGCGAAGAACCACTACGTGTTCGAGATGCCGGTGCGCGATCCGTACCTGGACAAGAACGGCCCGCCGCTGCGCATCGATCTGTACCACCAGGACGCCTTTGTCCTGGAGGCCAAGCAGGGCGTCGGCGAGGCGCCGCTCCAAAACGGGCTTTTCGACAACCTCCTCGCGCCGACCGGACCCGTCAAGAAGGGCATCGGCCTCCGCGACAGCGCCAAGTGGCACGAGAAGATGGCCGCCGCGCGCGCCCAGGCCCAACGCTACGTGACCATCCTGCCAGCGGGCCACCGCCCGCCGCCGTTCCTGCTGGTGGTCGATGTGGGCCACTGCATCGAGGTGTGGTCGAATTTTGCCCGCGACGGCAAGGCCTACACCCAATTCCCGTCGCGCGAGCGCTTCCGCATCTACCACGAGTCGCCGGCTGGGCGCGTCACGCCGACGCTGGCGGACCCCGAGGTGCGCCAGCTCCTGGCGACGATCTGGACCAACCCCGAGAGTCTGGATCCGTCGCGCCACGCCGCCCGGGTGTCGCGCGAGGCCGCCGAGGTGCTGGCCGATCTGGCCAAGCTCCTGGAAATGCCGGTTGAGAAAGGGGGCGGCGGCCATTCGCCCGAGGCGGTGGCGCAGTTCTTGATGCGGTGTATGTTCACGATGTTTTCCGAGGATGTTGGCCTGTTGCCGGCGGGCGCCTTCGCCGAACTGCTGGATCGGGCCGCGCACCAACCGCACGCCTTCTCGGCCTGGCTGGGGCGACTGTGGGAAGAGATGAACACCGGCGTCGACTTCTCGCTGGTGCTCAAGGACGCGCCGCCGGTGCGCAAGTTCAACGGCCAGCTGTTTTCGCAACAGTTCGTGCTGCCGTTGCGGGCCGAGCACATCGCGCTGCTCAAGAAGGCCGCCGATCGCGACTGGTCGCAGGTCGAGCCGGCGATCTTCGGCACCTTGCTGGAACGGGCGCTGAGTCCGACCGAACGGCACAAGTTGGGCGCGCACTACACGCCACGCGCCTATGTCGAGCGCCTGGTCAACCCGACCGTCATCGAGCCGCTGCGGGCCGACTGGCGCAAGGCCCAGGCCGAGGCGACGGCCTACGAGGCGATGCGCCGCGGTACGGGCCTGCCGGTGCTCGAACGCTTCCACCAGAGCCTGTGCGCGGTGCGCATCCTGGACCCGGCGTGCGGCTCGGGTAACTTCCTGTATGTGACATTGGACTTGCTCAAGCGGCTGGAAGGCGAGGTGCAGCAGGCCATCGACGACTTGCGGGCCGAGCTGGGCATGCCGCCGCGCGGAATCCGCGAAGGTGGCGGCGAGTCCGTGCACCCGCGGCAGTTCCTGGGCATCGAGGTCAACCCGCGGGCGGCGGTGATTGCCGAGGCCGTGCTGTGGATCGGCTACTTGCAGTGGCAGGCCAAGAACCTGAGCAGCAACGACCCGGAACTGGCGCGCAAGCTTCGCGAGCGGTCGGTGCTCGAGAAGCTGGGCAACATCGAGAACCGCGACGCGGTGTTGGCTTGGGATGGCCCCGAGGGGCGGCCGCTGGAAGGCGTACCGGTGCTGGAACCGGACGGCTCGCTGAAGACGGTCTGGGATGGCGTGAGCACCAAGAAGCATCCGGTGACCGGGCTGGATGTGCCGGATGAGTCGAAGCGGCGGGTGCTGTATGCGTATCCAAATGCGCGGCGCGCGGAGTGGCCTAAGGTGGATTTTGTTGTGGGGAATCCGCCGTTTATTGGCAACAAGCGCATGCGGACTGCGCTGGGCGACGGGTACGTGGAGGCGTTGCGCGCGGCGTGGTCGGAGGTGCCGGAGACGATTGATTTTGTGATGTACTGGTGGCACGCGGCCGCGAAGGTGCTTGGGGCTGGGGGAATTCGGCAGTTTGGGTTCATTACTACGAATAGCATTACGCAGACGTTTAATCGGCAGGTCATCGCGGACCACTCGGGAAAGGAAGTACGTCTTGCCTTCGCGATTCCGGACCATCCCTGGGTGGACAGCACCGAGGGAGCAGCAGTGCGCGTGGCCATGACATCGGCCGTTCGCGGAACCGGCGATGGTGTCCTGTCGGCCGTTGTCGCAGAGAGTTCCAGGACGGACGGCGAAGTCGAAGTTGTGATAGCGGAGCGCCTGGGTGCGATCCACCCTGACCTCAAAGTCGGCCCCAATGTCGCCGCGGCGGTGCAGCTTCGCGGAAATCGGGGGCTTTCATTCATGGGGGTTACGCCAGTCGGCGCAGGATTCCTAGTGCCCAGGGAGACCGCCGCCAAGCTCTCCGAGGCCCAGGCGGGCGAGCTTGCTGCTTGCTTCCGCCCATACTGGAATGGGAAGGACATTGCAGACCGGCGTCGCGAGCTATTCGCAATTGACTTCTTTGGGTTGACGAGCGAGGAGGCCTGGGCAACGTACCCGGCCGCGTACCAGTGGGTCCTGGAGAAGGTGAAGCCAGAGCGCGACCTGAACAATCGCGAAGTCTATCGCCGGAACTGGTGGCTATTCGCGGAGGCGCGGCGGGGTCTCCGGATCGCAATCCAAGGACTGCCCAGGTACATTGCTACTTGCCGCACGGCCAAGCACCGGGCCTTTGTGTTCTTGAATGGCGCCGACCTGCCCGATTCGAAAGTAATTGCGATAGCTAATGCCGATGCCTTCGGCCTTGGCTGCCTTACGAGCCGAGTACATCTGGTGTTCGCGCTCGCATCTGGTAGCCACTTGGAGGACCGGCCCAACTACAACAATTCAGAATGCTTTGAAAAGTTTCCCTTCCCCGCCGCCACCCCCGACCAGCAATCCCGCATCCGCGACCTCGGCGAACGCCTGGACGCCCACCGCAAGCGCCAGCAGTCCCTGCACCCGGACCTCACCCTGACCGGCATGTACAACGTCCTGGAAGCCCTGCGCGCCGGCCGGCCGCTCACCGACAAGGAGCGCGCGATCCACGAAAAGGGCCTGTGCACCCTGCTCTTGCAGATTCACAACGACCTGGACGCCGCCGTGTTCGACGCCTACGGCTGGCCGCACGACCTGGACGACGAGGCCATCTTGCAACGGCTGGTCGACCTGAACGCCGAGCGCGCCGAAGAAGAGCGCAAGGGCTTGATTCGCTGGCTGCGGCCCGAGTTCCAGAATCCGCAGGGCGGCAAGGCCGTGCAGGTCGGGACGCTGGAGCTGACGGAAGGCGAGGCGGAGGAAGACGTGGCGCCGGTGAAGCGGCCGAAGTTCTCGGGCAAACCCGGCGAGGCGCTGGATCAGCTGCAGGCGGAGCTGGCGCGGGCCAAGGCGCCGCGAAGCGCGGTCGAGCTGGCGGAGGCGTTCGAGGGGGCGCGGGTCGAGGCGGTTGAGCTGTTGCTGAGTAGCTTGGCTACGTTTGGGGCGGCGCGGGTGGTTGAAGGTGGGGGTTGGGTTGTGGGGTAATTTAGGGATCGAATGTGTGGAAAGCGCGCCAGGGTTGGCCGCGCGTTTCGGCCAGAGCAAAACTTCGGGCGAGCGGTAGTGTTGGGCAACACATTGGAATTTGGAGGTTGACATGGCCCAGGCGCCAACAAGAGATGAAGTATTCAAACGACTAGCGAAATCGGCCCTCGATGGGTATCTAGGACTGTTCGTGGGGACAGGGTTTTCGATTGCGCTGACGAACGGTCGGGCGCCCAACTTCAAGAAGCTCCTACAGGAAGTTTGCGGTGAGCTGAATATAGCTTTTGATTTCGGAGATGCTGCGGCCGTGCTCGGAAAGTCGTTCCCGCAGGTCGCGTCATCACTGGTGGAGCTCAGAGCGCGCGAGATGCTCAAGTTGGCGCCTACGGGAAGTGATCCTGACCTGGTAGGACAATCGGCACTAAACGAGGTGCGGCAGGCGATCGCCACCAAGACCAACTTGCAGCCAGATCCCCTCTTGCGGGCCCCCTACAAGGCAGTGCTCGCAAAGGTTTCGCCATCGTGGATCGTAACAACGAATTACGACTTCATCTTGGAAGCCCTTTTCGACCGTTCGACAAGCCTACTTCCGGAAAACTTCCTGCTCCCGAGCACAAAGTTGGTTCCCATATATCACCTACATGGGCACCGGCGCCGGCCGGAGTCCATTGTGGTAACGGAAGAAGACTATGTTGGCCTCTTTGGCCCGCTTGAGTACCGCCAGCTCAAGCTAACTCTGCTGGTCGCAGAGTCTTCCACGGTCATGCTCGGCTACAGCCTCGGAGACATCAACGTGAGAGCGGCACTGTCCTGGGCGCGCGGGTTTTTACTCTGCCCCCCTCGCCAACCTGGACACGGACAGGGTAAGAAAACCCCTGCCGGAGAGGAGATCGGCAAGGAGCACGTATGACGACCAAGCCAGACCCGACGACCACGCCGCCGCCCTCGCAGGGAGGGGCTGAGGCATC
>JACRCU010000190.1 GCA_016218865.1 Deltaproteobacteria bacterium | reverse complement strand
GCGCCTCCGCGGGCCACGCAAGCTGGCGCGGAGTTCGGCGCGGCATCGCCAATTCCGGCAGGGGATCCGCGGGCGCCGCTTCGGGTTCGAAATCGAAGGTCTCGCGTGCCGGCGGGTCCTCTTCGGCTTCGGCTGCAACTTCGGCTTCTGGCTCGGGCGGTGGCGGCTGGCCGCGCTGCGAGGCCGCTTCCGGCTTTTGGGTCAGGCGCCGCATCCGCTGCAACCCCGCGCCCAGTCTGGGGCCCGCGACGGTCTGCACCTGCTCCAGCCACCCCAGCTGCAGGGCGAGCCCCGCTCCCAGGCCAATGAACCAGCCGGCCAATTCGCCGATGACGCTGGCGCGATCCGCCCCGGTGGTCCACATCGCCACCAGTCGCACCATCAACCACCACGCTGCGACGCTCCAGGCGGGCAAGGTGAGCATGCGCGGCGGCCAGGTGGGCGCGACGAACTTCACCTGGGCTGTCAAGAAAACCACTGTAAATGCGGCAACTAACGCGCCGAGCCAGCCCTGGGCGCCGGTCCACGGCAGCGAGCCGCTGTTGCACACCAGGGTCCGCACAGCCGCGCTCCCCAGGGCCGCCACCGCGATGAGGCCGAGGTAGGTAGGCCGCCCCCATCGCTCTTCCAGGTAGGGGCCCACGCCCAGAAACAGCAGTGCGCAGCCCAAGAGGGCCAGAATGGGGTTGGCAAAGACCAGCGGATGCAGCAGCCAGTCCAGCGGACCATTGTGCTCGTAACCTAGCGACAGCCGGAGCGATCCACTCCGCAGCTCGGCCTGCCGCAGGTCGGTGCACAGGGTCTCGTAGTCGGCCGACGCCGGCTTGGTCCCCTGGGTGAGCCACGGCCCCATACCCATCGGCACACTGCAGTCCTCGGGAGGAATTTCTGTGGGGTGCGCCTTGCCGAACGCGCGGATATCGCCCAGTACCTGATCGCGGTGTGGATCCGGCGCGAGCCACAGCGCCGCGGACAGCACCAGCGCGAGTCCAGCCAGCGCCATGGTCGCCTTGGGCGCACCCGCCACTCGCACACCAGCCAAGCCAACTGGAATCACGCAGACCCCGCAAGTTTCGATGGGTGCGGTTGGGGGAAACCGCAGCAACATCCTTGCAGCGTATGACTATGTGGCCTGCGCCTGCAAGCCGCCAGGACGCACCTGCCGTGGCAGGACGTTGACCGGCTGAGCGAGCCTGGCTACCTGCCGCGACCCTTCGCCACCAGCCACGCCACGGTCTTGTCGGCCAGGCTGTCCAGCGCGCGCACGCCCATTTCCAGGTGCTCGCGCTTGGTGTCCTCGATCTTGTTGTGGCTGATGCCGCCCACCGACTGGGTGAAGATCATCACAGTGGGGATGCCGGCGCGCGCGACCTCGGCGGCGTCGTGCAGCGGTCCCGACGGCAGGCGATGGCGGGTGCCGCTGGCCGCGAACACCGCCTCTTCGCAAAAGTCGAGCAGCTCGGGGTGGAATGGAATCGGCTCGATGGTCCAGATCGGCGACCACTCGACCGTGCAGCCGTGTTCATCGGCAAATTTCTTCGACGCGGCCTTGGCTTCGCTATACATCTGCGCCAGGTTGTCCGGCGACAGGTCCCGCTGATCCAAGGTGGCCTCGCAGCGGCCCACCACCGCCGTCACGATGCCCGGGAAGGTCTTGACGCTGCCCATGGTGCAGACCGCGTCTTGGTGCTTGCCGGCGATGTTGTAGATCTCCAGCGCGAGCTTGGCGCAGGCGGCCAGGGCGTCGTGCCGCAGCCCCATCGGGGTGGCGCCCGAGTGCACGGCCTGACCATAGAAGGTGATCCCGTGGCGCTCGACGCCTTTGGTGCCGGTGACGATGCCCAGGGGCAGGCCCATCTGTTCGAGCACCGGGCCCTGCTCGATGTGCAACTCCAGGTAGGCACCCACGTTCTTGCGCCACTGCTCGGCCTCGGGGAACCGGTCGATCTCCAAGCCGCAGGCGCGCAGCGCGTCTTCCAGGCGCACGCCATCGCGATCGGTGCGGCCGCGGTCGGCCTCGATGCTGTGGTTGCCGGCAAAGGCCGCCGAGCCGAGCAGGCTGCGGCCAAAGCGCGCGCCCTCCTCGTCGGCCCAGTCGACCACCTTGATGGTCACCGGCGGCTTCTTTCCGGCCGCGGCAAAGCGGCGCAGCACCGCCAGACCGGCGACCACGCCCAGGCAGCCGTCCAGCCAGCCACCGCCGGGCACGCAGTCCAGGTGACTGCCCATCACCAGCGACACTTCGGACTCGCCGGGCAGGGTCGCCCACAGGTTGCCGGCCGGATCCTGCTCCACCGTCACCGGCAGCTGCGCCAGGTGATCCTTGAACCACTGCCGCGCCTTGAGCCACGTCGGCGACCAGGCGACCCGCTGTCCGCCGTTTTCGGTGGCGGTCAGGGTGCGCAGATCCATCAGGTCTTGAATCATTCGCTGCGGTTCGAGCATGTTGCCTCCAGGTCCAGTTCAGCAAGTTTGCGGTTGCGGCCGCCGACAATAGCCGAGAATTCGGGCGGCGACCAGATGCCCGCCAAGCTCGTTTGCGGCGGTCGTTTGACGGCGCGGACGGCGCGGCAGAAAATGCGCGCCATGCAGGTGCTTGCCTGCCTGCACTGCACCCGTCTGCAAAGGAGCCGAGATGGCCCTGAACCTGTCGATTCTGCCTCGCGGATGCACCGCTGGGCTGGTGGTCGCGGCGATCGCGATCCCGATGTGGCCTTCCCTGGGGCTGGCGGTCGTGCCCACCGCTGGGCAACTGGCCGCGCGCCCGGCCGAGCCTCCGCCGCCGGTATCGCCCATCAAAGCGAAGGTGATGCAGCGCGCTGCCGAGCGGCTGGGCACACCGCGCGAGGTGCAGGCCGCGCCCGAGCCCGCCGCCGCCAGCCCCGCCGCGGCGCCGGCCGCAGCCACCACGGCAGTCGACACCGGCGGAGACACCTTTGCCACCGCGCCCAAACCGCCGGGCTTCCTCTACTCCATGCTGCAAGACGCCTGGATCGACGATGTCCGCGAAACCTACCTGTACATCAAGTCGTCGCCCACGCGGCCGACCTCGCTGGCGGTGCCGATCCCCAAGAACCGCGCCTTCTTGGCCACGTGCATCCACGGCGGCACCATCGACGACCTGGTGCGCTCGGCCACCGCGACGGTCAAGTGGGACCCCGCGGGCGTGGTGCGGCCCGACATCACCATCATCAAGAAGGCCGAGCTCGAGATCTACGACAACGCCAAAGTGCTCGACCGCGGCGGCGATCGCCTCTACATCAACACGGCCGAGGGCGTTGCCAAGGGCTTTGCCTTGGAGGGTGGCGCCGCCGCCTGGGACGAAGTGATCGAGGGCGCCAAATTCAACGATCTGGTCGCCGGCACGCTCATTCGGGTCGAGAACGACCCCAGCGGACGCAAGCCGATTCGCGTGATCTTCAAACAGAAAGCCCCCGCCATCGATGCCAGCGGCGTCAAGCGCGACCGCGGCTGCGGCTGCGACCTGCGGCCGGGCGACGGGGTCTCAGCGGGGGCCGGGTTGTTCGCCGCTGCTCTCTTGGCCTTGCTGTGGGTGCGCCGCCAGCGCAGCGCGAGCTGACTCCGCGCAGCGATCCCGCCATTCGGCGCGCACCAGTGCTGGTTCCCCTTGGGTGTCCAGTCCTTGCAGGGCCCCGCAGCGACCCAATCGTGCCAAGTGCAGCGCCAGCAGCCGCGTGGCCTCGCGCGCCGTCCAGGGCCACCGCCCGGCCAGGCTGGGCAGCAACTCTGCAAGATCCGCAACAGCTTGCTCGCTCTGCTCCAGGCGCAGCCGCTGCCGCAGCGCCAGGTAGCGCACCAGCGGGTGATCGCCGGCCCGCTCGACCAGCGCCGCGGCGGCCTGCTCCGGGCGCGCCGGTGGAAAACCATAGGCGAGCAGGGCCCCAGCCGGCGCCTTCGCCAGGGGCACGCCGGCCAGCTCGGTCTTGATCTCGGCGACTCGGCGAGTGCCCTCGCCAATCGGCAACTGCCCGACCTGGGCCCAGGCTTGGCGCGCGGCGGCCACGGCGCCCCGCAACCAGTGCAGATCGCCCTGAATGGTAAGAACTTCTGCGCGTTGGAGCCGGCTGAACCCTGCCACTGGAAGCCCCTGCAACCGCTCCAGTGCCCGTTCCGGTTGGCCGGCCGCGGCCTCGGCATCGGCCACCGTCAGCTCCAGGCCCAGGTCGCGCTCGGCTCCGGCCGCGGCCAGGCGTGCCAGCAGATCGCTGCACAGCGCGGTCGCCCGCCGGGCCTGCCCCGCCCGCCGGGCCAAGTCGACTTGCTCGCGGAAGCGGCCCACGCACAGCGCGCAGGTGCGATCGAACAGGCCGGCCGGCTCGAAGCGCGCCCGCGCCCGTTCCAGGTCCACGTCGCTCAGCGGCGGCTGTCCTGGGGCCTCGATGGCCGCGAGCCAGCGGCGCTCGATCTCGTCCAGCGGCGCACCCAGTGCCCGCTCAACGTCGCCGTCGCGGTAGATGGCCTGGAGCGTCGCCGCGCCATGCGTGTCGCGCACCCACCGCAGCAGCGAACCGGCGACCGTGTAGGCCAGGTCGTTGTTCTGGCGCAAGAAGCCCGCAGGGTTGCGCAGGTCCGCCAGCGCCGGTGCCTTGCCCAGCTGCCGGGCCGCCCGCGTCCACTGGTGCGGGTCCAGTCCGCCGCGCAGGGGCCACTCGGCGGCCACCGCGGTACCTTCGATGGTCAGCGCATCCGGCAACCAGCCGTGCCGCAAGGGAACCCGCAGCGGGTTGTCGGCCCACTCGCCCGCCGCCACGTGCGCTAGTTCGTGGGTCAGCACGCTGGCGCCGAACTCCGGAAGAACCAAGTGGATCTGTCGCAGCCATGGTTTGGCCATCTCGACGCGGTGTGCCCCCATGCCGCGCCGCTTGCTGTCGGCATCGGGCCAGGCATAGATGTCCAGGGTGTCCGGCAAGACGCCGAACCACCGCCGCAGCTGCACCATGCGAAACTGCACGTCCGACTGCAGCAATTGGCTGGCGCGTCGCCAACGTTCGCCCCGTGCAACATGGATGCGCCAGAGCGCCGACGGCGGGTTGCCCTCGCGAACTTCAAGCAAGACAGGTAGTTGCTGCTCTACGGCAGCACGATCCAAGCGCCAACCCTCCGGTTCCGCCCGCAACAGGCCGACCACGGCGGCTGTGCCCGCCAAACCGGCCCGTAGGGGAGCCCGCACGTCGCGGTGCGGCCAGCTTTTCTCCAGCGCTGCAGCGCCCATCGGCCGGCCCATCAACCGATCCAGTGCCAGCACGGCGCCCGCCCAGGCCAGGTCCAGCAGGCGGAAGGCCAGATACGACCAGGTCGGCGCGACCGCGTCTTCGTACAAGGCGCCCGCCACCCAGCCGGTCGGCATCGCCACACCAAAGACTTGGGGCTGAGACAGGAATGCCCAGGCCGCCGGTGCACAGCTCAGCAGCAGCAGCGCCGTCGCCAGGATTGCCCTCGTTGCGGGCCGGGGACCGGCCATCCAGCGGGCCAGCGCGCCCAGGGCCGCACCGCACAGCGCCGCCGCTGCGGGCCCCAGCAGCCAAAACGCCAAACCGGTGGGGATGTCGCAATTGGGTTGCCAGGGCGACAGGGCCAGCAGGGTGGCCAGCGGCGCGGCCAGCACCAGGCCGCCGCTCAGCCACCCCGACACCGCCAGATTTCGGCTGGCAAAAGCCAGACTTGCGGCGCAGGTTACCGGCGCCAGCAGCAAGTTGGCGTGGTAGTCCAGGCTGGCCAGCCCCTGGACGGCCAAAAGCGCGACTGTCAGCACGGGCGTCGCCGCCAGCGCCAGCCACAACCCGCCCTGCCATCGCGAGGGTCCGGTCGGGGCGACGCCGCGGCTGACTGTCTGTAGTTCCGCCATGCGCTGCTCCGCCGGGGCCGGCCCCAGTGCCCAGGGTAGCCGCACGCCGCCGGGATGGCGAAATTCCGCAAATGCATCGGCGCCGCCGGGGCCTTCGCCCTGCCATTCGCGTTGGCGCGCGCCTCACGCTATGCTAGCATCTGCCGATTCGCTTGCGCTCGGGCGCAAGTTTCGCCGTCCATTTCAGGCGACAAGTCGCGGAAATCACGGCGTTGGTTGCAGTTGCGGCAGTCGGGCAGTCGGGCCCCCGCGGCAAGTTCGGGCGTTGCGCTCGCGCTCCAGTGGGAGCAGATCGGTACGAGGCGATTCATGGGCGTCACCAAGCTGGTCCGAGTCAGCACCGGGCCTGGGCAGCACGAGATCATCCTTGGCGATGTGACGACCATCGGCCGGCAGCCGACCAACACCTTGCAGATCGTCGATCGCCTGGTGTCCAAAGAGCACGCCATCATCTCGCGCCACCCCAAGCTGCCTCGCTACCAGCTCATCGACCTGCAATCGCGCAACGGAACGTTCTGCAACGACCAGATGGTGGATGGCGAGGTGGCCCTGCGCCACGGCGACAATGTGCGCATCGGCTCGACCACCTGGAAATTCGTCCAAGAGGGCGCCGACACGCTGCGCCTGGGCGAAGTGGAAGAGCCGGTGGTCGAGGAGCCGGGCGCTGCGTCGATCCACGCGACGATGCAGATCGACCTGGCGCACGACTTCCAGAAGGCCGACTTCATCTTGGACGACAAGATGTTGCGCGCCGACTACGAGAAGTTGCGACTCGCCTATACCCTCAGCGGCGATTTGCACGCGGCCCCGGACATCGACACGGTGCTCGAACGGCTGCTCAAGCGTGTGCTCGAGTGGCTGCCCATCGACCGCGGCGTGGTGCTGTTCGTCGACCCCACCAAGGGCAGCGACCCGGCCGAGACGTTGCACCAGGTGGCCGTCAAGCTGCGGCAGGGGGCGACGCTGACGGCCGAGGAGCGCGAGATCCATGTGCCGCGCTCGATCGTGCGCCACGTCATCTCCAAGCGCGAGGCCGTGTTGTCGACCGACGCGCGCCTGGACGCCCGTTTTGCGAATGCGGCATCGGTGGTTCTGCAGGGTATCCGGTCGTCGATGACCGTGCCGCTGATGACCACCGACCGCATTCTGGGCGTGCTCCACGTCGACTCGTTGATCAGCTCGGGTCTGTTTGCCGAAAAGGACCTGGCCGTGCTGGTGGCCGTGTCGCGGCAAGCCTCGATCAGCATCGACAACGTGCTGCTGCAGCGGCGTTTGGTCGAAGAGGCGGCGCTGCGATCGTCGCTGTCGCGCATGCTGTCGCCGAACCTGGTCGACCGCATCGTCGCGGGTGACCTCGCCATCGAAAAGGGCGGGGCGCAAAAGCGCGTGACCGTGATGTTCGCCGACATTCGCGGCTTTACCAGCCTGACCGAGCGGCTCGCGCCAGCTGACATGGTCGCGCTGATGAACGAATACTTCGAGCGCGTCTCGGACGTGATCTTCAAGCACGACGGGACGTTGGACAAGTACATCGGCGACGCCGTCATGGCCCTGTGGGGCGCGCCGCTGGGCGCCGAACACGACGAGCTCAGCGCGGTGCGCGCGGCCGCAGGCATGCAGGACGTAGTGCGCCAGCTCAACATCGAGCGGGTGGCCGCCGGGCAAGAGCCGATCGGTGTGGGTATCGGCATCGCCACGGCCACGGTGATCGCCGGCTATGTCGGCTCGTCGCAGACCATGAGCTACACGGTGTTCGGTCGCGGCGTGAACCTGGCCTCGCGCCTGTGCTCGGCAGCCAAGGCCGGCGAAGTGCTGCTCTCGCCCACCACGCTGGACGCCATCCGGCTGCAGGTGGTCGCCGACGAGATGGAAGAGCTGCGCCTCAAGGGCATGGCGGACCCGGTCAAGCCGTACAAGCTGCTGGGGCTGCGCTAGGTTCCTCTTGAATTCCTGAACATAGTTCGTTGATTGCGTGCTGGGTTAGAGCACCAATCCGAATCCTCTCAGGCCCCGAGCAGCCAAAATCCCATCGGACGAAAACTCAAGGATGCTGGGTGGGTCGCAAGGGCAAGAGCAAGGCGGAGGGGACGCGACCCGCCGCGACGTGGACCGTTGGATTCGGATTTCTTATCGGTGCTCTAGCCGTCGAGCCGGGCCAGCCGCTGCGCCAGCGCACTGACGACCTTGGCAGGCTGGGCGCCCAAGGCCGAGCTGGCCAGCGACTCGAACGACGCCAGCTCCCTGGCCAGCAGCGCCTGTGCGGCCCGCGCGCCATCGTGGCTCCGAATCCACTCGACCCACAGCGCCACTTCCACTTCGCCCATCGGCGCGCTTGCGTTGGCGCTCTCCAGCCGCTGCACCAAGTCGGCGAACCCCACGGTGTCGCGCTCGCCGGCCAGGATCGCCGGCACGGTCAGCTTGCCCTCGCGCAGGTCGGCACCAGGCTGGCCGCGACCCTTCTGGCCCAGCAAATCCAGCAGGTCGTCGCGGATTTGGAAGGCGAGGCCCAGGTGGCGGGCCGCGCGCTGGCAGGTGTGCTGGTTGGCCGCGGGCAGCCCGAGCAGCACCGCGGAACCTTGCAGACATACACCAAAAAGTGGCCCCGTCTTGGCCATGTGCACGCCGAGCAGGTCGTCCAACGACGGTTGCCGCACCGAGCGCCAGTCCACGTCGGCTACCTGGCCGCGGATGGTCTCGACCACGGCGTGGCCCAGGAGCTGCGCCAGTTGGGCGCCCACGGCCTGTTCGGCAGGCGGCACGCGCAGGAGCCACACCAGCGGCGCGACCAGCATGGCGTCGCCAGCGTTGATGGCCTGGGCCACCCCCACGTGGGTCCACAACGTCGGCTGGCCGCGGCGGAATTCGTCGCCGTCTTGGACGTCGTCGTGCACCAGGGTGCCGTTGTGGACCATCTCGATGGCGGCGCCCAAGCGCAGGGCCGGGTCCGACGGGCCACCGCCAGCGGCAACCAGCGCCATCGGCAGCAACCCGCGCAGACGCTTGCCGCCGGTCGCCATGTGCGACGACACCATGCGGCCCAGCAGGGAACGGCCGATGGCATCCTGCGAGTCGGCCGTCACCGCGTAGTTGGGCGCAACCCCTAGCGAACCGGTCTGGCAGGCCACCTGCAGGGCCTGCTCCAGCGCCGGCAAGTGGGGAGTCAACAGCTGATTGAAGTTCATGGTAGACCTACTGTTCGCGGCACGGTGCTAGATCGGCGGGCAGCTCGGCGACGACCAGGCGTCCGCCCGCACGCCACGAGCGGACCGCGGCAGCCACCGCCGCCGGGGGGCCGCAACCCAAGACGCAATCGCCGCCGCCTGCCCCCGACGTTCGCGCGACCAGCCCGTGCTCGCGGCAGAACTGGCGCGTCGCCTGCAAGGCCGGCGGCAGCAAATCCGGCACGCGCGCTGCCGCGACGTCCAGCGCCTTTTCGCAGTGATCCAGGGCCGCCATCAGCGTTTTGGGCGCGGCCACGGGCCACAGTGCCAGCAGTTCGCGCGCCGCCGCGTCGATGGCTTGCAGGGTCTCGCCCATCGCCACCACGCGCGCCAACGCTGGCGCGGTCGGCGCCGCCTGGCCGGTAAAAAATGCTGCCATCACCAAGCCTTGTGGCCAGTCGAGTGCCTGGGTCGTGTCGCCGTGGCGATCGAAGGCCACGCAGCCGCCATGGGCGATGGTCGTCACGTCGTAGCCGCTGCCTGCGCCCTGGACTTGGCGGTGCACGCTGCGCGCCAAACGCGCGACCTCGTCTGCGGTGGCCCCGTGCCCTGCCAGCGCAGCCAGACCGCGCAAGGTCGCCACCGTCACCGCCGCGCTGGTGCCGAGCCCCACCTTCTTGCCGTCCTGGCTGCCGTGGACCTGCAGCAGCAGCGACCCCTGGGCCCGGATGCCCCAGGCTTGCTCGGCGGCGCGCGCGGCCGCACTGGCGAATTGGCCCAGGCCCGTGCTGGCGGCGTTGCCATCCAGGCGCATGCCGAACGCCTCGAGCCACACGCCCGGCGCGCCCTCGGTCGCATACACTTCGACGAGCCGCCCGACCGCCACCGCCAGGCAAACGCCCGCGGGGCGCAACACCGCGTACTCCCCAGCGATCATCAGCTTGCCGGGCACCGACAACAGCAGCTGTGAGCTAGCCTGCATCGCCCACCAGCCGGGCGCCCCCGCCGACGCGCGTTTGCAGCACTTCTTCGATGCCCGGGACCGAAGCCAGCTCGTCGGACACGGCGCGGGCATCCTGCGGCTCGCACAGCACCACCACCGAACTGCCAGCATCGATGGTGAAGCAGCACTCGGCACCCTCGTCGCGCAGCCGGCGCACCGCGTGGATCAGCGCCACCGTGGGCGCCTGCCAGTACAGCAGCGGCGGGCGGTTGGCCATCATGGTGGCGTGCATGGCCAGGGCGTTGCCCTCTACCACCTCGGCCAGGGCGCGCATGTTCTTGTCGCGCAGGGCGTTTTGGCACGCCACCACGTCGCGCTGGCACTGGTCGATCCACGCACGGAACAGCGGCGAAGTGCCGGCGGCGTTCATCTTCATGCCCTGGGTCGAGCTGACTTTCTTTTTCTGGTCGGCCACCACCGCCACCAAGATCTTCAGCGGCCAGTGCTCGCCGTCGAAGACCCGCTCGGCATAACTGTCGCTGCCGTCTGCTGATTCGCCGGCGTGCCACAGCACGTAGCCGCCCGCCACCGAGCGCGCTGCCGACCCCGAGCCGCTCCGCGCCAACACCGACAGCTCGCGCTCGCTCAGCTCTAGCCCGTAGGCCTTGCTGGCCGCGACCGCCAGCGCCGCAAAGGCCGACGCCGAGCTGGCCAGACCGCGGGCAGTGGGCACCGTGTTCACCGAGCGCAGCCCTGCCTTGACCTGCGAGCCCGCGCGCAATCGAATCGCGTCGAGCACGCGGCGCACCTTGGCCATGCCCGCCGGGTCCAGCTCCTGGTCGTCGACCATCATCACATCTTCGGCCAGCTCCGGGTTCGGCGCCACCACGGTGAGCGTGCCCAGCTCGGCCAGCGTCACCGAAAGCGACGGCGCCAGCGGCAGATTCAGGGTGTGGTCGCGCTTGCCCCAATACTTGGTCAGGGCGATGTTCGACGGGGCGAAGGCCGCGGCACGTTGCAGCATGGTCAGTCCTTTGGGCGGGTCGCCGGGGTGGCAAGGGGTGAAATCCAGCTGGCCCAGCCGCGGTCGGCGATGGCGAGCTGGGCGCGGTGTGCGGTGTCGGCGTCGGCAAAGAGGCCTAGGGTCACGCCGCCCAGGCCGGCACCACTGGACTTGCTGGCCAGGGCGCCCGCTTCGAGCAGCCGAGTCCGGCAGAGCTGCAGGGGTTCGTTCACGATTCCAAGTGGTTCAATCGCGTCGCCGGCCTGACGCAGCGCCAGTGCCAGCTCGCTCAGGTTGCCTCTGTGCAGGGCATCGGCGGCGCTCTCGGCCGCCCGGGTCACACTGGCGAGCAGCGTGTGCCGCCGCAGATCGCCCATCTCTTCGCGGGCTTGCTTGGCCACCGCAATGGCGGTGCGCGTCGGTTGACCCTGGCCCACGTCGACCACCAACCAGTGGGCCGGCGCCAGGTTGGCATGGATGCTCGGTTGGTTCAGGACAGTCCCCTGCTGGAAAAGCACCGCCGTGCCCCCGGCCGCCGCCGCCGCCGGATCCAAGCCAGACGACTGCCCGTGCACCAGCGCCTCGAGCGCCCGCGCCCGCAGTGCCACTTCGCTGGTGTGCAGTTCGGTCGAGTGCTCCAAAGCGTGCGCCGCCCGCACCAGCGCCACCGCCAGGGCCGCCGACGAGCCGAGACCGCGCCGAATCGGCACGTTCGAGGCAATCGTCGCCCGCAGCGGCCGGTGCCAACCCACCTGCTCCAGCGCCAACTGCAGCATCTGCGCCGCCTGGGCGTCGGCCGGGATATCGCTCGATTCAGCTGGAATCAGTTCCACTTGCGTGTGCAGCTCGGGCAGGCCGATCGCCAACGCGCGCGCGCCGTCGAGCACCCAATGCTCGCCGACCAGGATCAGCTTGGCATGGCCCAGGCCTCGTCCCACCTAGCGACTCCGCAGCTCCGCTTCGACGACCGGCGTGCGCGCCAACTGGTGCAGGTCGGGTGCCCCGGTCAGGAACATGACCACGCGCAACGTCTCGATGACGCCTTCGATTTCGGTGACGACCGCGTCCACGCCCTGGTGGGCCGCCTTCAGGAAGGGCCAGGCCATGGCGCAGGCATCGGCGCCCAGGGCAATGCAGCGCGCCACGTCCAGCCCGGTCCGCAAGCCGCCCGAGCCGATCACCAAGCGGTTCTGCAGGGCCGCGCGCGCCAGCCGGATCGACTCGGCGGTCGACGTGCCGAAGCCGGCCAGGACCTCGCCCGCGATGGCCCGCGGCGTGCGCTCGGCGTGGCGCAGGCTCTCGATACGGGCCCAGGAAGTGCCGCCCACGCCTGCCGTTTCCACGCCCGCGATGCCAAGGCTCCGCAGCCGCTGCAGGGTCTGGGCGCTCAGGCCCATGCCCACTTCCTTGATGACGATCGGGGTACTGCTCGACGCCGCCACCTCGGCCAGCGCATCGTGGATGCCGCGCCAGTCGCGGTCGCCCTCCGGCTGGATGGCCTCTTGCAGCGGGTTGAGGTGGATCATCATCGCGTCGGCGCCCACGGCGCGCGCCAGCTGATCCAGGTCGGCGCCCGAGAGGTGGTCGCGCAGCTGGATGGCGCCGATGTTGCCGAACAGCAGCGCGGTCGGCGCTACGTCGCGCATGGCAAACGTCGCGATGCTCTCGGTCGCCAGGTCCAGCATCGGCCGCTGGCTGCCCAGGCAAAAGCCCACGCCGCAGCGCTCGGCCGCCTCGGCCAGGATGCGATTGATTTGGCCGGCTTGGGCATTGCCACCCGTCATCGCCCCCACCAGCAGCGGCGCCCGCAGCGGCTTGCCCAGCAGCGTGCACGCCGTCGACACTTGCTCCAGATCCAGCTCGGGCAGCGACAGGGCCTCGAAGGTCAGGTGCTCCAGGCCGCTCGTCGGCCCAGGCCGCTGGGTGCGCTCGTCGTAGGCAGCAATGCGCAGGTGATCGCCCTTTCGGTCGGCGGCGGTGCGGTCGCTTGCGGTCTCCGTCGAATCTGCCATGGGCTCGGGCCTCCACCCGCATCGGGGGCGTGGAAGGATCGCCGAGGCCGGCGGTGGGCGCAAGTGCGGGTGGCGCGGGGCCGGCTTTTGCCGCACACTTTCGCCATGCGCCTGCCTTTGCTTGTTGCCACCGTCGCCACTCTGCTCCCGGCGGTGGCGCTGGCGCACCCGATCGACGAGGTGGTGTCGCAGGCGCTGATCGATCTGCAGAGCCGCGATGCCGCGACCTTCCAGGCCACGGTCTTTCTGGATCGCCGCCACATCGAAGGCTACGCGCAAGTGCTCGAGCGCATGGGCCTGCCGGCCGAAGACAACCTGGACACGCTGACCATGACGATCTCGCACGCCTTTCGCTTTGGCGATTGCGCGGTGCAGCAGCGGCCGCCGGGCCAGCGCAGCACGCAAAAGGTCGGCGGCGGCTGGGTTGGATTTCACTTCACGTTGAAATGTCCCGGACCGCAAGGGGAATTGACCCTTCATCGCGAGCAGTACAGCCGCGACAAGACCCGCACTACCCTGCTGTGGACGGTCAACGTGGCCGGGCGCGAGCCGGTCGAAGCGCTGGTGCAGCCCCACCTCCAGAGCATGACCTTGGCGCTCGACGGGTCGGGGCTGGTGCGCGGCGAGCGCGGCAAGCGCCTGAGTCCGTACAAAGACAGCGGTTCCGGCGTGAGCCCGGCCGATCCGACCACCGGTGCTCAGATGCTCGCTGAGCGGGGCAGCGCCCGCCAACTGCCGCCCGTCGACATCCTGACGCTGTGGGCAGAAGAGGGCGCGGTGCACCTGGCCACCGGGGTCGATCATCTTCTGTTCTTGCTGACTTTGGTGATCGGCGCCCGCGGCTGGTCGGGCCTGCTCGCCGGCGTGACCGCGTTCTCGCTGGGCCACATGACGTCCATGGCGGTGTCGCTGTGGTTCGACTGGCCGCCGGTGCCGCTGCTCGACCTGGCCATCGGCGGCACCATCGCGCTGTCGGCGTGGCAGGGCCGGCGGGTGCGCGGATTGCCGGCGGCGCGGATGGCGCTGACCAGTGTCGCGTTCGGCCTGATCCACGGCCTGGGCTTCGGCACGGGCCTCAAGCACTTGACCGTGGGCGTCAGCAACTTGTGGTGGCCGCTCCTCAGCTTTGGCCTGGGGCTGGACCTGGCGCAGACGCTGTGGGTGGCCCTGGGCGCACTGCTGTGGAAAGTGGCGCCGCGCCAGAGCAATCCCGAGGCGTGGCAGCTGGCCGCCGCCCGCGTGCTGATGGTGGGCGGTGCCCTGGCCGGGGTCTACGCGTTGATTGGTGAAATGCTCAGCTAGCTCGCTTGCGGCGCCGGCTCCTGCGGGGCGGGCACGATCGCCAGCTCCACACCGGTCTCGCCCACGGCGACCCAATCCAGGCCGTCGGGCTGCTGCTGATCGAAGCCCTCGGCGCGCGACGCCGCCAGCCAGTCGGCCTGCACCAGCTGCAAACCGCTCAGCTTGCTCAGATCGCCGCGCAGGTGGATCGCCTGCAGGGGCCGACCGCCGCCGATCTTGCCGGCCGTGCGCGCCGCCCGCACCGCGGCGATGAGGTCGAGCAAGGTCTGACCGTGGCCCATGATCTCGGCGGTCGGGTAGCTGCCAAAGACGTCGATGGTGCCGCTCTCGTCCTGCGGCCAGGGCGCGATG
>JACRCU010000188.1 GCA_016218865.1 Deltaproteobacteria bacterium | reverse complement strand
GTCGGTGTCGACCACGTACGGGCCCACGGGCGCGCCGTCGCTCATCGGCGTGGTGTACGACCCCGACTTCTGGGCCACTTGCTGGTCTGTCGCCACCCACAGCAGGCCGCCGCCGACGAAGTGCTGGACCACCTCTTCGGCCACCGAGCCCTCGCCGGGCCACATGCCGCGCGGCTTGAAGCCGAGCACCGACTCCATGAACGTCACGCCGCGCTTGACCTGCGCCGCCGCGTCGCTGGGGAACGAGTAGGCCGGATTCGGTTTGGGATCGAAGGGTTGGCCCTTGCTCATCAGGTCGGTGTTCTGCACCAGCGGCAGGATCGGGTGGTAGAACGGCGTGGTGGTGATCTCGATCTGGCCCTGGTAGGTGTCGGGGTCGTAGTGCAGCTTTTTGTGAATCGGAATCACCGCTTTCATGATCTTGTACTCGACCGCCACCAGCCGGTTGGCCAGCTTCTCGTAAAAAGCGATGCGCCCCGGCTCGTCCAGACCGGCCGGCATCTTCAGGGTGAAGGTCGCGTTCTCGGGTGCCGAGGCGCTGAGCACGTCGGTCAGGTCGACCACATCGCCGGTGCACAGGGTCACCTTGCCGTGCAGGAAGTCCGGGTCCAGCCAGGCGAATTCGAACCAGACCTTCAGCGCCGCCAGATCCTCGCGGGTCAGGGTCGCCGGGTTCTTGTTGCGCAGCGCCGAGTAGGCCGGGAAACGGTTCATCAGCACCGGCGCGGTGGACACGCACGACCACGGATCGGCGTAGAGCAGGCCGATCTGCTTCTCGGTCGCGGACTTGGGCTCGGGCGTGTCCTCCAGCAGTAGGTCGATCCACGCGTCGGTCTTGCCCTTCCACTTGGCCAGGAACTTGGCCTCGTCCACGGTTTCCTTCTGCAGGTCGATGTACAACTCCTTGCCGTTCGCACCCTTTTCGCCCAGGCGGTCCAGGTAGTACGGGATGAGCTGGTTCAGCAGCACCGGGGTGATGTTGATCGACACGTGCACGTCGGGGTACGCCTCGAGCACCGACGCCATGTCGTAGTAGTCCTTGGTCGCGTGTTTGCGCACCCACGGCGAGGTCAGCTGGTCGGCGATCGGGTCCAGGGAGGTGGGCTGGTGCTGGTGCCACAGCAGGTGCATGTCTACGGTGCGCTTGACGGTCTTCTTGTTCTGGAACGCTGCGGCGGGCAGGCCGTTGCCGTCTTGCGCCTTCAGGCCCTTGACCTGGACTTCGTAGGTGTAGGCCGCGTTCGGCGCAAAGCCGCTGTTCAGGGTCAGGTTGATGAACTGCGGGTCGTCGCCCGGAGTTGCGCCGGTAACGACCGCCTTGGCCTGGCTGTTTTCCAACAGCGTGTAGTTGCTGGCGGTGGTGACGGTGGTCGCGTCGACCGGCTTGTTGAAGCGGAGCTTGATGCCCTTGCCGTCGGGCGAAAACGCGCTGACCAGGAGCAGGTTTCCAGCGGGCCAGACCGGAACGTCGGCAACGGGGCCCGGGTCCGGCTGCGTATCGGGCTGGGTGTCCGGAATCGGCTGAGTGGTGTCGACCGGCTCGCTGGTGTCGGTCAGGCCGGGTTCGCTGTCGTCCACCGTGGTATCCAGCTCTTCCACGTCGGGCAAGCCGGCCAGATCGACCAGCCCGCCGTCCAGCTGCAGGCCGGCGCCGTCCAGGCCCTTGTTGTAGCCGGCGGCGGCACTTTGCCAGCTGTCGCCCGCGTCGCTCCAGCGCGCCACCGTCTCGGGCGAACCCTCGCAGGCGGCCAAGGCGAACAAGATCAACAGGCTACTGGGCAATACGGACTTGGCGTGCAGCACGGCGGCTCCCCCCTGGCGGCCGACCTGGACGATCGACAGCAGTCGCCGCAGTTTAGCCCAATCCGACTGGGGCAGCCATGGCGGAGTGTCACCTGTAGGTGTGGCGCCGAAGCCTGAGCCACTGCCGGGCATTTTCTACTGTGTGAAATTATACGATTTTGCCCGTTGCTGGGTCGTCCGGGTCATCCCGGAGCCGGGTTCGTTCCCAGCGGAAGGAGCACGTGCCCTGCCTGCCACTGTGAGCAGGGCTTGACCGTGCATCCGCCGGCTGCGACCTCCGCGACCCGCGGCGCCACGCCCAGATCACGCTGGTTCCGATGGCATGCATTTTCTAGTCCTTGAAATAATACAGATTCTGGAAAAAAGTCCACAAGAGCAGGAATCTGGGAGCCCCAAAGCGCGGCAAAAGTGTCGCCCGGATCGATCACCAATCAGGACGCAGCCGTGTCCTTGGAGTCGACCATGCACCACCGCCGCTATGACCCGAGCCTGCTGTACCATGTCACCCTTCGCACCATCGACGGGCGCTGGGCCCTGAACCCCCAAGACCCCCTCCTACAGAAGAGAATCGTGGGCGCGCTGGCTGCAGCGCAGGCCGCGACAGGGGCGCGAGTGTATGCGTTCACGTTCATGTCGAACCACTACCACGGTCTCTTTGCCGCCGAGGGGCCGGAGCAGTTTGCGGCCTTCCTGTGCCTCTTCCACGCCGCAACCTCCCGACTGGTAAACCGATGCTTCGGCCGCACCGGGCCGATGTGGCGCCCGCGCGCCCACGTGCAAGCCGTCCTGCCCGGCGAAGCCAGCGAGCTTGCGGCTCTGCGCTACATCACTTTGCAGGCAGCCAAGGCCGGCCTGGTCGCGCATCCCCGCGAATGGACAGGGGCGTCTAGCGTACGGTGGCTGTTGGACGGCGAGGCTGTCACTGGCGAGTACGTCGACCAAACGGCGCGGACTCTGGCCGCACGCAACGGCAAGGCGCCAGGAGACCTTGCCGACTACACCGAGCAGCTCGAGGTCGTCATGAGTCCGCTGCCGCACTTGGCGCACCTGCCATCGGACGAGCGCCTTTCCGTGGTCCGAGGCGTCATCGAGGCGGCCCTGCAGCCGCCGGAGGTTGGGTACCAGGGGGACGGTATCGGTTGCGACGGCGCCGACACCGGGTTACCAGAAAATGCCCGGCAATATTCAACTGGTCAAATTCATTCCGCAACATCGGCCACGCCGACTGTCGATTCGCCCGCCCCTGGTGAGTGGGACGGCCTGCCGACGTCGCCACCGCCGCCAAGGCGGTCGCGGACGAATCGCGCTCTGTGCATCGCGCCCAGTCGGGCTGCCGAGAAGGAGTACGAGGCCTCGGTCAAGGATTTCGAAAATGCGTACGCCGCGGCGAAGGTGCAGCTCCGCCTGGCCGCGGAGGCGGTGGCGCGGGGCGAATCGGCGGCATTTGTCGCCTTCCCGGCATTCGGCTTTGCTCCAGCCGGGCGCACGTACTGGCGACAGGCGAGCTGACCTCAATCAATTCAGGAGGTAGAAAATGCCCGCCATCCGTCACGTTGAACCGCCGTCCGGCCGTCCAGTACGCCACGCCATGGCCACGGGGATACCCGTGTCGCGCTTGCCTTTCCCCCACCGCTTCCGCAAGATGAAACGAGCGGCGGCCCGCCGCCCCAGGATCGACGATGCGGCGCAGCTCCCCGATTTCCCAAGCCCTGCTGCTGAGTTTCGTGCTGCTGCTGGCGGCCGCCTGCGGCGAAACCAAGGTCGTCTGCCCGGCCGGTTCGCACTACAGCGGCTCGGGCACCATTTGCCTGGCCGACGAGCCGCTGGACACGGGCGGCGGCGGCAGCGACGAGACCGACACCAGCGGACCGGGCGACACGCCCACCGGCAAGGATGGCGGCGACACGGCGCAAGTGCCCGAGACACTGCAGGATATCCAGGGTACGGACGACGCCGGCGGCGACGCGACCCCCGACACCAAGCCCGACGTCAAGCCGGACACCAAGCCCGATACCAGCAGCAAGGCCTCGGTGGGCGCGGCCTGCGCAGACGACTACGACTGCCTGTCGGGCCTGCAGTGCTTCGGCAGCTGGCCCAAGGGCTATTGCACCATCGTCAGCTGCGACGCGCCCGGCAACAATTGCCCTGGCTCGTCGGTGTGTTACGGCGAGGCGACCCTGAAGCTGTGCCACGTGGCCTGCGAGCTGGACGGCGACTGCCGCCTGAGCGACGGCTATGCCTGCAAGCGCCTGTCGGCCGCGTTCGGCGGCATCGACGCGCAACTCTGCTCGCCGTCTGGAAAAAACCCCGCAGGCCTGGGTTGCAGCAAGGCCTCGGACTGCGCCGGCAGCGCCACCTGCCTCACCGACATGCCCGGCGGCTACTGCGCGCGCCTGGGCTGCGGCATCAGCGACCCGTGCGAGACCGGCCAAGCCTGCGTGTTGCGCAACGGCAAGCCGGTGTGCCTCAAGTCGTGCGTCGCCGACGTGGAGTGCCAGATCGGCGGCAACAACCCGCGCAAGTGTGTGGACAAGACCGACCTGGGCAAGCAGCCCGTCAAAGTCTGCCTGGATTCGACCACTTCCGCGCCGGTGGGCGCCGCCTGCCTGGCCGACCTGGACTGCGAGACCAAGCTCTGCTCGATCTTCGCCAAGGGCACGTGCACCGTGGGCGGGCAAGCCTGCATGAACGATACGCAATGCGGCGCCGCCGGACCGTGCAAGCTGGACCCTGCGGCCGAAAAGGGCGTGTGCACGGCGCCCTGCAACAAGGACAAACCCTGTCCGATCAACTCGGTGTGTGTGCCCGGCAGCGACAACACTTCGGGCAGCTGCCAGCCCACCTGCAAGGGCCCCGGCGACGACGCCAGCTGCGGCGGCGTGCCCGGCTTGCTGTGCGTGTTCGGCAAGCCCTTGGCCACGGTCGCAGGCGGCGCGCCCCCGGCCCAGTACGCGTGCGCACCCCAGCCGGCCGGCAGCGCCGGGGCCATGTGCAGCAAGACGGCGGACTGCACCAAGGCGCTATGCCTGCAGAACCAAGGCAAGACCGGCGGCTACTGCACGCCCGACTGCGGCGCCCTGCAGTACTGCCCGTTCGGCACCGCCTGCGACAACAGCGGCATGGCCCAGTGCATGCGCCTGTGCACCAGCACCTACGACTGCCCTGGCGGGTTTGCCTGCTCCAAGCTCAGCGGCATGACCAGCAGCGTGTGCCTGCCGCCGTAAGCGCCACTCGGCTCAGCGGAAAACCTGCTAGCCGACCCGCGGGCCGCTGAGCAGCGCCGGAAGTTCGCCCGCGTCGATGATCTTCTGCAAGTCGCTGGCGCCGCCGACCAATTGGCCGCGCACGAACACCATCGGGAAGGTGGGCCAGCCGGTCCACATCTTCAGGGCGAGGCGGTCGCGCCAGCGCGAGAAGTAGCTGCCGTACTGCAGGTAGGTGTACGGGACGCCGGCCTTCTTCAGGGCCTGCTTGGCCTCTTTGGGGTGCGGGTTCTGGGCCATGCCCACGATGACCACGTCGTGGGCGGCGACGGCGGCTTGCACTTCGGCCAGGGTCGACTTGTCGGGCAGGCCGACCTTGGCGGCGATGGCGGGGTGGACGGCGGCGGCGGGCAGGATGGGGCGGGGCATGGTGAACTCCAGGTTGGCGGCGGCAGCTTGCGCGTGCATGTTCGGCTTGGCAAGCGACCTTGGCCACCGCAACTTGGCTTTCGGGGCAACCTGCGCTAGCGTGGGCCTGCCATGCCCCTCCACGAACTACCGCCAAATCCCGACGAAATCCCGACCGACCGCCTCGTGGAAGACGGCCGCCGCATCCGCGCCCGCCAGCGCAAGGCCGAGACCCATCGCCTGTTGGTGGCCGCCGCCGCGCGCGCTTTTGGCGAGGCCGGCTACCTGGCCACCACCCTGGACCAAATCATCGGCTACGCCGGCGTGACCCGCGGCACCTTCTACGAGCACTTCCAGAGCAAAGCCGAGGCCTTTGGCGCGGTGCTCGACGACCTGGTGGCGCGCCTGACCCAGGCAGTGGTCGGCGTGGACCTGGAGCCCTAGGCGCCGCCGCCGCAGATCCAGCTGGCCGGCAACCTGCTGCGGGTGCTGGATATTTTGCTGTCGGACCGGGCGGTGGCGCGGCTGCTGCTGGTCGAGGCCGGCCAGGAGCCAGCGGTGGGCAGCAAGGTCACGGCGCTGCACGCCTTTGCCCGCGGCATGATTCGCCAGGCGCTGCTCGACGGCGCGCCGGTGGGGTTGGTGCGGCCGCTGCAGGCCGAGGTGGCGGCGCACGCCCTGCTGGGGGCGGTCTTGGCGGTGATGGCGGCGCGGCTCGACGGCGAGACCGGGCTGGACGATCTGCCCGAGCAGACCCTGGCGCGCGAGCTGCTGACCACATGCCTGTGCGGGGTGGCCGGCGAGGAATTGCGCTTGGCGATCCTAGGGATGGAGGGCGCGGCCCGTGCCGAGTGAAATAGACTAGACTCCCAGTCTGATCAACTCTGGACAGGGCGGAAGCGATAGACTAGACTCCCAGTCTAATCAAAACTGGGCGTCGCCATGTCTCCGGCTTCTACTTCGCAACCCATTGAACTGCTGAGCGAACGCCGCGAGGCGATCGTCATCGGCCTGGACGTCGGCTCCACCACGGTCAAGGCGGTGGTGGTCTGTCCGCGCACCGGCGAGGTGCTGTGGCGCGACTACACGCGGCACCACACGCAGCAGCCCGAGACCGTTCTGGAATTCTTGGAGCGCATCGAGGCCGCGCTGCCGAACGTGCCGCGCGACCAGTGGCGAATCTTTGCCACCGGCTCGGGCTCGGGGCCGCTGTGCGAGCCGCTGGGCGCCAAATTCGTCCAAGAAGTCAACGCGGTGTCGATGGCGGTCGAAAAGCTCCACCCCGACGTGGCGTCGATCGTCGAGCTGGGCGGGCAGGACGCCAAGATCATCTTCGTGCGCCGCAACCCCCAGACCGGGCAGGTGCAATTCGACGCGTCGATGAACGACAAGTGCGCGTCGGGCACCGGCGCCACCATCGACAAGTGCCTGATCAAGGCGGGCGTGCCGATGGAGGTGGCCACCAAGATCGTCTTCGATCCCGGCAAGTTGCATCATGTGGCGGCCAAGTGCGGCGTGTTCGCCGAAACGGACATCGTCAACCTGGTCAAGACCGGCGTGCCGGGCGACGAGATCCTGAACTCGCTGGCGGACGCCATCGTGGGCCAGAACCTGGCGGTGCTGACCCGCGGCAATACCTTGAAGCCAAAGGTGCTTTTGCTGGGCGGGCCGAATACCTACCTGCCGATGCTGGTGCAGTGCTGGCGGCTGCGCATCGCCGAGGTGTGGCGCGAGCGCGGCATCGAAGTGCCCGATCTGCCTATCGAAGAGCTGGTGGCGGTGCCGCCGTCGGCCGAGCTGTATGCGGCGCTGGGGGCGGTGTACTACGGGCTGCACGAGCCCGCGGGCGAGGGGCACTACCGCGGTCGCGAGGCGCTGCGCCACTACGCCGAGCAGGGCCGCAAAGCGCGACTCCGCGAGCTGGCCGGGCCACCGCTGGTGGCGAATCAGCAGGAAGCCCTGGATTTCAGTCAGGTGTTTCGGCCGCAGGGCAAGCTGGGCGGTGCGCCGGTCGCCGGGCAGCCGCTGCGGCTGGCGCTGGGCCTGGACGGCGGCTCCACCTCGAGCAAGTGCGTGGCGGTGGCGCAAGACGGCACGGTGGTCCTAAAGGAATACCAGCTGAGCAAAGGCAATCCGATCCTGGACATGCGCGAGATGTTCGGGCGGATGCGCGACACCATCCGGGCGCGCGGCTGGCAGGTGGAGTGGGCCGGCTTTGGCGTGACGGGCTACGCCGGCACCGTGCTGGAGAAGGCGCTGCACGCAGAAGTGCATGTGGTCGAAACCGTTGCGCATATGCTGAGCGCGCGCCACTACTGCGGCGACGTGGACGTGATCTGCGACATCGGCGGCCAGGACATCAAGGTGCTGTTCCTGCGCGGCGGCGATATCGACAATTTCCGCTTGTCGAATCAGTGCTCGGCCGGCAACGGCATGCTGCTGCAGGCGATGGCCGACCAGTTCGGCGTGCCGGTGACCGAGTACGCCAACACGGCGTTTTCGGCCGAAATCAGTCCGGAATTCTCGTACGGTTGCGCGGTGTTTCTGGATGCCGACCGGGTGAACTTCCAAAAGGAAGGCTACAGCAAGGAAGAGATGCTGGCCGGGCTGGCGCTGGTGCTGCCCAAGAACGTGTGGCAGTACGTGGTGCAGATCCCACGGATGGCCGAGCTAGGGAAAACCTTTGTGCTGCAAGGGGGTACCCAGTACAACCTGGCGGCGGTCAAGGCCCAGGTCGACTACATCACCCAGCGCGTGCCGGGCGCGGACGTCAAGGTCCACCCCTATCCGGGCGAGGCCGGGGCGATCGGCGCGGCGCTGGAAGTGTGGCGCAAGTACGCTCGCGCACAAGAGAAAGGCGAGACTTTCGGCAGCTGGATCGGCCTGGACGCCGCCATCGACCTGACCTACACCACCCGCACCGACGAAGACACGCGCTGCCACTTCTGCCCGAACCTGTGCAGCCGCACGTTCGTGGACACGCGCACGCCCGATGGCGAAACCGTGCGCTACATCGCGGGATTCTCGTGCGAGAAGGGCACCGTCGAGAGCGAGGCGGCGCTGCGCGACCTGACCCGCGAGCGGGCGCGGCTGCGGCGGGCCTACCCCAACCTGGTCGAGTGGGAGGCGCGCGAGCTGTTCCGCCACCGCTTTGCCCCGGCGCCACTTCCAGAGAGTGGTGGGCATTTTCTAGTGTCCGAAACTACGGTGGATTCGTGGCTGCGGACCGAGAGGCGCCAGGTCCAGCGGGGGTTCGCGCGGTCCGACGCGGCGGCCCAGGAGCGGCGCAAGCACCTGCGCATCGGCATCCCCAAGGTGCTGAACATCTGGAGCGTGGCGCCGTGGCTGCGCACCTACCTGGAGACGCTGGGGATCGAGCAGCAAAATGTGGTGTTCTCGGACGATACCGGCGAGGAGATGTGGGCCGAGGGCGGGCGCTACGGCTCCATCGACCCGTGCTTCCCCAGCAAGGTGTCGCAGGCCCACATCCACAACCTGCTGATTCACAAGCACAAGGAGCGCCCGCTCGACGCCATCTTCTTGCCGGCGCTGACCCACGTGCCGTCGCCGCTGACCGGGACCATGGACCACGCCAGCTGCCCGATTGTCCAGGGCGTCAGCGACGTGATGAAGGCCGCGTTCACCAAAGAGAAAGACTGGTTCGCCGAGCGGGGCATCCAGTTCGTGGGCCCGGCGCTGACCTTCACCGAGCCGCACCTGCAGCGCGACCAGCTGTTCCGGGCCTTTGGCGACCTGCTCGGCGTGACCCGCGACGAGAACGATTTTGCCTGCGAGCAAGCGTGGTTGGCCCTGGACGACTTCCAGGCCGAGCGCGAGCGGCGCGGCAAGCTGCTGCTGGAAGACGTGGCGGCGCGCGACGGCATCGCCATCTTGATGCTGGGCCGCCCGTACCACAGCGACCCGGGGCTGAACCACGAGGTCATGCAGGAATTCCAGGCGCTTGGCTACCCGATTCTGTCGATGGGGGCGATCCCCCGCGACCGCGAGTGGCTCGGGCACTACTTCCGCGAGGACCTGGCCCAGGGGCTGCCCGACGTCTTCGACATCAACGACGTCTGGCCCGAAAACTACAGCGCCAACAGCGCATTCAAGGTCTGGTGCGCCAAGTTCGCCGCGCGCCACCCCAACGTGGCGGTCTTTGACCTGTCGAGCTTCAAGTGCGGCCACGACGCGCCAGTCTACGCCACCATCGACAAGATCCTGGCCGCCAGCCGCACGCCCACCTCGTCGCTGCACGACATCGACGCCAACAAACCCGGCGGATCGATTGGCATCCGCGTGCGGACCTACGGCTACACCCTGGAGCGCCACAAGGAGCGGCTGCAGGACCTGGCGCACAAGAAAGCCGAGCTGGAGCACCGCATCGAGTGCAAGCGCCAGGAATTGCTCAAGTTGTACGCCAGCGAACCGGCCAAGCCGCCGCGCGCCGAGCCCATGTACACCGAGCCGCCGGCCCACAAGTCCGTGTC
>JACRCU010000187.1 GCA_016218865.1 Deltaproteobacteria bacterium | reverse complement strand
GATCGGCGCACCGGTCTCGTCCAGCACTTCGATACGCAGCGCGGTCGGCGCCGACTTGAAGCGCGGATCAAGCGTGTTGTTGCCCAGTTGGCCACTGCCATTGGGCGGCGAACCCTGGACCACCCAGCTGCCCATGCCGTCGATGGTCAGGCGCGTCTGTTGGGCCGGCAGCCAGCCGTTGCCGCAGACCTCCGTGAACGTAGCGGTATGCAGGTTGCTCACATCGGGCAGCGACGGGTTGAAGGCGAACACCGGGTCGCGGTCCATTTCTTCGGGCGAGATGCGCATCAGCAAGCGAGTGAGCTTGGCCGAGGTCTTGGCCGTCGCGACCACATCTTGCATCGGCTTGAAGAAGCTCTTGTCCAGGGCCGCCGCCAGCGCCGCGCCGTCGACCGCCATGCCGGCCGCCTCTTCGGCGGTGATCTGCAAGGACTGGCCGCTCGGCAGGTAGGCGTAGCACGAAGACGAGTACGGCCAGCTGCCGGAGCATTGGGCCAGGACCGCCCACGCCTGGGCCGCGGTCAGGCCCTTGGCTTTGCCGAAGCCGGCCACGTCTTCCAGATCGCCCATGATCTCCATACCATTGTACTGGTTGTTGGACGCCACCCAGCTGGCCAAGGTCTGCATGTTGGTCACGGCCTTCAGCGCGTTCAGCACGTCGGCCGGCACGAACAGCGGATCGATGATGGCGTTGGGACTGCCGGAAAACTCTGTGGAAAATGCGTTGCCGCCGGCCTCGTCGATGGCCGCCGACACCAGCTGGGCGTAGTTGCTGGCCGCCGTGAACCAGTTGAGCCGCGCCCAATTCGGCACGACGTGCAAGGTGTTCTTGGGCACCGTGCGACCGGGCCCCAGCACCGTGACTGACACCGTCAGCTCGCTGGCCGCAGCAATCGAGGTCAGGCGCAGCGGCACGCACGGCTCGGCATCGGTCATTTCCAGCGCGATCGGCCGCACCAAGTCCACGCCCTTGCCGTTGCTCAGCTTGATCGCCACGAACACGTCGCCCTTCTTGATGTGCGACTCCAGCACGGGCTTGGCCGCCGGCGGCGTCTTGTAGCCGCGCGTGTTCAGCCAGTCGTACAGCGGATTGGTGCTGGTGGCGGCCACCACGGTGTAGTCGTACGGACCGGTCTGGCCCTGGTCGAGCACCGTGACCCCGCCGCCGCCGCCCGTGGCCGGCTCCATGGCCGCGGCGTCGCTGAAGCTCATGCCGGCATCGATACCGCCCGGCGCAGGAAAGTCCTTGCCTTCCACACAGCCGTCGCGCGGATCGCGGCAGTTCTCGAAGCCGGCATTGCTGCTCTTGAAGCGGGGCGCGGTCTGCTGGTCCAGACGGTCGAAAACCAAGCGCGTGCCTACGCCTACTTTGGGCTGCTTGGGCAGCGGCAGGACCCAGCCAAAATCCTCGGCCGCGCCCGTGTACTTCACCTCGACCCAAACGATGGCCTTCTTGGTGGCGGGATCCTGAACGAACAGCACACGTTCCGCGTCCTGCACCACATACTGCTGGTCCTGTTGACCGGGCGGCGGCGGCGGGGTCGCCGAGAAGCAGCCTCCGCAAGCCAGGGCGGTCTGCGCGGCAAGCAGCGAAGCTCCAGTGGAAACGGCAAGCAGACGGGGGACAAGGGTGCGCGGCGACAGCATGATCGACTCCAGCGGGTGGCTGCCGTCACCTTACTGCCGGCCGAGGGCCTCTGCAACCGCGGCCTGCCACGCCGCCGGCGCCTCCAGGTGCAGATTGTGACCGGCGCCCGCCACGAACCGCAGTTCGGCCTTGGGCAACGGCTTCAGCCACCGCGGCGCCAAGGCGCAGTAGGCCGTATCTTCTTGACCTGCAAGCACAAGGGCCGGCACGTCCGCGCGCGCGCCCAGATCGTCCAGGCGCGGCATGGTACCGGTCGACAGGGTCCGCAGGTGATCGACCAGCCCGTCGGGATGCTGGTCCAGGCGAATTCTCTTTTGCGCGAGCAGCCTTGTATGGTCCTGGCCCAGGCGATGCTGGCTGGCAAACAGCGGCAGTTGCTCCCACGCGGCGACGAATTCCGGCAGGCCGACTGCCAGCAGCTCGGCGGCCCGCGCCTGGTCTTGCGCCCACCGCGCAGCACGCTCGGCCGGCACCGCCAGGCCCGGATGCGCCGACTCCAGAACCAGGGCGCTCAGGCCGAGCCGCTTGGGCATCTGCCCCTGCAGCGCCCACCAGGCCGCCACGCGGCCGCCGGCCGAATAGCCCACGACGGCGAATGGACCATGCAAGTATTCAGAAAGACTACGGTCAACCAGCTCGCCAACCGCAGCCCAGGGATCGGGCGCGCCGGCCAGCAGCACCTGGGCAGAGGCGCCGTGGCCGGGCAGGTCCACGGCCAGCCAACGCCGCTCGGGCAGCGCCGCCTTGTCCACCACCTGGCGCCACGCGCGGCTATCCGCCAAGAAGCCGTGCAACAAGACGACCGGCGGCGCCTGCGGTGGACCGGCTGCGGCAATCGCCAAGTGCCCGTCGCGCCTGGGCAACGGTTGCCAGTCCATCAGGTCCCCGCCAGTTGGGCGAGCACTTGCTGCTTGGTCGCGCGGCGCGCGGCGAGCGAACTGGCGCGATCCACCGCCACCACCGCCAGCCGCGGCCCGGACGCGCCCGCCGCCAACCACGCCACCGCCGCCTCGGGCTCGTCGAATCGCTGCGCCGTCAGGCCAAAACCATTTGTAATGGCTAGCAAATCCAAACCATGCGGCGCGTAGAACAACCGGTCGTGCACCGCGGCTGGAAGTGCCTGCGCCGCCGGCAGAAGGTCAAAAATCGTACCGCCGCCGTTGTCGACCACCGCGATGCGCAGGTCGGGCCGGCACTGGGCCAACAGCTGGAGCGACCCGCAGTCGTGCAGGAAGGCGCCGTCGCCGCACAGAAGCCAGGTGCGGTCGCCGGCCAGCGCCGTGCCCAGCGCAGCCGCCAAGCTGCCGTCGATGCCATTGGCCCCGCGCGCCACGTGGACCGTCACGCCGGCCGGCACGCACGGACAAAAGGCATCGGCATCGCGGATCGCCATGGACTTGGCGAGAACCAGCCGATCGCCCGGGGCCAGCGCCGTCGTGAGCGCGCGCACCAGCAACCGCTCGGGCGGTCCCGCCAGCGGCGCCTGGTGCTCCTGGACTAGCCGATCCAGCGCGCGGAACTGCGCCCGCCAGTCTTCCACGGCACCGGATGCCGGCTGGCCCCAGGTGCGCAGCGCGACCAGCGGCGACAGCGGCGTGCTCAGGCGATTGCAGCCGAGCGGGTCCGAAGTGCGCCCCGGCTCCACCACCTCGAATGGCACGCCCGCCGCGGCCGCATCGTCGAGCAGCAGCTGCAACCCCTTGGAAGCCGGCCATTCTCCCAGCCGGACCAGCCGGTCGGGCAGGGCGCGCCGGCGCCACTCGGGGTCGCGCAGCCACAGGTCGAACCAGCGCAGTTGGCCCACTGCCAGATGGCTCGGCCACTCGGCCAGCAGCAGCGCCGACTGCGCAAGCCTTTGCAGCAACTGCGGATCTTGCAGAGTCAGCGGCCCGGCGACCACCAGCACCCGCTCATCCGGCTCCGGCGGCGCAATCACCGGCCCGGCGGGCAGCACCGCTGCGGGCAGGTCCACGGCCTGGCGCGGCCACAGCGGCCCGGGAGTCAGGGCGAGCGGCAGGTCCAGCCCCACGTTCAGGTGCAGGGGCCGCGGCGCAAAGTGCATTTCTGCCACATGCTGGCGCATTTTGGTCGCGACAGTGGCGAATTGGCTGGTCGCGTCCTCGGCGCACGCCTCGAGGTGCAGCACCGCAGCATAGCTGGCCAGGAGCTGCTGCTGGCGCACCGTCTGCGGCGCGCCCACACCCTGCAACCGCAAGGGCCGGTCCCCGCTGAGAAGCAGCAACGGCAGGCCGCTCTCGCCCGCCTCGACCACCGCGGGCAGCCAGTTGGCCACGGCGCTGCCCGAAGTGCACACGAGCAGCGGCCGGTGGCCAGCGCGCGCCAGACCGAGCGCGACGAAACCGGCGCTTCGCTCGTCGAGCACCACGGTGATGCGCCAGTCGCCGCACTCTTCGCGCTCCGCGACCGCCTGGGCCAGCGGCGTTGACCGCGAACCCGGTGAAAGCACAACGTGATCCACACCCAGGTTGGCCAACAGGTGGACCAGCGCGCGGACGACCTGCGCCTGCACCTGGGCGGCCGCCAAGGTCACAGCGCCCCCGCCAGCCCGAACATGTGACCGATGGCTTGGTGTTTGTGGCCGATCTCGGCCAATTCGTCCGCGGCGGTGCTGCCGGCCACCAGCCCTGCGCCCGCCCAGCTGCGCCAGTGCGGGTCGAGCCACTCCGCCCCGCGCAGCAGGACCGCGAACTCGCCCTCGCCGTCGCCCGCTGCCGACACCACCCCGGCAAAACCGCCATACCAGCCGCGCGGTTCCGCCTCCAATTCGGCCAGGGCCAGCGCGGCCGGAGCGCGCGGCAGGCCCAAGAGCGCCGGCGTCGGGTGCAAGTGCAGCGCCGCCACCAGCGCGTCCAGTCCCGGTGGGCGGTGACCTTGCAGCGGGGTCGCCAAGTGGAATAGCGGACCAGCTTCGCGCAGTTGTCGAACTCCGATCTCGACGTCGATGCCCAGATCCTGCAGTGCGCCGTCCAGGTAGTCCACGACCAGCTGGTGCTCGCGAACTAGATGATCTGCAACGGTTTCATCGGGCGCAAGTGTGCCGGCCAAGGCCAAGGTCGCCACGTGCTCGCCTTGGGTGCGCACGAGCAGTTCCGGCGACGCGCACACCACCTGATGGGCGCCGCGGCCCAGCAACGCTGCAGAAAAACTGCAGATCCACGCGCCCGTCTGCTGGGCGAACAAGCGCGCCTCGACCGCCTGGGGCCGCAACGGCGCGTGCCACTGCCAAGCGGCCGCCACCACCAGCTTGTCCAGCCCCGGCCGGTGCAGCCGGTCCAGCGCGGCAGCCACGGGCGCCGGTGGCCCAACCGGCTCGGCCGGCCCAGAGACCCTGGCATCGCACGCCAGCGCAGGCCGCAACCCGCCAAGCAAACTGCGGATCTCGTCCAGCAGTGCGTCGACATCGCTGCGCTTGTCCAGCACCACCGCCACGGCCAGCGGCTCGCCAGAGGTCAGCCAGAGCCGCGGCAACCACGCGCGCAGCGGCACGCACAGCTGACCGTGGGCATCGCGCTGCGGAAAGCCGGCCACCGCCACCGCGTCGCAGTGGGCCTGCAGGCCGCTCAGCCAGGCGTCTACCCGGGCCAACTGCGCGGGGTCAGGGCGCAACCGGTCGCCATCGGTCAGCAGCGGCAAGCTGGTGACTGGACACGGATCCGAACAGCCCAAAGCCCAACGTTCACGCCCATTTGGTGGGCGCCATCCAAAGCGCCACGTGCTGTCTTGCACCGTAACCTTGCTACCTACGAAAGGATTTCGCAGGTGAGTGCGACAGATCACCCGTTGCTCGGGCCGGCGCAGTACGCCGAGCTGCAACCGAAAGTGTGCGAGCAGGCTGGACAAGTCCGGCCACGAGCCGTCGCGCGCTGGCACCGCTCCAGGCGTCGCGCCGCTCACAGCCAACACGGGATCGCGCCCCTCGGCCGTCGCCACCATCATTTCGCGCTCGCCAGCCCCAGGCGCGAAAGGGGAGATGCCACATGAATACAGGATGCTCCAGCAAGCAACGTAATGAGCTCCTGCATCTTCAGGCCCGAACTTTCGATGAGCTTGGCGAAATCCTCTGGACTTGGGAACGCCGCCGTCGAACGCTGCAGGTAGCGGTACTCGCGCGGTGCGCCCGACAACAGTCCGCCGAGCAGCGGCACCACAACGCGCATGTGCAGCTTGGCGCCCAGACCCAGCAGGCCGCGCGGCTCGCTCGTTTCCAAAATCGCCACGCGCGCACCGGGCTTGAGCACCCGCGCCATCTCGGCCAGCGCCCGCGGGCGGTCGACCACGTTGCGGATGCCGTAGCCCATGGTGATGCCATCGAAGCTCTGGTCGGCAAAGGGCAATTGGCAGGCATCGCCCTGGACCAGCTCGACTCGGCCGCTGAGCCCGCGCGCCGCCACTTTCTCGCGCCCGACCGCCAACATGCCGGCCGACGGGTCCAGCCCCACCACCGTACACTGCGGGATGCGGTCGGCGACCATCAGCGCCAAATCGCCTGTACCCGTCGCCAGATCCAAGATGCGCGCGCCCGGTGCCGCCTGCAGCGCATCCACTGTGCGCCGCCGCCAGCGCTGGTCGATGCCAAAGGTCATGAGCCGGTTCATCAGGTCGTAGCGGGCGGCGATGCCGTCGAACATGGCGCCGCTGCCGCCGGCCACACCGGTGGCGGCCAGGGGCTGACCTACGGGACTGCTGGTCGAATTCTGCACGAATTTGCCTCGTTGGGGACCGTGGACACGGCCGCAGGGCCGCCGCTGTCGGTCGTAGGGCCTGTGCGGGCCAGGCGTTGCCCGGCGGACTAGGCCGCGCCGCCGCGTTTGCCGTGGCCTACGTCGGCCTTGCGCGCATGGAGCCGCATGTGCCCCTGCTGGATGCCTTCGCCGGCCAAAGCCCGCAGCGCTGCCAGGTTCGAGGCCAGGCCCACCGCGGCCATCACCACTGCCAATTCGCGGGCGCTGCCGGTCTGGATGATCTCCATCGCGGTGCGCACCCCGGGGTGGGCCTGGGTCGAGCCGCCGACCGTGCCTATCGCCAAGGGCAGTTCCATGGTGCCGTGCAGGCCCGCGTCGGTGCGGCGCCAGGTGGCCAGCGGCCGATAGTCGGCGCCCAGACCGGCAAACGAGTGCGCACCGGCTTCGATGGCCCGCCAGTCTTGGCCCAGCGCCACGGCCACCGCGTCGATGCCGTTCAGGATGCCTTTGTTGTGGGTCGAGGCGCGGAATGGATCCAGCTCGGCAAAGCGGCTGGCGCGGGCGATGCCGTCGGCCAAGCGCTCGCCGCCCAGAAAATCGCTGCCCACATCGCACTCGACGTGGCAGATGCGGCGCAGCGGCGTGTTCGACAGGATGCGCAAGCCGATGTCGCCGCCGATCCACTCGCGCATCAGCGGCGCCACGTGCTCGGCCACCGTGTCGACCACGTTGGCGCCCATGGCGTCGCCCACGTCGACGTACAGGTGCACCACCATGATGCCGATTTCCTTGTCGAGCACCCGCGCGTCCAGATCCAGGCAGCCGCCACCGCGGGAAACCATGCGCGGAATGGCCGCGTTGGCCGCCGCGATGATCTCCTCGCGCCGCTGCTCCACGGTGGCCACCGCCTGCTCGACGGCGGGCACGTGGTCGAACTGCACTTGCGCCGTCATCACGCTGGCGGTGGCGTCGCCGCGGAAGCCGCCCGTAGCCCGCACCATGCGCGCGGCATTGCTGGCCGCGGCCACCACGCTGGGCTCCTCGACCACCATCGGCACGATGTAATCGCGGCCGTTGACTCGGAAATTCAAACCCAGCGCCAGCGGCAGTGCAAAGGTCGACACCACGTTCTCGCTCATCTTGTCGGCGATGGCGATGTCCAGCGCGCCACTGCGCAGGTACCGCTGCGACTCGGGCGACAGGCCCAGCTGGGTCGCCACCTGCCGGCAGCGCTCGGCGACCGACTTCTTGTAGAACTCGGGATAGCGACTGGTATACGGCGGCAGATCCTGCGGGCGCGGCACCGGCACGTCCAGGCCCAATTGGTGGCCCAGGTCGGCCAGTTGCTCGGGCAACAGCGCCTGCGGACCGTCGCTTTTGGCGCGCGCCGGATCCAGGTGCACTTCCACCAGCACCACGTCGGCACCGGCCGCCTTGCCCGCCAGCGCCAGCGGCACCACCAGGTCGCGCCGCCCGGCCGCGTGCGACGGATCCACCGCCACCGGCATGTGCAGGGCGTGGTGCAGCAGGGCCACAGCCCCCAGATCCAAGGTGTTGCGCGTCTCGGCGCCGATGCCGGCCACCCCGCGCTCGCAGAACATCACCCACGGGCAACCGTGCACCAGCAAGTGCTCGCCCGCGCACAGCCATTCTTCGACCGAGGCACCGCGGCCGCGCTTGAGCAGCACCACCTTGCCGGTGCGGCCCACGGCGCCCAGCAGCGCGAAAT
>JACRCU010000200.1 GCA_016218865.1 Deltaproteobacteria bacterium | reverse complement strand
CCTCCCACAGGTCCAGCGCCCGCGGCGCCCCTGTCGTGCCCAGCACGTAGGCTGCGTAACGCCGCGACTGCAAAGGGTCCTGTCCGGCCTTGGCCTTCACGTCCATCGGCCAGTAGGCCACCAGCTCCAGCAACCGCGCGTCGGCTGGCAGCGCCGCCTGCACCTTCTCGATGCTCACCTCGCCGGCGTCGACCAGCTCGGGGGCCTTGCGCGCCAGCTGCTGCTCCAGGCCGTCGGCCTGGGTATGCAACTGCGCAAGAAGCTTCTGGTAGTCCGCCTCACTCAGCTTGCCCGGCCCCTGCTGGAACAGCGCCGCGATGCGCGCCGTCACTTCTTGCAGCCGCTGCAGCAGGGCCTGGTCCTGCGGTTGCAGGTGGCGGCGCAGTAGCTCCATGCCGTCGACCGCCGCGTCGAGCCCGCGCGCCTTGCGCTGCAGCACCACCGTCAGCGCCAGCCGCAGCGCCTGGGGATCATTCGGCAGATCGCGCAGGTGCAGCGACACGGCCCGGTGGATGTCGCCGGCGTGGGCCAGCACCGCCAGGGCCCGCTGCTCGGACGTCCCGGTCGCCAGGGCCCGCCGCAGCTCGCCCTCGCGGATCGCCAGCGCTCGGGTCAAACCCTGCACGGCCGCGGGGTTGTGACCCAGGGCCTGCTCGGCGCCCGCCAGATTCGCCAGCGAGGCCGCCACGAGCGGATGGGTGGGCCCCAGGCGCTTCTCGCGCAGCTGCAGGGCGCTCTGGTGGTCGCTGCGGGCGGCGGCGTAGTCGCCCTGCTCGTGGTGCAAAAGCCCAAGGTTGTTCCAGGCATTGGCCAGGTCGGGGTGGTCCGGACCCAGGGCGGTGCGCCAGTGCGCCAAAGCATGGCCGTACAGCTCCGCCGCCTCTTTGCCGCGCCCGGTCTGCCGGTAGGCGCCCGCCAGGTTGTTCTCGGACTGCGCCACCAGCGCGTGGGCCGGCCCCAGCACGGCGCGGCGGATGCCCAGCGAGCGCTCGAGCAGCGGCGTCGCCAGCTTGGCCTCGCCCGCGTAAAGCGCCAGCAGTCCCAGGTCGTTGCACGACTCCGCCACCGCCGGATGCTGTCCGCCCAGCGCCGCCTCGCGGATCGCCAACGCCCGTTCGTGCAGCGCCTTGGCGCGCCCCCGATCGCCGCGCGCCGCCTGCAGCCGCCCAAGATTCGCCAGGATCTGGGCGAGATCCGGATGTTTCTCGCCCAGGCGCGCCGTCAGCAGCGCTCCCGCCCGCTCGTACAGCGGCTGCGCCTTGCGCAGGTCGCCGCGCGCCGCCCACGCTTCGGCCAGATTGTTCAGCGCGGTCGCCACTTGCGGGTGCTGTGGCCCCAGCGACCGCTCGAAGATGCTCAGCACGCGCTCCAGCATCGGCAGCGCCGCGGCAAAGTCGGCCCGCGCCAGCAGCACCGCCGCCAGGTTGTTCAGCGCGATCGCCGTCTGCGGGTGTTCGCGGCCGCGCGCCTTCTCCAGCGCCGCCAGGGCTTGGCGGTCCAGCGCCTCGGCACCGTCCAGATCGCCAAGCATCGTCCGTACTTGCCCCAGGTTCAGCCGCGCCTGCGCCACGTCGGGGTGGTCGGCGCCCAGCGAGGCCTCCATCACCGCCAGCGCCCGCCGCAGATAGGCCTCGGCCCCTTTGGGATCGCCCAGTTGCAGACGCAGCGCGCCCAGGTTGTTGAGCACGGTCGCGACTTGCGGGTGCTGCGGCCCCAGCGCCTTTTCCAGGATCGCCAACGCCTGCAGGAAGTACGGCTCCACCTCCTTCAGGTCGCCCGCCAGCCGGTGCAATTCCCCCAGGTTCACCAGCAGGTTGCCGACGTCGGGGTGCGCCTCGCCCACCTGCCGCTTGCGGATCGCCAGGGCGCGCTCGACCACCGCAATCGCCTCGCGGAAGCGGCCGGCGTTGTACAAGTCGCTGAACTGGTCGCCCAGGCGGGCCAGCTCGGCCTCGTCGCTCGCGGCCGCAGGCGCGGTCTCGGCCCAGGCCAGCGTATCTGTGGCCGCGACCGCCAGCACCACGGCCAGACCCCGAAAAGCCAGCATACCCACAAAGTTTCTGCCCATCGCGCCCCGCCTTGCCGTTTGCCCCGGCGGCCAGCGTAGGCACGATGCGCGGCGCTGTCCAGACTTTATGCCCGGAGCCACGCCGCCGTTTCGCGCAGCTGCTGGGCGCGCGCGGTGGGCTGTAGTCCCAGGCGTGTGCGGATCTTCTCGTCGCGGAGCACCATCGGCTGGTCGAACTGGTAGCGCATCTCGCCGAACTCGGCCATCAGCGGCGAGAACCAGCCCAGCCCGCGCAGCAACCACGCCGGCATCGCCCGCACCTGCAGGCCCACGCCCAGCTCGGTCGCCAGGCCCTGCAGCCGCTCGCGCGCGGTTTCTGGAGGCAACACGGGCAGATGGAACACCTCGCCCTCGACCGCGGCATCGGCCTGGCCCAGCGCCGCCAGCCCGGCCGCCACGTCGGGCACGTAGCTCCAGCTGTGCGGCTGGTCCGGGCTGCCCAGCAGGTCCACGGTCTTGCCGCCCAAAAGCTGCTGCATTCCGCGCGGATTCTGGATGGCGCCCTGGGTCACGCCCGGCCCCACGAAGTCGCTGGCCCGGCCGATGGTCAGCCGCAGCTCGCCGCGGCGGGCCTGCTCGCGCAGCTCGTCCGAAAGCTGTTTGCGAATCATGCCTTTCTTGCTGCACGGCTGCTCGGCCACGTATTCGCCGAACGGCGCGCTGGTGGGGCCAACCATGTACACGTTGTCCAGCAGCACCAGCCGCGCGCCCGCGTTCTGCGCCGCCGCCGCGATGTGCCGGTGCAGGGGCGGCAGCTGCGTCGGCCATTGGTGGTACGGCGCGTTGACGCAGTGGTAGACCACGCTGGCCCCGGCTGCCGCGCGCACCGCCGCCTCGCGGTCGTACACGTCGGCCTGCACCACCTGCAAGTCCGGGTCGCTGCTGGATTGGGCCTGGCGGCGCACCACCCGCACCGGCAACCCCGCCGCGCGCAGCTGCTTGGCCAACAGGCTGCCGACCTGACCGGCGCCAAAAATCACGTGAAGGGGCTTGCTCGTCATGGTCATCTCCGGGGGCCGCTTGCGACCCACCGGCAGTCTAGCGTTGCATGGCTGCGGGTAAAGAGCCAGTTTGGCAAGGATGTGTTGCGTGTCTGCAACGATGGTCACCGCCAGCGGGGTGGGCTTGAACTACGGTTGCTCCAGCTCGCGCCCGAACTGCGTGCGGAATTTGCCTTGCAGCTCCGGTACCTGCGCCGCCTGTCCCGCGCCTACCAGCGCCTTGGCCAGGTCGTGCCAGGCCGGCTCGTAGCTCGGGTCACTGCCTACGACTGCGCGCAGCTGGGTCACCGCCTCGGGCCAGTGCTTCTCCGCAACCTCGATGCGCGCCAGCAGGTACAGCCCCGTCAAGCAGTGCGGGTACTTGGCCAGCGCTTTGCCGCAGTCCTGGCGCGCCTGGGCCAGCTTGCCGTGCACCGCCAGCTGCTCCGCGGCCACCACCATCAGCCCAGGGACCTGCAGAAATGGCTGAGAATCATTGGACAAGTTTGCATCCCGCTCGCGGCCCTTGGCCGTGCTCCGGGCCAGCACGTCCAGGTAGTCCGACTCGCGCTCGGGCGGCAGTTCGCGCGCCGGCAGCCCGGTCCAGCGCCGCCTTCGCTCAATCTCGGCGCGCACTTGCATGGCCGCCGGCACCAGGCCCATCCCCGCCAGCGTCTCCTCGGCGACCGCCAGCCAACCCGCGCCCAGCAGCACCTGAGCCACCAGCGCCAGGTCGGCCGGGTCCCGCAAGTCCTTGGCTCGCTGCCGCAGCGTCGCCACCGCGGCAGGCAAGTCTGCGCGCCGGTTGGCCATTCGCAGCGCCTGGACGGCCATGGCGCAGGCCATGAAGCCGGAGTCAAGCTCGCACGCCCGTTGGCACGCACCTGCCGTCGCGCCCTCACCTGGCAGCGCCCCAGACTGCACCTGGCAGTGCAGCACCTGCACCTGCGGATGGGCCGGATAGCGCTCGGCCAGGGGCCGCAAGCGTTCGGCGGCCTCGGCGTAGCGGCGCTGGTTGTGCAAGTTGCTGACAGCGTTCAGCTCCCACTGGTCGTTGCGACTCAGCTCGGGGCCGCGGTTGACCGGCCGCGCTGGCACTTTGGCCTCGCGGTCCAGGGCTTTCTCGACCGACGCGCGCGACTCGGGCTCCAGCTCGGCGCGGTGGCTGGCGATGATTTTTTGCTGTTCGGATTCGGCTTGTTTGCGCGCCTCGGGCGTGTCCGCCAAGCGGGCCGCCAGTCCGCGCCGCACCACCTCGATGGTCGCGGGCGACATCCGGTGGGCGCGCGGGCTGTAGGTCGGCGACATGACAAAGCTCAGGCCGGTGTCGTGCGGCGCCCCCAGGGTGTGGGCCCATTCATGAATCAGCACGAGCACTTCCTTGTGCGCCTTGATCGCCTCGTACAGCCGGTCGCGCTCCTCGTCGGGCAGTTCGTCCAGCTGCCGCGCCTGCCACTTGTGGTAGGCGATGCTCTCTGTACCGCGCAGCACCACGTGTCGCCCGGGAGCGCGCGCCTCGCCCACCGCGTGGTACTGGGTCGAATAGGCGTCGGCGCCCACGAAGCCCACCACCAGGTCGCAGTCTTTGCCCGGATCCAGCGCCTCCAGCGCCACCAAGGAGTCCTCCAGCGGCTCGGTAACCGAGTCGTCGCGGTCCCACTTGTCCAGCTGGACCACGTCCAGGCTCACGCCGAACTCCGCCTGGGTATAGGCCGATGCGCGGGCCAAGGTGCGCCGAACCCGGCTTTCCCACTCGCGATTCTCGCGGCGATACGCCGAGCTGACCCGCACGTGCACCCGCATGTCGCGGCGCAGGCCGTTCACCGCCCGCGCCGGGGCGTCCGGGTTGGCCTCCGGGGGCACCGGCTGCAGGTTCTCGGCCACGTAGTCGCGCTGGACGGCCTCTGGCGAGCGGGCACAGCCGAACGCCGCGAACAGTATGGCGAAACATCCCAAGGCTGCCGTGCGGAGCGGTGGCATACGCTGTCGTAGCCTGGACATGAGCGCAACTCCTGCAGACCCGTGGCTGGGCAATGGCCAGAGTACCCGCAGTATGCGCCTTGGGCAATCCGTTTGGCGCCGACCCACTGCGCCGTCGCAGACTACTTTGGTTGCGTCGTTTCCGATGAAGAAGCAGAATGTCACTGCTACCTTGCGCAAGTGCAAGCAAGGACCAAGGAACCCGCCATGGCCAACCACTCGCACTTCCGCTGGGACGACCTGGCCTTGTTGCTCCAGTGCCAGCGCGCAGGCACGGCAACGGCCGCGGCGCAGCAACTGGGCCTGGATCCCGCGACCGTGAGCCGTCGCCTGACCCAGCTGGAGCGCGACCTGGGCCTGGTGTTGTTCCAGCGCGGCCGCGACGGTCTGGTCGCCACGGCGGCCCTGCAGGCCCTTCTCCCCAGCGCCGAAGCGGCCGAGGCGGCGGTTCTGGCCTTTGCCCAAGCGGCCGGCGGCGTGGAGGCGGCGGTGGCCGGCCCGGTGCGTTTGACCATGCCGCCCGGGGTCGCCGAGTCGCTGCT
>JACRCU010000199.1 GCA_016218865.1 Deltaproteobacteria bacterium | reverse complement strand
TACACGCTGGGGCTCGACGGCGCGGCGGGGCGGTTCTACTACGACGCCGAGCGCAACCCGGACGAAAAGCGGCGGCTGGTCGGCACGCTGTTCCTGTTCCACGTCGGGTGGTTGCTGGTGTTGCTGGTGGCGCACGAGCTGATCGGGCCCTGGGCCTACGGCCACTTCTTCGACCAGCTGCCGTTCGCGCCGTACGGGCGCCTGGTGGCGATTGCCCTGGTGCTGAATGCGGTGAGCGCGGTGCCGCGGGCGGTGTGGGCGGCGCGCGAAGACGTGAGCAAGCTGGTGCAGATCCGCGTGGCGGGTGCGCTGGCCAGTGCGGCGACGCTGCTGGTGCTGCTGCTGGCGACGGACGCCGGGCCCTCTGCGGTGCTGGCCGCCGAGGTGGTGGCCGCGGCGACCATGGCCGTGCCCACGGTGCGGTTTGTGGTGCGAACCTTTGGTTTTGCTTGGGATCGGCGGCTCCTCGGCAGTGCGCTGGCCTTCAGCCTGCCCATGGTGGTGCACCTGACCAGCCACTGGATGCTGAACGCCGCCGACCGCTTCGCCATCGAGGACCTGCTGGGTCGCGGCGATGTGGGCCTGTATTCGGCAGCTTACAAGGCGATGCTGGTGTGCATCACCCTGAACCTGTCGCTGAACGCCGCGTACGTGCCGCAGTTCATGCGCGCCCGGCAAGATCCCGAGCAGCAAGTGTTTTTGGGCCGGGCCATGACCACACTGCTGGGTCTGGCGACGGTGGGCGCGGTGGCCGTGGCGGCGCTGGGGCCCAGCGTGGTGCGCACCTTCTACAGTGGCCAGTTTGCTGCGGCCGCCGACCTGCTGGTGATGCTGGCGCCCGGCGGCGTGGCGCAGGCGCTGTACTTGATCTTTGTCAACGATTTGTTCCACTCCAAGCGCACGGCGATCATCCCCGTGCTGACCCTGGCGAGCGGTCTGGCCAACGTAGCCCTGTGCTATCTGTGGATTCCGCCATGGGGTTTGGAGGGCGCGGCCTGGGCCACCTCGGCCGGCTACCTGATCCTGGCGCTGCTGGTCGGCATCGTATCCAAGTTGCGCGGCAAGCTGCCGTGGGAGTCGGCGCGCATGGTGCGGCTGGCGGCGGTGGCCCTGCCGACCTGGGCGCTGGCGTGGTGGCTCGACGGCCGCTTGGAGCTGGTCGCCGAATGGGGCGCCAAGCTGGGCCTGCTGGCGGTAGCGGCGCTGGCGCTGTGGCTGAGCGGGTTCGTGGTCCCCAGCGAAAAGGCGCAGTTGCGCGCCATGGTCGTCGAGAAGCTGCAGCGGCTGCGGCGGCGCGGGTAGCGAGGTCGATGTGAGCGCTCCTTTGGTCACGGTGCTGATCCCCTGCTACAACCAGGGGCACTTCCTGCAAGAATGCTTGGCCAGCCTGCGCGCGCAGACGGTGGCGGACTGGCAGGCGCTGGTCGTGGACGACTGCTCGACCGACGGCGCGACCCCGGGGCTGTGCGACCAGCACGCCAGCGAGCAGGTGCAAGTGCTGCATCTGCCGCACAACCACGGCCGGGCCACGGCGCGGCAGGTGGCGGTGCAGCAGGCCCGCGGCACCTACGTGATGCGCCTGGACGCCGACGACTGCCTGGCGCCCGACTACCTGCAAAAGACCCTGCCGCACTTCGACGACGGGCCGAAAATCGGCTTTGTCTACACGGACTATCGCCACTTCGGCACCCGCACGGGCATCATGCGCTTCGAGCGGTACGACGAGGCGACCCTGTACCGCCGGCAGGTGGCGCCCAACGGTGCGCTGGTGCGGCGCGAAGCCTGGCTGGGCAGCCGCGGCCACCGCGACGAGTACAACATCGGCAACGAAGACTACGACTTCTGGATGGCGCTGGCCGAGGCGGGCTGGGCCGGCGTGCACGTGCCCGAGCCGCTGTACCTGTACCGCAACCACGCGGGATCGTGGACGTCGCAGCGGGTCGACGACGACCGGGTGTTCCGGTCGCGGCTCATGCTGGTCGAGCATCATCAGGCCGGCTTTGCCAAGCACGGCGCGGCGCCGCAATTCCTGGCCGACACGTGGCTGCAAGAGGGCATTCGCCGGGCGGAATTCGGCCGCCACGCCGACGCCAAGGCCGCGTTTGCCAAGGCGCTGGAGTACCGGCCGGGCGATTGGCGCGCGCGCATTGGCACCTGGATCGGCAGGTAGTTCCAACCGACCGGCCGGTTTGTCGCCGTACCCCTTTGCGGCTACACTGCCGCGCCGTTGGCGCCACGACTGCGCCCGCCTGGATCGAGCATGTCCACCCCCATCTTGCCCTACGGTCGCCAGAGCATCAGCGAGGACGACATTGCCGCGGTAACTGCGGTTCTGCGCAGCGATTTCTTGACGCAGGGGCCCGAAGTCGAGCGGTTCGAAGCTTCGCTGCGCGAGGCCTGCGGCGCCAAGCACGCCATCGCCTATAGCCATGGAACGGCAGCGCTTTTTGGCGCGTGCTGGGCGGCGGGCGTGGGCCCGGGCGACGAAGTGGTCACGTCGGCCATCACCTTTGCCGCTTCGGCGAATTGCGCCGCGTACCTGGGGGCTTTGCCCGTGTTCGCCGACGTGCGGCCCGACACCTGCGGCGTGGACGTAGCGAGCCTGGAGCGGGCGATCACGCCCAAGACCAAGGTGCTGATTCCCGTTGATTTCACTGGGCAGCCGGCCGATCTGGCGCAGGTGCACGCGCTGGCCAAGAAGCACGGCCTGCTGGTCATCGAAGACGCGGCGCACAGTCTGGGCGCGCTTTACCAAGGCGAGCCGGTGGGTTGCGGCCGTTACGCCGACATGACGATGCTGAGCTTCCACCCGGTCAAGCACATCACCACCGGCGAGGGCGGCGCGGTGCTGACCAACGACGACAACCTGGCGCACCGCCTGCGCTTGTTCCGCAACCACGGCATCGAACGCGAAGAGTCGCGCTTCGTCACCCAGCCCAGCCCGGGGCCGTGGTACCACGAGATGCAGGAGCTGGGGCACAACTTCCGCCTGACCGACCTGCAGGCCGCCCTGGGCCGCTCGCAGATGACCCGCCTGCCGGCCTTCGTCGCCCGTCGCCGCGCCATTGCCGCGCTATACGACAAGCTGCTGGCCGACCTGCCGCGGGTTCGGCCGCTGGCGCAGCTGCAGGACCGGCTGAGCAGCTACCACCTGTACGCCGTGCAGATTGACCTGGCCGCCGCCGGCAAGGACCGCGCGCAGGTGATGCACGAGCTGCGGCAAGCGGGCGTGGGCTCTCAGGTTCACTACATCCCGGTCTACCGCCACCCCTTCCACCAGCGCAACCTGGCGGCGGCGGGTCGGCCGCACCGGCCCGAGCAATTCCCCAACGCCGAGGCCTACTACGCCGGGGCCCTGTCGCTGCCGATGTACCCGGCGCTGACCGACCAGGACGTGGTGAAGGTGGTCGACGCCTTGCGCCAGGTCGTCGGCATCGGCTGAGTCATGAAAACGCTGCAGCATCCGGTCGTTGCGATCATCCAGGCGCGGATGGGCTCCAGCCGTCTGCCGGGCAAGGTGCTGCTGCCGGTGGCGGGGCGCAGTCTGCTGGAGCACCTGGTCGAGCGCCTGCAACGCTGCGAAACCCTGGACCAGGTGGTGGTGGCGACCACCGTGGAACCGGGCGACGATGCGGTGGCGGCCGAGGCCGAACGCCTGGGAATCCAGTGTTTTCGAGGCAGTGTCGACGACGTGCTGGGGCGCTTCGACTTGGCGGTGCAGGCCACCGGAGCGGCGACCATCGTGCGCGTGACCGGCGACTGCCCGCTGATGGCGCCGGCCGAGGTGGACCGGGTGGTGTGCGGCGCGGCGGAACAGCAGGCCGACTACGCCGCCAACCAGATGCCCGGAAAGATGAAGCTGCCGCTGGGCTATGCGGTGGAAGTGGTGCGGCGCGCGGCCTTTGACCGGGCGGTCCGCGAGGCCACGGCGCGCTATGCCCGCGAGCATGTGATGCCGTATCTCTATGAAGAGCCTGGGCGTTTCGTCACCGCGTGGATCGAGCCCGCGGTGTCGGCGCCGGACCTGCGCGTCACGGTCGATACCCCCGCGGACTTTGCGGTGGTCAAGGCGGTGCTGGAAGCGCTGGACGGCCAGCCCGCGGCCCAGACGGTGGCCGGGGTGGTGGCGTGGCTGCGCGAGCACCCCGAAGTGGCGGCGCTGAATCAGGATGTGGGCCAGAAGTCCTTCCGCGAGGCGGCGGGGACGTGCCTGCTGCTGCGCGCCGACGGCGGTCCCCAGGTGGGGCTGGGCCACATCCTGCGGCTGGCGGGCCTGGGGCAGGCGTGGCGCAAGCGCGGCGGGCGGGCGCGGCTGCTGTGCGGCTTCTTGACCCCGGCGCTGCTGCAGCGCTTGACGGCGATGGGCTTGGAAGTGCTGGAGCTGCCTAGCGGAATTGCGCCGGGCTCCCCCGAGGACCTGGCCTGGGTCCTGCAGCAGACTGTGGAAAATTCCGCACCTGCCGTGCTGGTCGACGGCTACTGCTTTGCCCCCGCCTGGCTGCACGAGCTGCGCCGGCGCGGTCCCAAGGTGGCGTATGTCGACGATTTTGGCGACGCCAGCCTGCAGCTGGACCTGGTGCTGATGCCCAACGTGGGCGCCCAGGTGTCGGCCGGGGCGCAAAGCCCGGTGCTGGCGGGTGCCCAATTCACACCAGTGCGCGCGGAGTTCCAGGGTCTGCCGGCCAAGCAGCCCCCTTCGCCGGACGGGCGGCGCTTGCTGCTGACGTTTGGTGGGGCGGACCCGGCGCGGATGAGCGAGCGGGCCCTGGCGGCGGCGCTGCAGGTGCGGCAACGGCCCGAAGTCACGTACAAAGTCGCGATCGACCTGGTGCTGGGTGCGGCGGTGCCGGCCGAGCGGCAGGCGGCGCTGGCCGAGCTGGCCCAGGGGCAGGCCGACGTGCGGATCCTGCGCGATGTCGCGGATATGCCGGCCCTGATGGCCCAGGCCGACCTGGCGGTGGCGGCGGCGGGGACCACCTGCTGGGAGCTGGCGGCGGTGGGCGTGCCGATGCTGGTGGTGCAAGTGGCCGACAATCAAGCGGTGGTCGTGCGCGGCATCGTGGGCGCGGGGGCGGCGACGGCGCTGCCACCGGGCGAAGAACTTGGGGGGCATTTTCTACAGCTGATTTTGCTTGAGGATTCTGCGTGGCGGGCGCGCTCGCAGGCCGGGCAGCGGCTGATCGACGGCCAGGCGGCGACGCGGATCGCCCAGGCCCTGGCCGAGCTGGTTTCTGGGACGGGCAAATGACACCGGGGACGTCCACGCCGCTGCCCAAGTAGGCACGGCGGTCGGGCGCAGAGCGAGGAAGCGATGATCGACGACATCTTCATTGGCGAGCGCCGGCTGGGCGCAGGTCAACCCTGCTACATCATTGCGGAAGCTGGCAGCAACCACAACGGCAGCTACGAGCAGGCGCTCGCGCTCATCGACGTGGCGGTCGAGGCGGGCTGCGACGCCGTGAAATTCCAGGTGTTTTCCGCCGACCAGCTCTACGCGCCCGAGGCGGGCCAAAGCGACTACCTGGGCGACGAGCGGTCGATCTACGACATCATCAAGGCGATGGAGCTGCCGGAGGCATGGCTGCCCAAGCTGGCGGACTACTGCAAGCAGCGCGGCATCGAATTCCTGTGCTCGGCTTTTGACGAAGCGGCGGTGGACCTGGTGGACCCGTACGTGGTGGCGTGGAAGAACGCCAGCTACGAGCTGACCCACCTGCCGCTGTTGCGCCACATGCTGAGCAAGGGCAAGCCGGTGCTGGCGTCGACCGGGACCGCCACTCTGGACGAAGTCGGCGAAGTGATTGGCCTGCTGCGCGCCGACCTGGGCGACCGACCGCTGCCGCTGGTGCTGCTGCAGTGCACGGCGGCTTACCCGGCGCCCCTGACGGCCGCGCATGCCAAGGTGGTCGCGACCTTGCGCGAGGCGTTTGGCGTCTGGACCGGCTTGTCGGACCACAGCGGCGAGTCGTGGGCGGCGGCGGTGGCGGCGGTGGCGCAGGGCGCGGTGGTCATCGAGAAGCACTACACGCTGAGCCGGCGGCTGCCCGGGCCCGACCATCGCTTTGCCTTGGAACCCAAGGACTTGGCCAAGATGGTCCGGGCGATCCGCCTGGTCGAGACGGCCCTGGGCAGCGGCGCCAAGACCGTGGACCCCGTGGAAGAGGAGCTGCGCCACTTTGCCCGCCGGTCGGTGTTCACCACCAAGGCGCTGAAGGCGGGGCATGTCTTGCAGGCCGAGGACTTGCGGGTGCTCCGCCGCGGCAAGCTGCCGGCTGGTCTGGAGCCGCACACTGCGCCGTTGCTGCCGGGCAAGAAGCTGGCGCGCGACGTGGCCGCCTTTGCCCCCCTGCAGGCCGAAGACCTGGTCGAAAGCAAGGCGTTCCGCGCGGATCCGCTGACGATTCGCCGGGCCGGCCCCCACGATGCGCTGCGGGTGTGGCAGTGGAACAACGAGCCGGGGGCGCGCGCGATGTCGCTGCGGCCCGATTCGATCCCGTGGGACAGCCACCTGCGCTGGTTCGCCGCCAAGCTGGACGACCCGCACTGCCGCTTGTGGATTGCCGAATTCGGCGGCCAGCCCGTGGGTGTGGTCCGCATCGAGCCGGCGGGCGGGCAGGGCGTGGTGTCGTTGGCGCTGGATCCCGAGGCGCGCGGTCAGGGCCATGGGCGCAAGCTGCTGCAGCTGGCCTGCCGGCGCTACTGTGGCGAGACCGGACACCGCAGCGTGGAGGCGCTGATCCTGCCGGCCAATCCGGCGAGCCAAAAAGCCTTCGAGGCTGCAGGGTTTACTCTTGCCGGCGAGCGCCATATGGGAGAGCGGACCGTGCTGGTCTACCGCTGGCAGTTGACGTAGCTCGACCGCCTCCGCAGACTGTGGCGAGACGCCGCGGCACGGTCGGGGGCCCCAAAAGTGGGCAATTTGCTTCGAATCCTTGGGTTGCTGGTGGCCTGCCTGGCTGTGTTGGTGGGCCCGCAGCGGACCGCGCACGCCCAGAGCGAGCGGGTCGAAGCCGCTTGGCAAGGTGTCGTCTTTGATATCGCCGGGTTTCTAGAGGTCGTGGCGCTGGTCGAGCAGCATCATGTGCTGCCCAAGGTGCCGCCGCGGGCCTGGGCGATGGCTGTGGCGGGGGCGGCCAAGACGCTGCAGCCGCCGGTCGAGGTGCTGCCGGCCGACCTGTACAAGCGCATGATCTCGAACGAAGTGACCGCGCCGCTGGTGGCGGGCGAGCGCGTGCTGCTCCCCGCGTGTGCGGCGGCGGGTGTGGTGGCGTTCCGCAAGGGTGGCGACGAGGGGCCGGCCCCGACCAACGTAGAAGAGCTGCGCGCCCGCCGGCAGTTGCACCGCGACCTGGCCCGCCAGCTGCGCGACGCTTGGGACGAGGTCGGGCTGCCGCGCGACACCGCTCGCTGCCTGCTGCAGGGCTTCGCCGCCCAGCTCGCCGCCGCACCGACCCCTGCGCAAGACGGCGACGCGCCTGTGGATTCGGGCTGGCGCACGGCCGCGCTGACGCGTTTGTGGCGCCAGGCGGCCCACCACTTCCTCAGCGGCATGGACGCCCACGGCGGTCTGATCCCCACGGCGCTGTTCACGGCGTACGAGCGTGAGGCGGCGGTCCAGCAGGCCGTGGACGTGGGCCTGGTTGCGCTCCGCGACGGCAACCAGGTGCGGGTGCAGCGGGTGGAGCGCGGCGGGCCGGCGGCCGAGGCGGGCATCCAAAAGGGCGACATCTTGGTGCAGATCGACGGGCGTCCGGTGGCCACGTGGGGCGGCTGGCAGCTGATGCAGGCGCTGGAGGGCAAGCCGGGGAGCACGGTCGAAGTGGCGGTGCAGACCGGCAAGGCCCCGAAGCGGACCGTGAAACTGGTGCGGCGCGCCATCGCGAAGTCGACGGTGGCGAGCTATGCCGGCGGCGAGCAGACGGGGGTGGCGGTGCTGCGCGTGCCGGGGTTTGCCTCGGGCGTAGCGGCGGCGGTGACGCCTGGCCTGGAGGACGTGGCGGCCGACCAAAAGGCCAAGCCGCGCGCGGTGGTGCTCGACCTGCGCGGCAACGGCGGCGGCTGGGTCAAAGAGGCCATCGCCTTTGCCGATCGCTTCCTGTCGAGCGGCGTGGTGGCCAGCGAACATTTTCGCGATGGGGCGCCCGAGGTTTTCGAGGCCACCGCCAGCCCGGACGACCTGCGCGCGCCACTGGTGGTGCTGGTCGACAACGAGTGCCGCTCGGCGTGCGAGCTGGTGGCCGCGGCCCTGCAGGACCAGGACCGCGCGGTGGTGGTCGGGCAGCGCACCTACGGCAAGGGCTCGGTGCAGGCGGTGGTCGACGCCAAGACCGGTCCGTGGTCGGTGCTGGTGACGATCGCGATCTACCGGGGGCCGCGCGGGCGCACCCTGCAAGCCCAGGGCGTGGAACCGGATTTGCCGGTGGCGGCGCGCAGTGTGGCGGCCCAGGCGGTGGCGCGCGAGGCGGACTCGGCTTCGGCGCTGCGGCCGGTCGAGCCGCTGCCGCCCCACAAAAGTACTTTGATGAGCGCAGAGTTGCAGGCCTGCGTCGCCAAGCGCCAGCAGGGGACCGAGGCTTGGCGGGTGGCGATGCGCCAGACCGACCCGGTGCTGCTGGCGGGCATCGAAGCTGCGATCTGTATGGCCGAGGCCGCGCCCAAGTAGCCGCCGCAGCGGCGTGCATTTTGCCTTGGGCCTGCCGATAATCGCGCGACGCCGCATCCCCGGCCCCAGGACTACCATGATCGAACGCCAGTGCCCCCGCGGCCCGACCGCCGGCGCAGTGCCGTGCCGCCTGGCGGTGCCATGAACACCGCGCAGCCGCTGCGACCGTGGCAAGTGCCGATGCCCAAAGAGCACGGCGCCTGGGTGATGCTGGCGACCGCGCTGGCGGTGGGCCTGCTGGAGACGCCGACTGGTGAACGCGGCGCCAGTTCCTGGCTGGCTGCGGCAGCGCTGGCAGCCTTCTTGGCGCGGGAGCCTGCGGCAGTCGCACTGGGCCACCGGACGGCGCGGCGCAAGGCGATCCAGGGGTCGATGGCCGGGCTGCAGGCGCTGGTCCTGGCTGGCCTGGCCGCGCTGGCCGGCACTTGGGCCCTCCTACCGCTGCGCACCGACACCCTGATCGTCCTGGCGCTGTTGACGGCGCCGGGGGTGGTGGCGGCGGCCGCGGTCGTGCGCGGCAAGGAGCACACGGTCCTGGCCGAACTGGCGGCGGCGGTGGCGCTGGCGTTGGCCGGTTTGCTCGTGCAACTGTGCGCCCCGTCGCAGGATCTGCATTCGGCCTGGCCGCCGTACCTGGCATGGGGCTGCGCTTTCGTCGCGCTGACCTTGGGTGTGCACCTGGCCAAGCGGCGGCTGCTGCGCATCTGGCCGCCGGTGCAGGTGGCCCTGGCGAACCTGGTGCTGGAGCTAGCGATCTTCGCGGGTTTCGTTGCCTCCCAGGCCGCCGGGGCCGGACTGACCGCCGTGCGGACGGCCGTGCTGGCACCGTGGCTGGTGGCCGTGGCGGGGCCGCTGGCGTGCGCTCTGGCGCGGCGGCCCAAGGACATGCAGGCGGTGGGCCTGGCGGCCTCGGCGCTGCACTTCGTAGCGCTGCTGGCGGCGTACGCGTTGTCCTGACGGCGGCTACCACCTACCGCCAGCGGCGTGGTCAGCCCGATCCGCAGGCCCTACATGCACTTCTTGGCCAAGCAGTCCTGCAGGGCGCTCAGGGACTCCTTGGTGCCGGCACTCGATCCGCTCAGGCACTTGAGGCGGCACGGGGTGTCGCTGCAGCCCGCGTAGCAGGTCATGGCGGCCTTGCAGTCCTTGTCCTCGTTGCACTTGTAGAGCAAGATCGGGCACTTGCTCATGCCGCAATTGGTCAGGCAGGTCACGTCGGACGTGCTGCACTTGGGCGAGTCTTCGGCGTCCGGGCCCGCGGCGGTGTCGGCCGTGCCCGTGTCGGCCGTGCCCGTGTCGCCTGTGCTGGTGTCGGCCCCGGCCGGGCTGCCCGTGCTGCACACCTTGGCGATGCAGGTGAAGCCCTTGGCGCAGTCGGCATCGGTAGCGCAAACGTAGGTGTAGTCGTTGACGGGCACGTTGGATGTGCAGCCGAGCGCCAGCAGCAGCGCCGCCAGCAACCCGCGAACGGGCAGGGGTTGTCGGGGTCGGGCGGCTTGGCGCATCAGAACCTCCCGACCAGGGCCAGACCGTCCGGCGCGGGCGCCACCAGCCAGCTTGCGGAGGTCGACGGGCCCGACAGCAGCAACCACGCGACGCTGCCGACCAGACCGGCGCCGCCCACAGACATCAGCACCACGCCGGTGGCCTTGCGCTTGTTGATGCCGTCGCGGTCGCCCATGGCATCGACCTGGGTAATCCCGTTGGTTTGGCCTGCCGCGTTCTTGGTGTCGACCGCGTCCTGCAGTGCGTGGTCGGCCTTGATGGCCAGGCCCCAGGTCACCGCGCCGGCAAGGGCCACGGCGGCGCTCGTGCCAACCGCGATCCAGGGGCCGGTCCGGCTGGGTTCAGCGGCTTGGGCCGGCGGCGGACCCTTCTTGCCGTCTGTGGCGTCGGCGGCCGCTTGGCCGGGGTCGGTCTTGGCCGGCTCCGGCTTGGGCGCATCCGGCTTGGCCGGCTCGGACTTGGCGGGCTCCGTCTTGGCGGAATCTGGATTGCTCGCAACGGGTTGTGTGACCTTGCCGTCTTTGGCGAGCTGGTCGCGCAACCGGGCCGCCCGCAGCTTGGCCTCTTCGCGGCCACCGGGGTCGGTCTCGACTTGCACGTAGGCCTCGTAGCGGGCCAGCGCCTCTTCGCGCTGTCCGGCCTGCTCGTAGGCGCGGCCGGCGTTGAAGAGCAGGGTCGGCTTCTTGGCCAGCTCGTAGGCGCGGTCGAACAGCTTGGCGGCGAGCTCGAAGTCGCCTTCCTTGAAGCGGCGCGCCGCGGTCTCGGCCACCGATTCGGCCTCGGACAGCGAGTCGGCTTTGGGTTTGGCGTGGGCGGTCGCTACCGGCAGGGCCGCGGTCACGGCCAGCGCCAAGGCCGCGGCGGCGAGCGCGCGGTGGCGCCCCGGAGGCTGCGTGCACTTGGAGTTGCGAAGATTCATCGGCCGCCGCCTGCGAGACGTCTGACCGGCATCGTAGCCGTTCTGGACCTGTTCGACAACGGCGCTCTGCCCTGGGAAATCAGCCTGCAGCAACGCGATGTTGCAGGGTCGCGCCCACTACTGCGGCGGGGGCGGCGGCGTCGGCTTGGCGCGCACCTGGCCGCGGCGACCCAGGCGCTGCACCAGCCAGCGCACTGCGATGCCAGCCACCCAGCCCAACAGCGCGAGGATGGCCAGCCAGGGCGCCACCGCGACCACCACCACCAGCAGCCCCTGGGCGGTTTCGCTCAGCGCTTCCAAGCTGTTCCACCACGCCTCTTCCACGCGGTCGAGCAGGGTCGGGTCGACCGGCGGCACGTACTTGCCCGAGACCGACAGCGTGACCTTCAGCGTCGCCAGGTCGATGCGCGAATCCAGCAGCCTCTTTCTACCCTGCAGGACCTCTACGTTTTCGCGCGCCCGCGTCAGCTCGCGCTCCACTTCGAGCACGTCCTTCAGCTCGTGTTCGGGCTTGGCCAGAATCTGCCGAAGGCGCGCCTCGGCGGCGATGGCGTTGTCCAGGCGGGCCTGCAGGTCGGTGTAGGCCTCTGTCACGTCTTCGGCGCCGATGTGCTCTTGGGTCACCCGGCCCAGGTGGCGCAGACGGTCCAGGGCCTTGTCCAGGCCCGCCGCCGGCAGTCGGATGATCCAGGTGGCCGAGCTGACGGCCTCGACGCTGTGGTCGACCTGCATGTCTTGCACGAAGCCGCCGCTGGCGTCGACCACGGCCTGCAAGGCTGCGGCGGCTTTGGGGTAATCCTCGACGCGGACGGCCAGCTCGCCGTTGCGGATGACCTTGCGACCGGCCTGAGCTGGCGCTTCGGCGGTGAGTCCCGGTTTGCCGTCGGCGGGTTTGGTGGCCTCGCCGGCCTTCTCGCCGGTGGTCGCGGTGGGAGCTGCGGCCCCGTCCATGACCATCGGGGCGGAGGCCTTGGCGCAAGCGCTGGCAGTGAGCAGGACCAGGGCAGCAAGGTGACGGCGGCTAAACATTGGCGCGATCCAGACCGCGGACGGGCGGCTGCGGCTGTGACGCGCGAGCCGCCGCACCGATCCACTGTCTGCGCGGTCGGGCATGATTTCGCCGGGTAGCCGCCGCGCCGCTTGGCAGTTGTGCTGGGATCTGCAACGCTGGGCAGGTCTTGAGGAGTTGCCCCATGGTTCGAACGTTCGTTTGGCTTGTTGCCGTGGTTGCTCTGGCGGCGGCTTGCAGCGCCCCGACTTCCAGCTCTAGCGCCGCCGATGCCGCAGGTCTGGCCGATACCGCCAAGGACAGCGCGACCGGCGCCGACTCTGGCAGCGACAGTGCGGCCGACACCGCGCCCGCGGGCAGCGATGCGGTGGACGCGACCGCCAGCGACACCGCCGCCGACACTGCAGCCGACAGCGGCACCCATGCCGACAGTGCCGCAGCGGAGGACGCAGCCGACGCCGAGGTCGCGCCCACCGACGCCGACCCGATCGATGCGGTGTCCGGCGATGGCGGCGAGTTGGACGTGGCCGATGCCGGCGTCAGCGACAGCGGTGCGGCCGACGCGGCGCCCATGGATGCCATGCAACCAGACGACACAGCCGGTGAAATTGCAGCAGCCGATTCTGGAGTTGCGGATAGCGGGGCGACCGATGCCGTGGCCCAAGACACCGTCATGGCCGACACGATGAGCTCCGACATGGCGAGCGGCGACATGGCCGCGGCGGACATGGCCGGCGGCGCCACCAACGTCGACCTCGCGGGTGTGGTGTGGACGTGCACCGACCCGGCTTGGCAGGCCAAGACGTGTGCGCCCGGCGTGATGACCGCCCCGCAGGTGTACCCGGGCATCCACGTGGATCTG
>JACRCU010000186.1 GCA_016218865.1 Deltaproteobacteria bacterium | reverse complement strand
TGGAGCCAACAGTGAAATACCACCCTGGTTGTTCCGGAATTCTAACCTGGGCCCGTCATCCGGGCCGGGGACATTGCCTCGTGGGAAGTATGACTGGGGCGGACGCCTCCCAAAGAGTAACGGAGCCGCGCGAAGGTTCCCTCAGGCTGATTGGAAACCAGCCGAAGAGTGCAAAGGCAAAAGGGAGCTTGACTGCGAGACCGACAGGTCGAGCAGGTGCGAAAGCAGGTCTTAGTGATCCGGCGATCCCGTGTGGAAGGGTCGTCGCTCAACGGATAAAAGGTACTCCGGGGATAACAGGCTGATCACGCCCAAGAGTTCACATCGACGGCGTGGTTTGGCACCTCGATGTCGGCTCATCGCATCCTGGGGCTGGAGCAGGTCCCAAGGGTTTAGCTGTTCGCTAATTAAAGCGGTACGCGAGCTGGGTTCAGAACGTCGTGAGACAGTTTGGTCCCTATCTGTCGCGGGCGTAAGATACTTGAGAGGACCTGACCCTAGTACGAGAGGACCGGGTTGGACGCACCTCTGGTGTACCGGTTGTCACGCCAGTGGCAGCTGCCGGGTAGCTATGTGCGGAAGGGATAACCGCTGAAAGCATCTAAGTGGGAAACCCGCCTCAAGATAAGGTATCTTTGCCGCAAGGCATAAGTCCCCTCGAAGACTACGAGGTTGATAGGCTGCAGGTGTAAGGCAACTAGCCGAGCAGTACTAATCGGACGAAGGCGTGTCACCGCATTGGCATCAAATCGTTCTTGTGGCTGCAGCAGAGACCCGCAGCGGGTCCAACTGCGCCGCGTGCAGGCCCAATAGGCCAGCGTTCATATCTATCTACGTTATCGAACAGGTCACAGTTTCCGGTGGCCATAGCGGAGAGGTTCCACCCGATCACATTCCGAACTCGGAAGTTAAGCTCTCCAGCGCCAATGGTACTTGATGGGAGACCGTCTGGGAGAGTAGGACGCTGCCGGAATCTACGATGAAAGGCCCCCGAGGTTGCGCATTGCGCGGTCTCGGGGGCCTTTCGCATTTTTGCGCGTGCGGCTTGGCGCGGTGGCGGGACCGCGGTGCCGTGCTAGCTTGCTTGGGCGCTGGGCGGACCTTTGGGTCCATGCGTCCAGCGCCGGGCCGCAGCGCCCACGAGGTTGCGATGGTGGTTGGTTTCGTAGCGGGAGCAACGGGTTTCACGGGCAAGGCGCTGGTAGCGGCGCTGGCTCAAGGGGGTCACGCGGCGGTGGCGCACGTGCGGCCCGATTCCAGGGATCTGGCGCACTGGCAGGAGTACTTTGGGGCCCTTGGCGCGCAGGTCGACACCTCGCCGTGGCAGGCCGAGGCACTGGCCGAAACGCTGAAGAACCGCAGGGTGACGCACGTGTTCTGCTGCGTCGGCACCACCCGGGCGCGGATGAAGGCGCAAGGGGCGGCGCAGAACAGCTACGAGGCGGTCGACTACGGCCTGCCCAAGATGCTCGCCGAGGCTGCGGCCAAGGCCGGGTGTGTGACGCGCTACGTGTACCTGTCGTCGCTTGGCGCGGGACCTGGCGCCAAGGGTGCTTACCTACAGTGGCGGTGGCGGGCCGAGGAAGCGGTGCGCGGCGCCGGCGTGGCGTGGACCGTGGCGCGGCCAAGCTTCATCACCGGTCAGCGCGACCAAGAGCGGACCAGCGAGGCAGTGGCGGCCAAGATCGCCGATGGCGTGCTGGGTGCGATCGGCGCGCTGGGGGCGACCACGGTCCGCGACCGCTACCGGTCGACCAACGATGCGCGGTTGGCCCGTGCGCTGCTGCGGATTGGCTTGGACCCTGCGTTCGCCAATCAGGTGGTACTTTCCGACGAGCTGCAGCGGTGACCCAGCCGGCGAGGGCCGGTTCGGCGCGGCATGGCCGGCGCGGCGGGCGCCGAGGCCTCAACGCTTGAGCAGAAACCGCAGCGCCCCGGGCAGGCGCCGCCGCCACGACGTCTCGCGGTGGTGGCCGCGCGGGTCGACCTGAAGGCGCAGAGTGGCCGGATGGTAGCCGCGGCGGTGCAGGGCCGCCGCCAGACGGCGGGCGTTGTGTACCATGTGCGGCGCTTCGTGCAGCCCGGCGTCCAGGTAGATGCGCGAGCTCGCCGGCCGCGGGGTGTGCTCGAGCCAGTCGAAGAAGCGACCGTGGGCGAACCACAGGGACGGCGACATGGCCAGGCAGCGCCCGAAGACCTCGGGGTGCTGCAGGTGGGCGTACAGAGCGGCCAGACCGCCGAGCGAGGCGCCGCCGATGACGGTGTCGTCCGCATGTGGCGAAATGCCAAGCTGAGCACGGAGTTGCGGGGTCAGCGTCGCGAGCAGGCTGGCCAGCAGCGCGCCGAACTGGCCGCCGTGCTTGCCGTCATGCCAGGGGGCCAACTCGTCGATGCGGGCCGTGCCGCCATGGTCGACGGCCAGGATGACTGGCGCGCGGTCGGGGCGGCGCGGCATCTTCTGCACGGTTCGGTGGGCTCGCCAACCGCCGGCATACGAGTCGTGGTCGTCGAACACGTTCTGGCCATCGAAAAGGACGAGCAGCGGTCGCGGCTTGGGCGGCTGTCCGCCGGGCACGAAGGCGCGGATGCGGCGGGGAGGCAGGCCTTCGGTGACAAGGGCGGGCAGGTCGAAGCTGTGGCCATGCGGGCGCGCAGCAGTACGTTGGGGCAAACCAGGACTCCGGGGCGTGGCGCACGGTGCGCTCGGGGAATGCTAGCATATCCCGCGGCGTACCGTCAGGCTTGGCTGCGGGAAGTGCTATGAAATAGCAATCTTGCTTGACATTCTGTGGTTAGGTCGTCACAGTGATTGGGGTACCCCAGGGGCCCCCGGCCCGTACCCAGCGCAGCGGCGCCTCCGAGCGGCCGCAACAGGAGTTTGCCGTGCAGCGGATGCGAATGATGTGGGTGTTGGCCTTGGCGGTGACGCTCGCGGCCCTGAGCGGCTGCGGCGACGACAGCGCCGTGGTGGGCCTTTCGGGCGGGGCAGACTCCAGCGCCGACAGCACCGGCCAGGACCTGGGTGGGCTGACCGATTCCAACAAGGCCGACGCGCCGGGTCTGGACACCGCCGTCGCGGACGTTGTGGGCCCCGATCAGGTCGGCGCAGATGCGGTCACCGATGCCGGCGAGGACCAAAGCGCAGAGACTGCGCCACCGGACGCTGAGCCGATCGATGCCGCGGAGGTTGATACTGCGGAGGTCGATGTCGCGGTGGTCGATGTCGCGGAGGTCGACACCGCCCAGCCGGATGCCGCGGCCGAAGACGGGGCCGACGGCGACGCGGCCGTGGAGGAGACGGCCGTTGACGATGGCGCAGGCGATGCGATCCCGGACGCCGAGCCGGAATGCCAGTCCGAGGCGGACTGCCCGGCCGCCAGCGAGCCTTGCTTTGGCGCTGCGTGCCTCGCCGGCGCCTGCACCCAGGTCGCCCTCTCCGACGGAGCCACCTGCAGCGACGACAACGTCTGCACACTCGGCGATGCCTGCCAGGTCGGCGCCTGCGTCCCTGGCGTGGCGGTCAGCTGCGACGACCAGAACGTGTGTACGGCCGATTCGTGCCTGCCGCAGAGCGGTTGCGCACACCTGCCCGCCAGCGGCACCTGCGAAGACGGCAACCCGTGCACGGTGAGCGACAGCTGCGTCGGCGGCCAGTGCCAAGGCGGCACGAACATCGGCACCTGCACAGGCGACGCCGATTGCGGCGCCAAGGACGACGGAAACCTGTGCAATGGCACGGTGTATTGCGACAAGTCGGGTTGCGGCACCTGCAAGCTGGATCCCAAGACCATCGTCGCCTGCGACACCGCCCAGGACGGCCCGTGCGCCGAGAGCGTGTGCGAGCCGAGCACCGGCAAGTGCAGCGCCAAGGCCAAGAACGAAGGCGGGGCCTGCGATGCCGACGGCTCGGCCTGCACCAGCGGCGACACCTGCAGCGGTGGCGCGTGCAAACCCGGTGCCAGCGTCGACTGCGACGACAGCAACCCTTGCACCACGGACAGTTGCGACCCCAAGAGCGGCTGCGGGCACACCAACAACAGCCTGCCGTGCACCGATGGCGATCTCTGCACCGACGGCGACGTCTGCGCGGCCGGCGCCTGCAAGTCCGGACCCGCCAAGGCCTGCAGCGACGGCAACCCGTGCACCGACGACGGCTGCGGCCCCAGCGGCTGCAGCTTTGCCGCCAACAGCGCGCCGTGCAGCGATTCGAATGCCTGCACCCAAGGGGACGTTTGCGCCAGCGGCCAGTGCCAGGCCGGCAGCCCGCTCGCGTGCGACGACGGCAACCCGTGCACCGCCGATGCCTGCGACGGGGCCACCGGCTGCACCCACGCGGCGAATACCGTGGCCTGCGACGACGGCGATGCCTGCACCCAGGGCGACGCGTGCGCCAGCGGCAAGTGCGTGCCCGGCAAGGTCGCCGTGTGCAACGACGGCAATCCGTGCACGGACGACGCCTGCGACAGCAAGCAGGGCTGCACGTTCGCGCCCAACACCGCCACGTGCGACGACAACAACGCCTGCACCCAAGACGACGGCTGCAAGCAGGGCGCCTGCGTGCCCGGCATTCCGCCGGTCTGCGACGACGGCAACCCTTGCACCACCGAGACTTGCGACCCCGGTCAAGGCTGCAAGAACGTCAGCAACACGCTGCCGTGCGACGACGGCGACGCCTGCACCCAGGGCGATGTCTGCGCCGCGGGCAAGTGCAATCCCGGCAAGGCGACCCTCTGCAACGACGGCAATCCCTGCACCGATGACGCGTGCAACCCCAAGTCCGGCTGCACCACGACGCCGAACACCGCGACCTGCGACGACCAGAACGCCTGCACCACCTGCGACGTGTGCAAGGGCGGCGCGTGCCTGCCCGGCGCGCCCACGGCCTGCGACGACGACAACCTGTGCACTACCGACACCTGCTCGCCCTCGGCCGGCTGCGCCAACAAGGTCAACACCTTGCCCTGCGACGACGGCAGCGTCTGCACGCTGGGCGACAAGTGCACCGCGGGAGCGTGCCTCCCGGGCAAGACCATGGTCTGCAACGACGGCAATGCCTGCACCTCCGACAGCTGCGACGCCGACAACGGCTGCATCTTTGCCAACAACAAGGGAACGTGCAGCGACGGCAACGTGTGCAGCGCGGGCGATACCTGCCAAGACGGCGCCTGCGTGGCCGGCCCGGCCCAGGTCTGCGACGACAGCAACCCGTGCACCACCGACAGCTGTGACCCGGCCGCCGGCTGCAAATTCGCAGCGAACGCACTGCCTTGCGACGACGGCAGCGTCTGCACCGTGGGCGACGTCTGCGCGGCCACCGCCTGCAAACCCGGCAAGGCCACCGTCTGCAACGACGGCAACGCCTGCACCGACGACAGCTGCGACCCGGCCAACGGCTGTGTGTCGCTGGCCAACACCGTGACCTGCACCGACGGCAATGCCTGCACCGGCCCGGATGCCTGCCAGAAGGGCGCTTGTGCCGGCAAATCGGTCAGCTGCGACGACAGCAACCCATGCTCGGTCGACGCCTGCGACGCCACGGCCGGTTGCAGCCACACCTCGCCCGACGGCTGGGGCCCGTGCGGCAACAAGTGCGTGGACTTGCAGAACGACACCGCCAACTGTGGCGCCTGCAACAAGGGCTGCGGCGCCGGCGAGCTCTGCCTCAAAGCCCAGTGCACGCCCATCGTTTGCGTGCCCAACGCGGTGGTCAGCTGCTACGACGGCGCGAGCGGCACCGCCGGCATCGGCCCCTGCAAGGCCGGCACCCGCACCTGCAACGCCCAGGGCACGGGCTGGACGGGCGCCTGCGCCGGGCAAGTGATTCCCGCACCGTCCGAGGACTGCACCACGCCGGTCGACGACGACTGCAACGGCAAAACCAACGACAGCGCCGTGTGCGGCGTGGCCACCTACCGCTTCAACTACCCCGGCGACTGCGGTTCGTACTGCTACTACGACGAGCCCCACAACGTCGCCATCAACGGCAACCCCACCAACAATGGCGGCTACAACCTGTTGGAAATCGGCCAGTTGCTCGACGGTGCCAAGGGCGGCGACAACTGGACCCTGGACTTCGGCAAGGGCAACGCCTACGAGTGGGTGGGCTGGGCCGGCAAGGTGGCGCAGGTCGACTTCAAGTTCCCCAAGGCGCGCGTGCTGAAGCTGGTGCGGCTGGGGCTGGACAACTTCATCAGCGGCGGCGTGAATCAGCCCCCGCAGATCGAGATTCTGTTCTCGAACGACGGGGTGACTTGGTCGGCGCCGCTGGTGTACAAGCTGAGCGACGGTACGCAACCAGCGATTCCCGCGGGCAAGCGCGGCGACATTACGCTCAACTTCAGCGCCGTGACCACCCAGTGGGTGGCGGTCCGCTTCACCAACGGGGCGTGGACGTTCCTGGACGAAGTCGCATTCGATTGACATGCGGCACGAACTTGCTTGACGCCCCGACGCAGTCTGGCTAGCTTGGACACATGAACATCCTTGACCAAATCATCGACTTCTTTGTGCGCTTGGTGCGCGGCCAGCTCGACACGGTGCAGATGCGCGCCAAGGCCAAGACCATGGCGGTCGAGGCCCGCGTCAAGGCCGAGGCAGCCAAGCGGGTCAACGGTGCGCTGGACGGCACGGTGAACAAGGCCAAGCAGACGGTACAGAAGTCTGCGCCGCCGCAAGCGAAACGCTAGCCCGCCATGCGTGTGCTGCTCGCCGACCCGCCCGAGCTGTTCCTGGCCGGTCAGGGCCTGACGCGTCAAGTGCAGCCGCTCGGCTTGGCCTATGTCGGTGCCGCGCTGGCCGATTTGGCCGACGTGCGCTTCCTGCTCCCCGACACCCGGGCGTACCTTGGCGACGACCCGTGGGGCGAGCTCCGGCGCACGCTGATTGCAGAACGTCCGGACATTCTTGGCATCGGCGCGGTGACGGCGAGCTGGCCGGCGGCGATACGCCTGGCTCAGCTGTGCCGCGAGTGCCTGCCCGAGACGCTGATCGTGGCCGGCGGCGTCCACGTCTCGACCGAACCGGCGGCGGCGCTGCGGCAAGCCCTGGCCGTGGATGTGGTGGTGCAGGGCGAGGGCGAGGCCACGCTGCGCGAGATTACTCGTGTCTGGGCGGAGCGGGAGCGCCAACCGGTGGATTGGTCCAAGGTCGCCGGTACATGGTCGCGCACTGGCGATGGCCAGGTGGTGCAGGGGCCGCCGCGGCCGCTGCTCGGCGATCTGGATGCCCTGCCGATGCCGCTGCGCGAGGGCCTGGTCTACCGCGACGACATCCAACCCGCGTTCTACCAAGCGATGGTCACGCTGCGCGGCTGCCCGTACCACTGCATCTACTGCGCCGTGCCGTCGCTCGACTCCAGCCGCACCCGCTACCGCTCGCCGCAGAACGTGGTGGACGAGATCGCTCAGCTGCGCGTGCGCCACGGCCTGGCCTACCTGTTCTTCCACGACAGCGTGTTTACTCTGCACCGGCAGCGCACGCTGGAGATCTGCCGGCTGATGGTCGAGCGCCAGCTGACCGTGCCGTTCTGCATCCAGACCCGCGCCGACCGGCTGGACGCCGAGCTGCTGGACGCGATGACGCGGGCTGGCCTGCATCAGGTGTTCTTCGGCATCGAGTCCGGGGATGCCGACTCACTGCGTAGGATTCGCAAGGCCATGGAGCTGGAGCGGATTCGCGCGGCGGTGGCCATGACCCGCGCCGCCAATGTCCGCACGAGCGGCTTCTTCATGATCGGCTGGCCGTGGGAGACCGAGGCGCTCATGGAGCAGACGGCGGAGTTTGCCACCAGCTTGGACCTGGACGCGGTCAGCCTGTTTTCGGCCACACCGCTGCCCGGCACCGAGCTGTGGAAGCTGGCAGGCGGCACACCGCGCGAGCTGGCCTCGATCGATTTTCGCAAGCCGCAAGTGAACTTGACGCCCCTGAGCGACGCCCACTACGCCGAGGTGTTTGGGCGGGTGAGCGCGCGCATCGACGCCTACAACCAGGCGCGCATGCTGCAGGCGCTGCAGACGACCGGGCAGGCCACCGCGGCCGACTGGCAGAGCGCAAGTCGGCGGAACGACCCGGTGATTTAGCTCGGCCGAGGACGCGCGCTGGAGATACGACCTGGTACAATGTGCTGAACAAATGTACAGTATCTAGTCAAGTCTCTAGAACATCAATCAGAATCCTCCGAGGCCCGGAGCAAACGCGATCCCGTCGGACGAAAGCTCAAGGATGCTGGGTGGGTCGCAAGCGGGCGCTAGTCGGTAGGTTCGATTTCATGATCGGTGCTCTACGGGGCGCCGCACACCAG
>JACRCU010000192.1 GCA_016218865.1 Deltaproteobacteria bacterium | reverse complement strand
GGCGACGCGGCTTCGCAGCGACTTTTGAGCCTGGCCGACAACCTGGTGCGGCGGGTGGTGTGGATCGTTGGCGGCGACGGCTGGGCCTACGACATCGGCTTTGGCGGCCTGGACCACGTGCTCGCCACCGGCGCCGACGTCAACATCCTGGTCCTGGACACCGAGGTCTACTCGAACACCGGCGGCCAGGCCAGCAAGGCGACGCCCATGGGCGCAGCGGCCAAGTTCGCCGCCGCCGGCAAGTCCAGCGGCAAGAAGGACTTGGGCATGATCGCCATGAGCTACGGCAACGTCTACGTGGCGCAGGTGGCCTTTGGCGCCCGCGACGCCCAGACGGTCAAGGCCATCCAAGAGGCGCAGGCCTGGCGCGGCCCGTCGATCGTCATCGCCTACAGCCACTGCATCGCCCACGGCTACGACCTGGCCTACGGACCCGAGCAGCAGAAGCTGGCCGTGCAGACCGGCTACTGGCCGCTGTACCGCTACGATCCGCGCAACGTGGCCAATGGCGAAGCGCCGCTGCACCTGGACTCGTCCGCGCCCAAGGGCGAGCTCAAGAGCTTCGTCGGCAACGAGACCCGCTTCAAGATGGTCGAGCAGGCCGACCCCGTGCGCTACGGCAAGCTCATCGCCGCCCACGCCACGGCCATGCACAAGCGGTTCAAGCTGTACGAGCACATGGCGCACCTCGCCACGCCGGCCGCAGCAGCCACGCCGACCCCACACCCCGACGCCTGACGGCGTCTGCCTCCCCACTTGCCAACAGTCCGCAGGACTGTCGGCATCGCTGCGCGACCGTGGGGACCCCTTCCCCAACGAACTGGGGAGAGGGGCTTTTGGCTGGGGAAGGTGCGGCCAGAACCGTGGAATTCTTGCATGTCGCGGTGTGCTGTGGACGTTCCTGCTCCTGAGCCGAACCAATGCGACGGATACTTGGTCGTGCGGACGCCAGAGTCGGCGTATCGGGCGTGGCAGGCGGAAATGGCTCGCGTGGGCGACCCGGTGGCTAGGGCCGAATACGTTGCCCTCCAAAATGCTGCGCACGTGCACGCCACGCCGGCCCACAAGTACCGTGGGATGGCGCGCGATCCCATCGATCGCTGGGACGAGGACGAGGCCAAGTGGCATCGGGACGTGCACCCCACCGACTTGGCCAGGCTCAAGATCTGGGAGCTGTACGGGCCCGATCCGTCCGACTATTGGATGCTGGAGGACTGGTTCGACGCGGACCTCTTGACCAGCTTGGCCGACGCCCGGGCCGTGCTTGCGCTGGCGGAGCCGCCCGGCGACTTCGAGATCGTGCGGGTGACCCGCGGCGATACCACCATCACCCCGGCAACCCTGGGTTTCGACGTCGGCTACTGGGGCAGTGATCACTTCAGCCTGATCGCCGACGCGCTGCTCTATTCCCGCTGGCATTCCTGTCCGCCAGAGGAACTGGCGAAGATTGCGCCGTGGGCCAGCCGCTTGAACGAGAACAACCTGTTCGCCACGGCGGAAGATGCGGCGGCCTACCGAGCTTGGTACATCCAGCAGCCGTGGGCCGAGGAAGAGTCCAAGGACGGGCAATTCCAGGTGATCCGTATCGACCTGCCGGCCGAGTAGCCGACCGCGCGGCCCGGCGCCGCGGCGGTCATCGGGGACCCCCCCGACCTACGCCACCACCCGCGCCACGTCGTAAGCTAGCACCTGCGGATCGCGGCTCACCAAAACCAGCCGTTCACTGCGCGCCTGGGCCACCAGCAAGCGGTCGATCGGGTCGCGGTGCAGCGGCGGCAGCTGCGCCAGCTCGCGCAAGTGCTGGAACTGAATCGGCAGGGGCGCAAACTGGCTGTCGGCGATGCCCGCCTCGAAGTCGGCCTCTAGGCGCACCCGGCCCAGCGACTGCTTGATGGCGACTTCCCAGGCCGATGCGACGCTGACGTAGACCTCGTCGGCGCTGCGGATGGCCGTCACGGCCGCCGGGCTCAGGTCGCCGCCGCCCAGGCGCCACCACAGAAACACGTGGGTGTCCAAGAGGATGCGGGTCACAGCAGCTCCCCTTCCGTGGTGTCGAGCAGGTCGCCCGGCAGCGGCGCGTCGAAGTCGGCGCCGAGCCACAGCACCCCCTGCCAGCCGCCGGGCTTGCGGTCGGTGGGCGGGCTGGCCAGCGGCATCAGGCGCGCAAAGGGCTTGCCGGCCTTGGCGATCAGGATCTCCTCGCCCGCGGCGGCGCGATCGACCAAGCGCGACAGGTGGGTCTTGGCTTCGAACATGTTGACGACCTCGGCCATGGCGTCCCCCGGGGCAGCCAGAACGGCACCCGCAGAGGTCACGATAGGATCGCCCGCGCTGTTGGTCAACTTAGCTAACCAAGCTCGGCGAGATTGGTCGCTGCAGGCAGTCCGACCAGGGCAAGCCGCACCTCCAGGTAGCTGACCGTGTCGGGGCCCAGCGCGTCGCGCAGCGGCTTCAGGCGGGTGCTGCCGGCGATCTCGGCTTGGGTGCGCACTTGTCGGCGCGTCTCGGGGCTGAGCCACGGGCTGAGGTCGGCCTCGGGATGGCGCTCGGCCCACTCTTGCAGCCAGATCTCCACGGTGGTGGGCGCGCGGGCACACAGCTCGGCCGTCAGCGGTACCGGCAGTCCGGCGGCAAAGGCCACCTCGGCGATGCGGTGCGCTTCGGCCACGGACTCGGCGTCGGTGCGGCGCCGCACCTGGGGCCCGGGGATCGGCTCGGCCAGCTCGGCCGGTTCGCAGCACAGCGGCAGCTCCACTGCCCCGGCACCTTCGCGCAGCACCGCCAGCACGGCCTCGCCCCAGTCGCGGGCCTTGGCCGGGCCGATACCGAACATCCACTGCAGGGTCGCCGGGTTGCCGGGCCGGCGCCGCGCCAGGTCGGCCAGGGTGCGGTTGGTCAGGATCTGGAAGGGCGCGAGCCCCCGCTCGCGCGCCTGACCGCGGCGCCACTGGGCCAGGTGCTGATAGAGCTGCAGTTCCAGCGGGTTCAGGTCGGCGGTGGGCGGAGTCGGGCGCGGCACAGGTTGCGGCAGCGGTTCGGGCATCGGGTCCTCGCGGCGGCCAAAGGGCGGCCACGACAACAGCAGAGCAAGCGGCGTGCCAAGTACGATAGCTGTATTTTCATCAGGTTATAGGGTTGATACCGGTATCAGCAGTATCGCAGTCTCACGCGATACCGGTATCATTCCGCGTCGCTGGCCACCCAGCGCGCATACACGTCGTTGCGGCTCCAGCCGGAAGCCGCTGCCAGATCCGCCACAGCCTGCTTGGCGCGCTGACCTTCCTTGCGAGCTTGCTCAATCTTTTCCAAGAGCTCTGCTTCGATCCACTTGTCCGAGCCGGCCGGCTTGGCGCGAATCTCGACCAGCAGCACCGCCTCGCCGCGCTCGTGCTCGGGGCGAAGCTGGGCGGCGACCTCGGCCGGGGTACCCAGCAGAAAGCCCTCGTGAATCTTGGTCAATTCGCGCGCCACACACACCCGCGCCGCCGGCGCCACCGCCTGCAGGTCGGCCAGCAGCTCGGGCACGTCGCGGCCCGGCACGTAGAAGGCGTGGCTCATCGGCCCCTCGGGCCCGGGCAACAGGCGCGCCTGGAGCTGGCGCTGCCGCTCGCCCGACTTCTTGGCCAGAAATCCCCAAAACGCAAACGGAACCGGGGTCATGCCCGCCGCCGCCAGCGCCACCGCCGCCGCGAACGGTCCGGGCAGCGAGGTCACCGGGTAGCCGGCGTGGCGCACCGCCGCCACCAGCTCGGCGCCGGGGTCGCTCAGGCACGGCGTGCCGGCATCGCTGACCAGGGCGATCGCCTGCCCCTCGGCCAGCGCCTGCAAAACCGAGTCGATTCGAGCTGTTTCGTTGTGGGCGTGCAGCGACCAGAGCGGCTTCTTCAGCCCCAGGTGGTGCAGCAGCGCGCCGCTGTGGCGGGTATCTTCGCAGAGCACCAAGTCCGCCGTGGCCAGGGCCTGCTGCGCCCGCGGCGTCAGGTCGCCCAGGTTGCCGATGGGCGTGGCGACGACGCGCAACTCCGCAGTCATTTCTTAGACTTGGTGCCTGTCTGCTGGGCCAGCGCCGCGCCGATGAAGGCTTTGAACATCGGGTGGGGCTGCAGCGGCCGCGACTTGTACTCGGGGTGGAATTGGCAGGCCAGGAACCACGGATGGCCCGGAAGCTCGCACATCTCGACCAGTTTTCCGTCCGGCGACAGGCCCGACAGCCGCAGACCCGCCGCTTCCAGCTGGCCGCGGTAGGTGTTGTTGACCTCGGAGCGGTGGCGGTGGCGCTCGGAAATCAAGGCCTTGCCGTAGACTTTCTGAGCCAGCGAGCCGTCTTGCAGCGCGCAGTCGCAGGCGCCCAGGCGCATCGAGCCGCCCTTGTGGGTCACCTCGCGCTGGGTCTCCATCAGGTCGACCACCGGGTGCGGGCTGTCCTTGGCGAATTCGGTCGAGTGCGCGCCGTCCAACTTGCACACATTGCGGGCAAATTCGATGACCGCGATCTGCATGCCCAGGCAGATGCCAAAGAACGGCATGCCCTTCTCGCGGGCGTACTGCACCGCGCGGATCTTGCCCTCGGTGCCGCGCCGGCCAAAGCCGCCGGGGACCAGGATGGCGTCGATACCCGCCAGAACCTTGTCGGCATCGCCGGTTTCCAGCTCCTCGGCGTCCAGGTAGCGCAGCTCGACCCGCGCGCCATTGGCGACCCCGCCGTGGGCCAGGGCCTCGTTCAGCGACTTGTAGCTCTCCTTGAGTTCCACGTACTTGCCCACGATGCCGATGGTGGCCACCTTGGGGGCGCTGCGGTAGGTCTCGGCAAAGGCGATCCACTCTTTCAGATCCGGCTCGCGCCAGTGATCACGGAACAGATCCAGGGCGTTGAGCACCTGGTGGTCCAGGCCCTCGGCGTGCATCGTCGCCGGCAGGTCGTAGATGCAGGGCACGTCGGGCGCCAGGATCACGCACTCTTTGCTGACGTTGCAGAACAGCGAGATTTTCGCCTTCAGTCCGTCGTCGAGCGGGTGGTCGGAGCGGCACAGGATCAGGTCGGGCTGGATGCCGATCTCGCGCAATTCCTTGACGCTGTGCTGGGTCGGCTTGGTCTTGACCTCGCCGGCCGAGGCGATGTACGGCACCAGGGTCACGTGGATGTTGATGGCGTTGCGCGGGCCCACGTCCAGGCGCATCTGGCGGATCGCCTCCAGAAACGGCAGCGACTCGATATCGCCCACAGTTCCGCCCACTTCCACGATAGCGACGTCGGCGCCCTCGGCCGCTTGGGTGACACGCAGCTTGATCTCGTCGGTGATGTGCGGAATGACCTGCACCGTGCCGCCCAGGTATTCGCCGCGCCGCTCGCGCTGGATCACCGCGTCGTAGACCTGGCCGGTGGTGAAATTGTTGGCCTTGTGCATGGTGGCGGTGGTGAACCGCT
>JACRCU010000191.1 GCA_016218865.1 Deltaproteobacteria bacterium | reverse complement strand
GCCAGGCCGGGGTGTGCCAGTAGTTAGGGCCGGGGCCCGAGCCGGTACCCGAGCCGGTACCCGAACCGGGGCCCGAACCGGTACCCGAGCCGGTACCCGAGCCGGTGCCCGAGCCGGAGCCGGGGCCGGAGCCCGAGCCGGTACCCGAACCGGAGCCCGAGCCGGTACCCCAACCGGAGCCGGAGCCCGAGCCGGTACCCGAACCGGAGCCCGAGCCCGAGCCCGAGCCCGAGCCGCAGTCCTCTCAGCAACTCTTGAATCCTTTTCAACTTCCTTGCCGGCGGCGGAGTGGGCTGGTGCCACACCGAGGGCCGTCAGTAAAGCGGCTCCGTCGGACTCCGCCGCTTGACAGCCGTCCCACGGCGCGGCGGGCGGGGAGTACGCCGCCGGCACGGAAGGGGGCGAAAAGGAGAGGGAAGATGCTGGATGTCGAGAGGGTGACGATGGCGGCGGCGCGGGCGGGGCTCGGGCTGGTGGCGGGCCGGGTGGCGAAACACGGCGACCTGGTGGGGCAGTTCCAGCGGGCGGTACTGTCGCAAGCGCTCAATACGACGGAGGGTTTGGGTCGCACCGGCAAGGACCGTGCGCACTTCTTCGCGATCGCCCGGGGCTCGTCCAAAGAGGCGTCGGTGGCGCTGGCACTGCTGGAGGCCCTGGGGGCCGTGCCGCCGGGCGCCGCCGCCGTGGTCGAACGCGAGCTGGACCGCGGCCGCGCGATGCTCTGGCGCATGGCCCACTAGCCAAGAGGGCCTGTCGCCCTGCGGGGTTGCGTGGTCCCGCAGGGCGACTTGGCCGTTCGACTACCGCTGCGCCAGCCGGAACAGCATCGCCCGAATCCGGTCGAGCCGGGCATCCAGGTCGCTGACCTTGCTGGCATCCACCAGACCCAGCGCCTCCATCAGGCCCAGGCCAGCCGCCGCCTCGGACGCGGAGCCCCGCGCCACCCCCAGCAAATTCCGCCGGTCGCCGGCCTGCCGGTTCAGCCCCTCGCTGGTGTTGAGCACCACCGACGTCAGCGCCCGCCGCACCTGATCCACCAACTCCGCGTGCCCCCTGGGCACCTCCGCCACCAACCGAATCCCGTCCCGCGCCACCTCGCGCGCCAAACCCTCGACCATCAACATGACCTACCTCCCCGGCCGAAACTCGACCGGCCACCCCGGGGCCACGCCGCGCGGAGCCGGGCAAGGCCGGCCCGCATAGGGCCGCTCGCCTTGGCCTTGCCCGGCGAGCACGGTGTGGCAAAATCGGAAGGCCTCGAGAGGAGGCAAGAGAAACAAGAGCTTTGGTGATGGAGCCGGAGCCCGAACCGGAGCCCGAACCGGAGCCGGAGCCGGAGCCGGAACCGGAGCCGGAGCCGGAGCCGGAACCGGAGCCGGAACCGGAGCCGGAGCCCGAACCGGAGCCGGAACCGGAGCCGGAACCGGAGCCCGAACCCGAACCCGAACCGGAGCCCGAACCCGAACCCGAACCGGAGCCCGAACCGGCACCCGCACCCGAACCGGACCCCGCCCCCGCTAGTCCGGGCTGGGCAGGTATCCCGCCGGGGCCAAGCCCGCCAGTGCTTTGGCGATCTTCTTTTTCAGGTTGGTCTCGATCTGGCGGACGCGCTCGCGCGAGATGCCGAACTCGTCGCCGATGTCCTGCAGGGTGACTTCGTGGTCGGCCAGCAGGCGCTTGTGCAGGATCGCCAGCTCCTTGTCGTTGAGCTGGTGGCGCAGGCCTTCCAAGCGCTCGGCGACCAGCGTCGAGATCTCGGCGGTGGCGTACTGCTCTTCCAGCGACGGCGCGCCCGAGGCCATGGTCTCGCCCAGGGTCATGCGGCCGTCGTCGCTGATCGAGGCGTCCAGGTTCAGGTCGTGGCGGGCGGCGTGGGCGGCCCGGCGCCACTGCTCGACTTCGCTCTCGGTCGGCGGCTTGGGTGGCGCGCGGCCGGGTCGACCTTCGCGCAGGGCCTCGGCGGCGACCAGGAACGTCTCGTCGTCCTCGCCGCCTTCTTCCACCACCACTTCGACTTCGGCGTCGAGCGTGACCCCGTCGACCTCGATCGCGCCGGCCACCAGCTTGGGCTTGGCGCCGCCGACCAGGTCGGCATCGAGCGCTTCGGGGTCGGGCACGCCGCGCTTGCCGAACAGCACGCGCCGCTGCTGCGACACCGGGCCGACCTTGACCAGCGACCACGAGTTGATGATGTAGTTCTGGATGTAGGCCTTGATCCACCACACCGCGTACGAGATCAGCCGGTAGCCGCGGTCGGGCTTGAACTTGGCGACCGCCTTCATCAGGCCGATATTGCCCTCTTGCACCAGGTCGGTCAGCTTGATGTCGTAGTGCGCGAACTGATAGGCAATCTTGACGACGAAGCGCAAGTTGGCCGTGACCAGCGCCTGGGCCGCCTGGGCATCGCCCGTGTCCTGGTAGCGCTTGGCCAGGGCATACTCCTGATCGCGCGACAGCAGCGGGTAGCGGTTCACCTCGGCCAGGTACTGCTCCAGGGTGTCCTTGAGGATCGGTTCTCGGTACGCCATGGGGGGATCTCGCTGCGGCCAAAAGGGTCGCGAATTCTTGTGCTTGGTGCCCAGTGCGGCAAGTGGACGGGCACGCGGTCCGTGCACAGGGGGCCGCGAGGGTAGGATGCGACGCGCGGCCGACCGGACGTGCCGTTATTTTACCGTCGCTCGGGGCCAGCGTCGAGGCATTGGCCCGCGACAGTGGCTGCGCCTGCTTGACAACCCGGTCGCCGGCCGCGACATTCCCGCTGCACAGCCGACGGGCGGCGAGCGGGACAAAGCAAATGGGCGACAAGCACGACCACGGCCACAACCACGAGCATCGCGGCGCGCCGCACGATGGCAAGCAGCCCAACGCGTCGGCGGCGCAGCCTGGGCCCGCGGAATTGCCGCGCATCGACTTTTCGACCTTCGTCCTGTCGCTGACGGGTTCGGCGATGGTGCAATTGGGCCGCGTGCCGGATCCCACCGGCGAGCACGCCGAGATCGACCTGGGCATGGCCCGCCAAACCATCGACATTTTGACGATGCTGCGCATCAAGACCGCCGGCAACCTGACGCCGCCCGAGTCCGACTTGCTCGAACGCGTGCTGCACGACCTGCGGGTCGCCTGGATCCAAGAAGCGCAGAAACACGTTGCGTGAGTCGGACGCGATGCCGGCGCGCCCCGTCGCTACGCCCGCCCCGCGGCAATTCTTCGGCATGGTCGGCGCCTGCGAGCCGATGCTGCAGCTGTTTCGCCAAGTGGAGCGGGTGGCGCGGTTCTCGACCACGGTGCTGATCCACGGTGAGTCGGGCACGGGCAAGGAGCTGGTGGCGCGGGCGCTGCACCAGGCCAGTCCGCGGGCGGCCGCGCCGTTCGTGGCGATCAACTGCGGCGCCATCCCGGAACACCTGCTGGAAAGTGAGCTTTTTGGCCATGTCCGCGGGGCCTACACCGACGCGAGCAGCGACCGGCCGGGCCTGTTCGAGGCGGCCGACGGCGGCACCCTGCTGCTCGACGAGATCACCGACCTGCCGCTGGCGCTCCAGGTCAAGCTTTTGCGCGTGCTGCAGGACGGCGAGGTGCGGCGCCTGGGAAGCAACAAGTCGATTGCGGTCGACGTGCGGGTGGCGGCCGCCAGTGCCGTATCGGCCCGGCAGCGGGTGCGCGAAGGCTTGTTCCGCGAGGACTTGTTCTACCGCCTGAGCGTCATCGAGCTGCGCGTGCCGGCCCTGCGCGACCGCCTGGGCGACCTGGACCTGCTCGTGGCCCACCTGATCGAAGGCGCCAACCGTCGCCTGGGCACGGCCATCGCCGGCCTGAGCCCGGGGGCGTGGGTCAAGCTGCGCGCGCGCCGCTGGCCCGGCAACGTCCGCGAGCTGAAGAACGCCATCGAGCAGGCCTGCGTCCTGGCCGACGGGCCATGGATTGCCGCCGAGCTGATCGCCAGCGATCCGGCCGGTGCCGCGCCGGCGCCGACGCTGACACTGGACAACCTATCGATTCCCTTGGCTATCGAGGCGACCGAGCGCGCCCTGATCGGCGAGGCCCTGCAGCGCACCGCGGGCAATCGCACCCGCGCCGCGGCGTTGCTCGACATTTCCACCCGCAATTTGCATTACAAAATCAAACAGTATGGTATCGCCGCCGCGCCCCACCAGGGCCGTCCGCCGCGACTGGAGACCCCATGACCCTGCCCCCGATGAGCGCGCTTGCCGAGCGTCTGCAGGCCCGCTACCCGCTGTTGGGTCTGCTGGGCGCCGACGAGCGCGAAGGGGCTGCCTTTGCTGCCCGCGCCGCCGCCGAGGCCAGACTGCCCTGCGAAATCTGCCACTACGGCACCGACGACCCGGCCGAGCGGGCCCTGGCGGCGCTGCAGCGGCTGAGCCACCAAGCCAGCTGCCTGGTGCTGCCGGCGGCGCGGGCGCTGCTGAGCGATGCGCGCTTGGTGCGCTACCTGAGCGAGCGGCTGGAAGAGCTGGAGCGCAACGGCCAGTGCGTGGTGCTGGTGGGGGCGAGCCTGCCAGAAGTGCCCGAACTGGCTCGTGATTTGGTGCGGATGGCGGTGCCGCTGCCGGACCGGGCGGTGCTGGAGCCGCTGGTGCGGGCGGCGCTGGAGGCGGCCGACGACCGGCAAGTGGACGAGGCGGTGCGGGCGCTCCAGGGCCTGACCCTGGCCCAGGCACGGCGGGCGCTGCGGCGGGTGCGCTGGCGGCCGCTGCCGCAGGGGCTGGCCGAATTGCTGGGCGAAATGCGCCAGTTGCTGGCCGCCAGCG
>JACRCU010000185.1 GCA_016218865.1 Deltaproteobacteria bacterium | reverse complement strand
CGTTCGCCAATCTTGTCGAACAGCGCCACCCCGGACTGCAAGCGCTGCTCCGAGATCAGCGGCTGACCAGACCGGTCGATCAGCCCGTGGCGCAGGTACTTGCGCCGCAGCCACCGGTCTTCCTGGCGCAGGTACGCGCGGTACACGCCCGCCAGCTTCAGGTCGGGATCCAGGCGGAACACCACGGTGTCCAGCAGGAAGGTCGCGCGAAACAGGCGCAGCGTGTCCAGACTGACGGGAATCATGTACTTGCGCGCCAACTGAATGAAGTCCAACCAGATCTTGCTGGTGGCTCGCTCCCACCACTCGGCGTGGTCCGACTGGGCCGCGTGCATGTAGCGGGCATAGAGCAGCTCCAGCTCCTCGCCGAACCTGTCGACGTCGATGGGCGGATACGGCTCCAGCAGGCCCATGGCGGCGCTGGCCATCGCGCGAAAATCACCTGCCAGCATATGGAGTTGCACGTTGCGCAGCAGCGCCCGACCGCGATCGCTGAAGTAGCTGCAAGCGCCAAAGTCGACAAGGACCAGATGCCCGCCCGGCTGAACCAGGATGTTGGCCGGGTGCGGATCGCCGTGGAAGATCGGGAACTGAAAAACTTGCCAATTCCAGCCCTTGAGCAGCCGCTTTGCCACCGTGCGCGGGTCGATCTGCTGCGACGCCAGCTGCTCGAGCACGGCCGTGTCGCCTTCTTCGACTGCGGCCAGGACCCGGTCGCAAGCCAGGCCCTCGGCAAAATCCGAGACCATCACGTCGGCGCCGCTGAGGTCGAAGTGGATCGCCGGCGCCGACAGGTAGCGCACGCGGGTCTTGCGCACCGCCTGGCGGAACAGTTCCTGGTAGCGGGCCTCGCTGCGCAGATCCAGCTCTTCTTCAAACATCGTCCGCAGTTGCTGGACCAGGTTGGCCGCCTGGCCGGACCGCAGCAGCATCAGCCACTCGGCCGGCACCAGGCACAGGTGCAGCAGAGTCAGGTCGGCACCAAACACCTCCCGAGCCCGCGGCCGCAACACCTTGACCGCCACGGCCCGCCCGTCGTGGCGCACAGCCCGGTAGACGCAGGCCACCGAGGCCGAGCCGATCGGCTCCGGATCGAAGGACGCAAATGCATCTTCCAGCTTGCCAACTTGTGCCGATACCTTGGCGCGCGCCACCTCCCAGGGAATTGGCTCGGCGCGGTCCAGCAGCTGCCGGAGCTCGTCGCACACTTGGTAGGGCAGCAGGTCGGCCCGCAGCGACAGCTGCTGTCCCAGTTTGACCAGCGTCCCGCCAGCGCGCTGAAAGGTCATGCGCACCCGGCGCGCCCGCGACAGCGGGTTGGAGCGCAGACACAGCGCATCCCAGGTCAGGCCAAAGCACAATCCCGCCGCCAACCACAGCCACTGCGCAAGGCGCACCACCAGGCCCAGTGCCGTAGCGCGCAGGGTCACGCGGGTCAACCGAGCGGGCCGGCGCGACACCCGGGCCCGAACCGGCGTCGGCGCCGGAGAAGCCTGGGATGTTTGCGCATTCCAACGCGCCACGGCCTGATCGATGGCGGAGCTCCGCCGGTGCTGATTGCGCTGCAAAGTGCCCTCCCGGGCGGCGAGCCCAATACGTGCGCTCGCAAGTTGGCGGTGGGTTCAAGGTGCTCCCGGCGGACGTACAAGCTGACCGCTAGAGCGGGCAATCGCAGGGGCCGAACCCAAAGTCAAAGGAGTGGGCGGCGCGCCCCCTATTCCTACCGAAAGGGCTAGTACTACAAACCATTCGGATACACCAACCCGACGCGAATTTCGGTTCTGTAGTACTAGCAGAGTTGCGAAGGCATCTCCAGCGGCACCGCCAATCTGGGCCCACTGTCCTCGATTTTGCTTTCCAACGGCCGGCGCGGCGGATGCGATGGTGCGGAGTCGCAGCGCAACCGGCCGAGATGGCGCGGCCGCATGGGCCCGACATGCAGCGATCCGACCGAGTCTCTGGGGGTTGCAGATCGCAGCCGCCTGCGAGATAGTCACTGGCACTGCTGGGCTGGTTCCCTTTTGTCCGGGTCCGCAGTGGTCAGGCGACGTGGCACCCAACACAGCGCGGCTGGAGCCGTCCGCGCCCCCGCAAGGTACGATGGCATCTTTGCTCAGGAATCCAGTCAGCCTTTCGCAGCGGTCGCCGTGAGTCGCCGGCGCCGCGCCATAGTGTTGGGTGCTGGCATCGCCGGCCTGTGCGCAGCCCGTGTGCTCAGTCCCCACTTCGACCAGGTCGATGTGTTCGAGCGCGACAGCTTGCCCATCGGTCCCACCAACCGTCCGCTGCTGCCGCAGGGGCCGTTCGTCCACGTGCTACTGGCCAGCGGCCAACGGCTTTTCGACCGGTGGTTCCCTGGGTTGCAGAAGCGCATGGACCAGTTGGGGGCCCCGTACCTGGACTGGGCGGCCGACACCGCGCTGTTCCACTGCGGTGCTTGGATGCCGAGGTTTGCCTCGAACCTCTTGGTGCGGCCATCCACGCGGGCCTGCCTGGAGTTTGCGCTGCGCTCCGAGCTGGCCGCCGTTCCGGGCGTGGCCATCCACGAGCGCACCCGCGCGGTGGGGCTGGTGGGCGAGCCGGGCGGGGCCGTCACGGCGATCCGCGTGCAAACTCAGGACCCTGTGAGCTTGCGCTGGGGCAGCGAGCGCACCGAAGTGGCGGATCTGGTGGTCGAGGCGCTGGGTCGCGCCAGCCAGGCCGGGCGATGGTTGGGCGACCTGGGCCACGGCGTGCCGAGCAGCACCGAGATTCGCCCCGCGACCAGCTACGCCACCCGCATCTACCAGCCGGCGGACCGCCCTTTCCCCTGGCGCTGTCTGTACTTGATGGCCCACGGTGTCGCCCAGCCCAAGGCCGGCCTCATTTGGCCGCTGGAAGGTGGGCGCTGGGGCGTCAATCTGTTCGCCTACAACGGACTGCGCCCCCCTGGCGAGGACGAATTCCTAGACTTCGCCGGCACTTTGGTGCGCCCCGACCTGGCCGAGGCTCTGCGCGACGCGGTGCCGCTGACGCCGGTGCGCACGTTCTCGGTCACCGCCAATCGCCGCGTGCACTTCGAGTCGAATCCTTCGTGGCCGCGCGGTCTGGTGGTGCTGGGCGATGCCAGCTGTGCGCCCAACCCCGTGTTCGGTCAGGGTATGAGTCTGGCCGCGATGGGCGTCGCTTGCCTGGAGGACGAGCTGCGCAGCGGTCTGGACGAACGGCGCTTCCAGGTGCGCCTGGGCAAGTTGCAGCAGGGCGCCTGGCTGATGTGTTCGATCGAGGACCTGCGCTGGCCGTCGACGACGGGCTCGCTGCCGGTCTGGACCAAGCTGGCCGCCACGCGCTGGACCGATCGCGTGCACAGTGCCGCGCAGCGCGACCTGACCCTGTGCCGCTCGCTCGGCGACGTCATCCACCTGCTGCAGCCGCCGACGTCGCTGCTGCGGCCCGATCGCGCCGTGCGGGTGGCAGTGGCGCCCTTCCGGCCCAAGATTGCGCGGCGGGGCAGCCGGGCCGGCTGACATGCGCCCCACCTGATCCGCGCGGGGACGGCTTCCCAGACCCAGCTTCCCAGACCCGACTGGCAACTGGCGAGAATCAGTTGGCGCCCCCAACTCGGGCCCGAGAGCTGGCCCAGGTTCTCGACGCGAACTGGACGAATTGGGTAGGACAGAACGCCAGGTCCAAGGCCGCGCGCTCAGCCCGCCACGTGCGCCTGCATGAACTGGCCGGCGTCGCGAAACGCTTGATCCGCCTCGGCCGCTAGACCCACGAACGCCGGATAGACGTGCACCATGTCGGCGCCGGTGACCAGTTGCACGTCCACGCCCGCGTCCTGGGCCTTGCGGGCATACTCGGCCACCTGGTCGTGCAGAACTTCGCGCTCGCCCACGTGAATCAGCAGCGGCGGCAACCCGGCCAAGTCGCCCCGAATCGGCGAGGCCAAGGGCAGCGCGGGGTCGGCGTCGCCCAGGTAGGAGGGCACGAAGCCCTCCAAGTGCACCACCATCGGCGACAGGTAGTCGTACGGCAGGTTGTGCTCCCACGACGGGCGCTGGTCGGCCAGGTCCACGGCGGGCGACAGCAGCCAGGCCGCCGCCGGCAGGGGAGCCCCGCGGGCCTTCAGCGCCAGCAGCGTCGCCGCCGCCAGACCG
>JACRCU010000182.1 GCA_016218865.1 Deltaproteobacteria bacterium | reverse complement strand
GCCGCAACCCGGCTTGGCCGCAGGCAAACCCAGCTGCAGGTCGTGGCCGCGGTCGCCGCCCGAGTAGTCCGTCAGGATGCTGGTGGCGCCGGCCAGGCTGAAGTTGCTCTCCCAGGTGGTGTTCACGTGGGGCAGGTCCGAGTAGATCGCGCCGTTGCAGTCGTACTGGGTCAGCCACGGCCGGCCGTTGAAGCCGATCATGGTCTTGACGTTGCGGCCGTAGAGGTAGGTGTCGATGACGCGCTGCTTGTCGGCCGACAGGCCCAGGCTGGGCTCCAGGACCACGCTGCGGAGCGTGGAGAACGGGATGGTCAGCACCACAGAGTCGGCCAGGATGGGAGTAGACGAGCCGTTGAAGTACATGGCGAATTCGCCGCTCGCCAGCTTGCCCAAGCGGGTCAGCTTGGCGCCGTACTGAATCGGGCCCGGCAGGTACGAGGCGATGCCTTCGACGATCGCCGAGTTGCCGCCCACCAGGTGGTAGCGCTCGTCGCTGCAGCCGAAAGGCGCGAACTTGCTGCGGCCATTGAACTTGATGAACTGCAGTATCGCCAGCGAGCTCTGTTCGTGGGCCTCGACGCCGTACTCGATGTTGTAGGCCACGTCGAGCACGCTGCGGATCAGCGGCAGGTCGCCGGCGCGGGTGTCGAGCCAGGTCTTCAGGTCCAGCCAGTCCAGCGCTTCCTCGGCCGGCGTGTACGAGTAGAAGGTGGGGCTGTTCAGCTGGAACAGGTCGTCGTGGACGCGCTTGGTAAGGACGCGGAATTCTTCGATGACCGCGCGATCGTCGTAGAGCTGGCCGCCGACGAAGTACTTGACCCCGCCGCCGGCCTTGCTCAGGTCTTCCTTGGCCAGCCCCAGCGCGTTGGCGTAGGCGAGCATGGTCTTGTGCGGGTTGTCGATGAGCTCGCCGCCGATCTCGGCGACCTGGCCGGGGAAGGTGGTGGCATCGCTGTGGACGCGGCCGCCCAGGCGGGTGTTCGACTCGTAGATGGTGGCCGAAAAGCCCTTGCCGGCCAAGGTGTCGGCGCAGACCAGGCCCGCCAAGCCGCCGCCGATGATGGCGATGCGCGGGGCACCGCCCACCTTGGCTGCCGAGTAACCCTTGGATGCCAGGGCCGTGCCGACCGCAGCGGCGCCGACGGCACCCAGGAAGCGGCGGCGGTCCATACCCTTGCGCTGCTCGCGCTCGTACTCGGCGGCGGCCTGGCGCTCCAGAGCTTCGCTGGTCGAGATGCCGAGGCGGTCGGCGCGGACGCCGAGCGAAAGGGACGAACGCAGAGCCGCAAACATGCGCGAGTGAGCCATGGTGAGATCCTCTATGCCTGGGCAGGCGCTGAGCAATTTGGCAAGAAACCTGGCCGCGTTATACGTGGCGCCCACAAGCGGGTCAAGCGAAATCGACGCGACTCAGGCGCCGTGCAGCGGTCGGCGCAGCAGCACGAAGACCTCGCGGTTGCCCGCCGGCCCGGCGACCTGACTGTCGGCCTGGCCCAGCAGCTCGGCGCCGCAGCGCACGGCCTCGTCCAGCACCCGCTGCACCAGGGCGCGCCGCAGGGCGTCGTCGCGGACCACGCCGCCCTCGCCCACCTCGCCGCGCGCCGCCTCGAACTGCGGCTTGACCATCAGCAGCAGCCGGCCGCCCGGCTCGGGCAGCGCCAGGATGCCGGCCAGCAGGGGCTGCAGCGCGATGAAGCTGAGATCGGCGGTGACGAAGTCGACCGGAAATTCTAGGGTTTCGCGGCGCAGCTCGCGGACGTGGGTGCGCTCGCGCAGGGTGATGCGCGGATCGCGGCGGAGCTTGTCGGCCAGCAGCCCGTAGCCCACGTCCACCGCCAGCACCCGCGCTGCGCCGTGCTGCAGCAGGCAGTCGCAAAAACCGCCGGTGGACGCCCCCAGGTCCAGGCAGTGGGCGCCCTCTACCGAAACCTGCAGCGCTTCCAGGGCACTTTGCAGCTTGTCGCCGCCGCGCGACACGTAGCGGCCGTGCTTGATGCCGGTCAGCCGCAGGGGTACGTCTTCCGCCAGCGGTTGGCCGGGCTTGTCGACGCGGCGCTCGCCGGCCACGACGTGACCCGCCAGGATCAGGGCTTGGGCGCGGTGCAGGTCGTCGGCCAAGGCGCGCGCCACCAGCAACTCGTCGGCGCGACGGCGGGGCTTGGCCATGGCTTGCAGCTAGCTGTTGCCGAAGGGCTCGCTGCGCGGCGCGGCGGCGGTGCCGGTCAGCAGCTCCACCTTGTGCTCGGCCGCGTCCAGGATCGACGCCGCCTTTTGCGACAAGTCCATGCCGCGCTCGAACGCCGCCAAGCTGTCTTCGAGCGAGAGCTGCCCGCCTTCGAGTTGCCCAACGATTTTCTCCAGTTCGGCCACCAGGGTCTCGAACTTGGGCTCCGTCTCGGGGCGCGGGGTGGAATCGGCAGTGCTCATCGGCGCTCCAACGGGGTCAAGGCCAGCGGTCCGTGCCAGCTGGTACTGCGCGGGCGAGTATACATTGCTGCCGCCAACTCTGCTACGCTCGCCGCCGCCCAGCTTGGCACCAGCGCGGCGACACCGGCACACCATGACCCAACCTCACGAAAACCTTTCGCTTGTCGACACCGAGGCCGCACTGACCGCGCTGATCGCCGAGCTGGCGAGCGCGCCGCTGCTGGCCTTCGACACCGAGTTCCACAGCGAGCGGACCTACACGCCGCGGCTGATGCTGCTGCAAGTAGCGATTCCGGGAAAGATCTGGCTGGTCGATCCGCTCGCTCTGAGCCTGGAGCCGCTGGTGGTCGAGATGGCCCGCCCGGGCCGCACCGTGATCGGCCATGCGCTGCGCAATGACCTGCGAATCCTGTGGCAGGTGTACGGCTTGGGTCTGATCGAGGTGTTCGATACGCAGGTGGCGGCGGCCTTCCTGGGCCACGGGCTGCAGGTGGGGCTGGGGCACCTGCTGCAGCGCGTTCTGCACCTGCACCTGCCCAAGGGCGAGCAGATGGCGAACTGGGGCCAGCGGCCGCTGCCCGACAAGCTGAAAATCTACGCCGCGGGCGACGTGGAGCACCTGTTTGCCCTGCACGCGGCGCTGCGCGACGAGCTGGTGGCCCTGGAGCGGCTGGACTGGGTGCAGGCCGAGTGCGCCGGGCTGTGTTCGACCGGGCAGTACGTGCGCGACCCGGCGCTGGCGGGCGAACGCCTGGCCGGGGCCAAGCGGCTGGAGCCGCGCGAGGCGGGGGTGGTCTACGCCCTGGCGGCGCTGCGCGAGAAAATGGCGCAGGACGAAGACGTGGTGCCGCACTTCTTGCTGCCCGACGACGTGCTGATGACGCTGGCCAAGCTGGCGCCCAAGCATGCCCGGGATATCCATGGCGATCGCCGCCTGCAGCAGCGGGTGGTGCAGCGCTTTGCCCAGGCGTGGGTCGACGCGGTCGCCGCGGGCCTGCAGCAGCCGGTGTACCGCGCCCCGGGCCGCCCGCCGCCGCCGCCCGAGCTGGACGCTGTGGCGACCCTGGGGATGCTGCTGGTGGGCGAGCTGGCGCAGAAACACCGCATTGCCGCTCCGCTTTTGGCCAAGCGCGATGTGCTGCTGGACGCCCTGCGCGAGCAGCCGGACAGCCTGGAGGCCTTCTGCGACCACGCCGCTCTGAGCGGGTGGCGGCGGCAGCTGGTGGGCGAGCCGCTGTGGCGCTTCGTGCGCGGCGACCAGGACGTGCGCTGCGTCGCGGATGCCGAGACCGGGTTTCGTCTGAAATTCTCGGACCTGGAAGAGGACGCGCCCGCATGACGACCGGTTCCGCACCTGCACCGCAGCTGGGCGACCGCAGCCTGTTTCCCCACCTGCAGGTGCCCTACTACGCCAACTTTGCGGCCATCTCGCCGCCCTCGCAGCCCGTAGAGCAGGCCGTGGCGGCGCAAGTGCGCGACGTGGCCGAGCGCGGCTCCGGCAGCTTCGTCACCTGGATCGGCGCGCGAAAAGCCCTGAAAGAGCAGCTGGCCAGCCTGATCGGCGCCCACGCCGACGACCTGGGCCTCGCCCCCAACACCACCATGGGCGTCGCCGCCATCGCCTTCGGCATCGACCTGCACCCCGGCGACCGCATCCTGTGCGTCCGCGGCGAGTTCCCCGCCAACGTGGTGCCCTGGCAGCAGGCCGCCCGCCGCTTCGGCGCCACCGTCGACTTCCTGCCCGCGCCCGAGGCCTTCGCCACCGCCCGCGACTGGCTGAACGAATGCAGCCATCTTCTACCTGCGAAAATCCTTGCGGTTTCTGCGGTGAGGTTCGACACGGGCTGGCGGGCGCCGCTGGCCGAGCTGGCCGAGCTGTGCCACCGCCACGGCACCCAGCTGGCGGTCGACGCCGTGCAGGCAGTGGGCGTGGTGCCGCTGGACGTGACGGCACTGGGCGTCGACTACCTGGCGTGCGGCAGCCACAAGTGGCTGATGGCGCCCGAGGGCAGCGGCTTGCTGTACGTGCGGCCGGGGCTGGCCGAAGCGCTGCACAAGACCCTGGCCGGCTGGCTGAGCGTCGCCGATCCCGCCGACTTCTTGACCCGCGGTCCCGGCTTGCTGCGCTACGATAAGCCGGTGCGCGATCGCGCCGATTTCCTGGAAGGGGCCAATTTGGCGGCGTCGAGCTGCGCCGGCCTCGCCGCCTCTGTGACGATTCTGCAACGAATTGGCGTGTCTAACATCTACCAGCACGTCCAGCAGTGGCACGACGCCCTCGAACCCTATCTGTTGCGTAGGGGATTCACGTCGCTGCGACCGCGCGAGGCCGAGCGCCGCTCGGGGATCCTGGCCTGCCGCCCGCCCGCCGGAGTCGACGTGGTGGCCCTGCAGGCGCGCCTGGCCGAGCACGGGGTCTCGTGCTCGATCCCCAATGGTAATCTGCGGTTCTCTGCCCACTGGCCCTCGCCGCTCGCCGAAGTGGCCGGCCTGACCGACCGGCTGGAACAGGCACTGGCCGAGCTGCCGCACTCCACCTGATTTCCCCGTCGCTCCCGCAGCTCGCTGGGCATGACATCCATGTCATGTCGGCGGGTTGCGCCTGGATCCGGCCCGCCCAAAGCCTACCTTGAAGGTAAGGGCCGCCAGCGGTCCGCGGCCCGCGGGAGCCGAAACCATGGACACCACCACCCACTACCACACCAAGGTGTTGCGGGCGGTCGTTCGCCTGATGCTGACGCTGACGGCGGTGCTGCTGGCGATCCCTGCCGCTGCCGCACCGCTGCAGCAGACCCCGGCCCGGCCCAGCGCGTCGGTGGGTGCCTGGCCGGCGCCGCCGTTCGAGGCGTATGTGCGCCAGTCCTTCGGCTTCGTCCGCGACAAGCCCAGCGTTGGCAGCCGCCTGCTCGCCATGTTGCGCACCGGCGACCAGGTCACCGTGGCGGGCTGCACGCCCGCGTGCGACGCCCCGCGCGGCTGGGCCCTGCTGGAACCCCGCGGCGCCATCCCGCTCGCCAACCTGCGCACCGGCGAGCGACCGGCCGTGGTCCAGAGCCAGAGCGCCAGCGCCGTCTACTTCTACGGCAACGTGCCGCGGCCCCGCACGCCGGTATACGCGCAACCCGACGTGAAGTCGAAGGTTCTGCGCCGCGAGCGCGCCAGCTTCCGCCTGGCGTTCGTGCCCGACGCGGCCCTGTCCGAACGGGGCTGGCTGCGGCGCCCCGACGGCGGCTACATGCAGAAGTCGGCGATCAAGCTGTTCACCCCCAGCACCTTCGTCGGCGAGCACGACCCGGCGGCGCCGGTGCTCGCGTTCGTCCGCCGCAAAGTTGCGCTGCGGCCCGAGGGCGCCAAGTCGCCGCCCAAGGATCCGGCGGCAGTGCACTGGTTCAGCCGCTACGACCGCCTGCCGGTCAAGGCCATCCAAGGCCAGAAGGTCCACGTCACCGGCGGTTGGGTCCCGCGCAGCCTGGTCCGCATCGCCACCGCCCAAGAGCGGCCCAAGGGCGTCAAGCCGGCCGACCGCTGGCTCCACGTCGACCTGGCCGAGCAGATCCTGACGGCCTACGAAGGCGATAAGATGGTGTTCGCCACCCTGATTTCTACAGGCAAGCCGGGCACTTCGACCAAGGCCGGCCGCTTCGAGGTCTACGGCAAGACCGTCCACGGCACCATGCACGGCCGCCCGTGGGACTACTACTACGCCGAAGAGGTGCCGCACGTGCTCCACTTCGACGCCGGCCGCGCCTTCCACGGCGCCTACTGGCACGACCAGTTTGGCATCATGAAATCGCACGGTTGCATCAACCTGTCGCCCGCCGACGCCGCTTGGCTGTACCAGTTCGTGCCGCCGGCCACCCCCGCGGGCTGGCACAACGTCCTGCCGCTGGCCTGGGGCGTGCGCCCGGTGGCGGTGCTGGTCGACAAGCCCGGCAAACGCCAGACCCATCCGCAGAGCCTGGCCAAGGGGCCGACCCCGCAAATTGCCAAACAGTGAACCTGGTTAGTCGCCGATCTCGATCTTTTCCATCTGGTCGTCGTCAGTCAGGATCGGCTCGGGCAGGGTCGCCACCAGCGCCTTCAGGGCCAAGAACGCCGGCGCAACGTAGGCTTCGATCTCCTGCCCCAGCTCGGCGACGTAGTGGGCGCGCAGCTCGGCCACGGTCGGCTCGTCGCTCGGCCATGCCCCCTGCACCGCCCCCGTCCACACCGGCTCGCCGTCGCGGCAGCGCTGGATTTTCGCTTGCAAGTTCACGGCGATCTCGCTCCGGCGGCCCAGGTGGCTGACTTCCAGTGCCAGCACGCCCTCTTTGCCGGCGCAGGCGGTACCCAGGCTGGCGTCGCTGGCCAGCTCGGCCGGGCGGATGATGAAATTGCGGTGCTGGTTGACGTAGCGGCGCGCCAGCAGCGTCCACATCCGCCGCAGCGGCTCGCCCACGCCGCGCACCTGCAGGCTCAAGTGCTTGACTTGCTTCTGATCGGCCTGAGGCCAGTCCTCGCGGGTCCAGCTCTGCACGCTGGCGCCGCAGCCCGAGGCCAAAAGGACAATGGCGAGAAGGAGTCGCGCGTTCATGCCTGCTCCTGTGCGGGCGCGGCGGGCTTCTTGGTCCGCCGGTCGTGGGCCAGCTGTAGCACCGCCGGCATCACCGTGAACGACACCAGCAAGGTGGCGGTCATGCCGACGCACGCCAAGATACCCATGGACTTCAAGCCCTTGTGACCCGCCCACAAAAGACCCGCCCAGCCGGCCAAGGTGGTGATGGTCGACGCCGCCACCGGCAGGCCGACCGTGCGCAGCGCCTCGAACGGACTCGTGCCCTCGTTGAAGCGGTGCATCAGGTACACGCCATGGCTGATGCCCACGCCAAACACGATCGGGAACACCACGATGTTCATGAAGTTCATCGACCAGCCGGCCAGCGCCATCACGCCGAGCATCGTCCCCATGCCGGCCACCAGCGGCAGCAGCGCCACCAGCGCCGAGCGCAGCGAGCGGAAGTCGAGGACCAGCAGGAACAGCAGCAGCAAACCGGTCAGGATCATCGACATCTGGCCGTCGTGCAGCACGATCTTGGCCAAGTGGGCGAACAGGATCGGCAGGCCAGCGGCGCGGAAGGTCGAGCCGTCCTTGGTGTGGATCTCCTCGACTTCGTCGGCGAACTTCAGCATCTGCTTGCCGTCCCACAGGTCGACCACCGGGTAGCTGAAGGTGAGCCAGCCGTGGTTCTCGGGCTTGGTGGTGGGCAGGTGGGTGAACTGCTCGCGGTACAGCTTGGGCAGGTCGTCCAGCACGTAGGGCTTGGTGTCCAAGTAACCCAGCAGCATCTTGTACTTTTCGCGGTGCTCCTCGGGCACCGAGTCCATGTCGATGTCTTCCAGGTCCTTCTTCCAGTCGCCCAGCACCTTGGCGTTGCGCTGCTGCTGGTCAGCCGGCGGCACAAAGGTGTAGACCGACAGGACCTGGTCCACGGTGGTGTACTTCTTGTTGTCCAGGGGATACAGCTCGTCGTAGACCTTCTTGGCGTCGGTCAGGTCCTTGGTGTACACGCCCACCGGGTCGGCCGAGATCTGGAAGCGCGCATTCACCTCGTCTTGCAGGCGGACGCTGGGCTGGTTTTCGACCATCAGGGCGCGGGTGT
>JACRCU010000181.1 GCA_016218865.1 Deltaproteobacteria bacterium | reverse complement strand
CTTGCTCCACGGTGCCGGCGCCGCAGGCCAGGGTCGACTTGGCCACGCACTGCTTCTTGGCGGTATCGCACACGGCGTCGGCGCCGCACAGGTTCTGGCAGACCGGCGCGGTGCCCGAGGTGTCGCAGGACTCGCAGGCGCCGCAGGCGGGCTTGCAGCTCACGGCCTCTACGGCCACGCACTTGCCCATCTGGCAGGCGGTGCCGGCGCCGCAGGCGGGCGTGCAGGCGATCGGCTGGCAAGTGCCGTCGACACAAGCGTTGCCGGTCCCGCAGAAGTCCGAGCAGGTCTTCTCGGCTTCGCAGGCCGGCAGGGCGACCAGCAAGAGGGTAGATAGTCCGGTGAGTATCCAGCGCAGCGGTGACATGCTCGGGCTCCTTGCGCCGACCAGACGCCGCCCGGTGCTTGGGGGCCGCCTGGTGGCGCGGTTTTCGACGACCGGCGCCGGCCCACGCGGGCGCACCGGTGCCCCGAGACAAAGCAAGCCCCGTGCCAACCGCAGCTCTGTCCATGTTTCAGTGGGTTGTCTGACGCGGTGCGTCAAGAGGAGCTGTAAATGTAAACTTTACGCTTTACGGTGTAAGTTTACAGTGTACGTGGTGACACAATCTATTGAAGCCGCGAACCCTACCCATCAATTCAGCGGCGGCGGTGGCGGCGGCAGCGGGAAGCCGGACATGCCGGCGGTGTTGCTGTTGCTGTTCTCGAGCATGGCCAGGGTGGCGAGGAGCGGGGTGGGGTCCACGCCCAGGACGGCGCCGATGAGGTTGCCGGCCACCAGCGAGAAGCCAAGGACCGCTGCGCAACCTGCGTCGACCAAGAGCCCCGCACGGGCGGCGTGGCTCAGGATGCACCTGTCGATAGCCAGCTCGCCGCCGTCCAGCGTCAAGACGCCGTAGCCCAGCGGGGCGATCTTGTCCGGCGCAGGCGGGTCGTCCACGTGGCGCACCACGGAATCCTCGAGACTTGCCGAGCTCTGCCACACACCCACGCCGATGCCGCGGGCGTGGTCGACCAGCGCAGCCACGGCGTGCAGGCGCGAACCGCCGCTGGCGACGATGCCGGTGCCGTTGGCGGTGGTCAGCCGCATGGCCGCCACCTGCACGCCGAACAGGTCGCCTTCGGAACGGTCGGTGATGCGGATCCCGCAGTCGCTGGCTTCGCGGGCGCGCACACCGTAGGCGCGGACCGTCGTGCGCTCGGCCAGCGACACCGCGGCGCCGAAGGCCGGCGCCGGGTTGGGGTGGCCGTCGACCACCGCGGCGTCGCTCACGGTGACCGCGGCGTCGGTGAGCGCGGCGATGCCGGCCTCGCCGTAGTCGCGCAAGTACAGGCCGCGCAAGGCGATTTCGGCGCCGTCGCTGACGTCGATGCCGCGGCCGAACCAGCCCTCGCCGTCGTCGAGCACGTGCTGGATGGTCAGGTCGCGCACCTGGGCGGTGGTGCCCGCGCCGGCCACCGTGAGCCCGCCCGTGTGGACGTGCTCGATGCGGATGCGCCGGCCGGTGAGGCCGGTGGCGTCGCCGATCAGGATGCCGCGGCCCAGGCCGTTGTTGTCCGGCGCGGCGGCGATGTGGTCGATCACCAGGTCCTCGGCCAGGATCTCGGAGCCGTAGACGTCGCCGGCAAAGGCAGAGATGCCGATGGTGCCGCAGTCGGTGATGCGCACGCGCGTCAGGATGGCGGCGGCGCCGTACAAGGTCAGGCCGCGCGCCGGGCCGCTGCCGAATCGCCGCACGCCAGCAATCAGGGAGTTCGTCAAGGCAATCCCCGAGTCCTCTGCGTACACCCCGCCAAAGGCCGTGCCGCGGAGGTCGGCGTCTTCGACTGTTACGAGTGCGCCGCCCGCCACGGCGAGGCCCATGCCCGACTCTGCGACCCCCGGCACTCCGACAACGCTGCGAACCGCGACATTCTGCAAGTAGGCCGTGCCGCTCATGATTTGAATCGCGCTGAGGCGCCCGCCGTCGACGACCAGCCCGGCCACGTCCAGGCTCTGCGCGTAGGTCAGCAGCCCCATGCCGGTGTTCTGCGCCTGGTAGGTCAGCTGCGGCTCTTCGATGCGCACGTCGCGGAGCACCAGCGTGTCGTCGGGGTTGGCGGCGTAGACCGCGGCGCCGTACTGCCGGCGCAGGCGGGCGTTTTTCAGGGTCAGGGTCGAGCCCATGTGGGTGACCGCCGCCGGAGCGTAGTCCGCGCCGGTGTGCAGCGGGCGGATGCCGTCGACTACGGCCTCGCTCAGGGTCGCGGCGGCCCCCAAGTCCACATCCAGCCCCGCATCTTCGCAGCCGCGCAGGCGCACGCGCTCGATCTGGGCCTGGGCGCCTTCGCTCACCAGGACACACCGCGCCGGCTCGTCGGCGTCCACGCCGCTCCCCAGGACCGCGTTGCCGACCAGCAGCTTGGTGGCCGCGCCCTGGACGGTCACGGCGGGGCCGGGCAGCCCCTGCACCGCCACACCCTGCAAGTTGGCATTCCCTTTGCCCTCGACCAGCACGCCCCGCCCGGGGTCGCCGACCCGCAGGCGCGCCAGCAGCACCTTGGCGTGCACCCGGAGCGGCTGGCCGGCGGGGGCGCTGAGGCTCACCATCGCTGCGCAGCGGCCCAGCAGCGACACGTCTTGCTCGAGCGGCCCGGACAACGCGTAACTGCCGCTGGCCAGGGCCAGAATCGCGCCCGGTGGCACCTTGCCCAGCGCCATCGGCAGGCTGGACCACGGCTTGGCTTGGCTGCCGTCGCCGTCCGCTGCGGCGCTGGGGTCGACGTAGAACAGCAGGGGCCCGACGTTGGTGGGCTCCAGAGGCGGGAACGGGCCGCTGCCACAATCCGCCGGGTCGGGCACGCACCCCGGCAGGTCGGTGTGGGGGTTGCCGTCGAGCGGCGCAACCGCAAAGCCGGTGGGGCATAGCCAACCGGGCCCGGCGATCGGCGAACACTTGCCTTCGCGCCGCGTCTCGCCGACCGGACAGGACGGGGCGCCCGGCGTGCATGCCACGGACGGGTAGGGCAGCACTCCGTGGCACCACACCGGTGTGGCCGGCGCGGGAAGGTCCGCCAGCTCAGGGACTTCCAGCCCGCCCGGCTCCGCGCCCAGGGGCGCCAGACCCAGCGGCTGGTCGGCGCGACCCGCCGGCCGGCAGCTGGCATCGGTTGGGCTCGTGGGCACGTGGCCCGCCGGGCAGCCTTGGCCCTGGTCGACCTCGGGGGCGGTGCAGGTGCGGCCCTGCGGCAGGCACACGGCCTTGTCGTCGCAGGGCTGGCCGCTCGGCTTGGCCCAGTCGGCGCACCAGCGCGGCACACAAGCCTCTGCCGCCGCTGCGGAATCGGCGCTGCAGCCGCGCGGCCCGACCTTGGCGCAGCCCGGCACGCCGGACAGGAAGAACTCCCCGGCCGGGCAGCAGAGGCCGTCGGGTCGCAAGGCCGCCTTGGAACAAAGGCTTTGGGCGACGTCGCCGCCGGACGCGTCCTTGGCCGCGGCGGTGGCCGGTTTGGCGGGGTCGCTGCCGCAGGCCGAACAGCAGAGGGCCAGCAGGCACACAAATCCCCAGACCGCCTTCGGTTTCTTCGGCATCGCCACCCCGCCCGCTCGTCGCCCGTCCGCCGGCTGCGACCATGGCATAGGCGGCGGTTGGGGGCAAGGCCGGGCGGAGGGGTGTTGGCCGGAGGGGTGTCAGGTATTGACACTTGACACCTTTTGGCCCAGCTGGAGCCGGAGCCAAGGGGCCCCACGTTCCCGAAGGGACGGGCGAGTCCGGTGGACTCGGCCGAGTGGGGACCGGAACCGGAGCCCAAACCGGCACCGGAGCCCGAACCGGCCCCGGAGCCCGAACCTGAGCCTGAGCCTGAGCCCGAGCCCGAACCGGAACCCGAACCGGAGCCTGCCCCTGAGCCTGAACCCGAACCTGAGCCTGGAGCTGGACCCGAACCTGAACCTGAGCCTGCACCAGCACCTGCACCCGAATCACGGGCGCCCACGTGCCCAGCGGGACGGGCGAGTCCCGTGACCCGGGGTGTCGGAGGCGACCGCGGGTTGAAACCCGGGGCTCGCGGTAAAGGCGCCCGCCTCCGCGGGCTTGGCCACGGCGAGGCCACGCATCCACACCTTCCACCGCGTCCCCCTCGTCGAGCCGTGGCGCCACCTCCGCTCCACTGCTTGCATAACCACCCGACCACCAGCGACAATTGCCGGCGGGCAGCTGGGTTTCAAGGCGTTGCAGCAGCCGCCCATCCAGCCCGCGCAGGAGGCCATGGAGCTAGCGCGCTGGACCGTAGCCGGGTTGCTGCTGGCCCTGACGGGCGTCGTGGCCGCAACAGACCTGTGGGCGGTGCTCGTCAGCAGCCACAACCGCGCCCAGGGCATCGACAAACACGTCTCGATGGTGCCCGGGCTGTCCCTGCTGCTCTGCGCCGGCGCCCATTGGGCGTGACCGGGGCAGGGCGCCAGGTGGGTCTGGCTGCCTACCGCGCTGGACCTGGGGACGTGGGCGCTGGTCCTGGGGCTGCCGTACTTGGCGTGGCAGTCGCTCCGGGGCAAGTGAGCGCACGGTGGGGGCGCACTTGGGCCGGAGCCGCTGCAAAAGATGTCAAGTGTCAATACCTGACACTCGGCAACTGCCTGAACCGGAACCAGAACCCGAACCCGAGCCGGAACCCGAACCCCTGGCACCCCTGGAACTAGATCTGATTGATAAGGATTTCCCGCGGCTTGTTCGGCCCCCGCGACGGTCCGACGATGCCCCGCGCCGCCATGGTGTCGATCATCCGCGCCGCGCGGCCGTAGCCCACACCCAGCTTGCGCTGCAGGAAGCTGACCGAGGCCTGACCCGCCTCAACCACCACTTGCACGGCGTCGTCGTAGAGCGCGTCGCTCTCGGCGTCGTCGGCGCCCACGCTGCCCTCGACCTCGGGGTCGTGCCGGATGTCCATCTCGTACTTGGGCGTGCCCTGCTCGCGCCAGTGCTTGGCCAGGTGCGCGACCTCGTCGTCGCTGATCCAGGTGCCGTGGCAGCGCTTCAGGTTGCCCTCGCCGGGCGGCACCAGCAGCATGTCGCCGCGGCCGAGCAGGGTCTCGGCGCCGTAGGTGTTCAGGACCACCTTGGAGTCGATGGCGCTGGCGACCTGGAACGAGACGCGGGTGGGGAAGTTGGCCTTGATCATGCCGGTGATGACGTCGGTCGACGGCCGCTGGGTGGCCAGGATGACGTGAATGCCGGCCGCGCGGGCCTTTTGCGCCAACCGCGCCACCGGGACCTCGACTTCCTTGCCGGCGCTCATGATCAGGTCGGCGAATTCGTCGATGACCACCACGATGTACGGCGGATCCTCGATCGTCACCGCGTCCATGTCCTCGCCAGCCAGGGCGCGCTGACGGGCCGCCGCGGCGCGCAGCTCGGGAATCTTCTGCTTGTAGCTGGCCAGGTTGCGCACCTCGACCGCCGCCATCATCTTGTAGCGGCGATCCATCTCGACGCACGCCCACTTCAGCGCCAGCTCGGCCTTGCGCGGCTCGTCGATGACGGGGAGCAGCAGGTGCGGGATGTCGGCGTAGATGCTCAGTTCCAGGATCTTGGGGTCGATGAGCATCAGCTTCAGGTCGTCGGGCGTGCAGCGGAACAGCAGCGACGAGATGAAGGTGTTGATGCCCACCGACTTGCCGGTACCGGTCGCGCCCGCCACCAGCAGGTGCGGCGCCTTGGCCAGATCCATCGTCATCGGCTTGCCTTCGATGTCCTTGCCCAGGATCATCGTCAGCGGGTTCTTGCTGTCGCGGAACTCCGGACGCTCCAGAACTTCGCGAAAGTAGACCATCTGCCGCTCTTTGTTCGGCACTTCGATGCCCACCACGTCGCGGCCGGGGATCGGCGCCACCACGCGGACGCGCAGGGCCGACAGCTTCATGGTCAGATCGTCCTTCAAGTTGACGATCTTGCTGATCTTGACGCCGGCCGCCGGGCGGTACTCGTAGGTGGTCACCACCGGGCCGGGGCGGATGTCGGCGACTTCGCCCATGATGCCGAATTCCGCCAGCTTGCTTTCCAGAATCACGGCGTTTTCGCGCAGCACCCGCTGGGCCTCTTCGTCCAGCTTCAGGGCGCGGCTCGGCGGATCGGCCAGCAGGGTCGAGGGCGGCAGCACCCACGACTTGCCCTCGATCGCCAGGCTCTGCGCCACAGCCTCGATCGGCGCCATCGCGGTGGGGTGGCGGAGGGCCTCGGTCTCGACGATGCGCGGGCCGCTGGGGTCGCGGGCCGCCTCGGCCAAGGCGTTCAAGGTCAGCAGCGGCACGTCGGCGTCGTCGCCGTTGGCAGCGGCCTCGGCGCTTTGGGCCAGGCCGCGGTCGTCGACGACGGGCATCACGAAAGCCGCGGTCAGCTCGGGCTCTTCGCCCAGCGACAGGCTCTTCAGCTCGCCCAGCACCTGGCTGACTTCCACGGCATTCATCTTGATGGTGCTCGACTTCTCGGCCGCCGACAGCGGCGCGCGCAGCTGCTCTTCGGCAAGGCGGACCGGCTCGGGAATCGGCGGCGCATCCGTCTCGGCCGGGTGGCGCATCCGCACCGCGGTCGAGGTCGGATCCAAGGGCGCCAGCGCCGCCAGCGGCTGGGTGGGCCGTCCGACCGCCGGCAGCGGCTGCGACTTGCGCGCCACGGCGGTATCGGCCATCGCGCCCGCCGGCGCCGTCCCCAGCAATTCTCCCGCCGACACAGAGATTTCTGCGCCGGGCTCGCCCCAGAACGCCGCCTCGGCCGCGGCCACGGACAGCGGCGGCGCGGGCCTGGGCGCGGTCTGCGCGGCCAGCTCGACTTCGCTCAGGTCCGCCAGCGCCGGGCCGGTGTAGGGCGCGGTCTTGGTGCGCTGCGGCGCGGTGGCGCGAGCAGGCGCCTGGGTCTCGCGCGCCTGACCCACCCGGTTGCGCAGGCTCTGCACGCCGTCGCGGGCGGCATCGGTGGTATACGTTGCAGCTTTTTCCACAGCTTTGCTGACCACCGGCGCGGTCTTGCCGCTGACCCACCGCACCAGCATCGTCGTCAGCGTGCGGCCCGTCAGCGCCGCCAGCGAAGCCGCCAGGGTCAGCGTCGCCAGCAGGGCCGTACCCGCCGTCGACAGCATCGCCTTCAGCAACATCGCGATTCCACCCGGGATCAGGCCGGCAGCGTCCTTGCCCAGCGGCTTCCAGTGCCAGCGCTGGGCGATCAAGTGCAGCAGGATCATCACCGACAGCGCCGCCCCCAGGGCGCCCAGGGCCACCCGCGGCCGCGGCGCGCGCATCTTGCCCGTCAGCGTGGCGCCGGCCAGGGCCAGCACCAGGGCGTTGAGCAGAAAGGCGCCCAAACCCAAGAAATGCAGGAGCATGTCGGCCATCCGCGCGCCGACTGGACCCAGCCAGTTGGCCACGTGCTCGGCACCCTGTCCGGCGGCAATCGCGGCCATGTCGCGCGGATCGTGGCTCAGCAACGCCCCGGCAAAGGCGGCGCCGGCGCCGAAGAGGACCAGCCCGGCCCACTCGCCGCGGAGTTCGCGCTGGCGCACGTCGGCCTCGGTCCGGCTCGGCTTGCCGCCGTTCTTGGCGTCGGGCCGATCGTTCTTGATTTCGGACCGACCGTTCTTGGTTTCGGACCGATCAGAGGCTTCGCGGGTCGCGGCGGTCGAGGCCTTGGCCATGGCTCACCTGTGCTTGGGGCGGCTGCAGCGGACGCCCCGGCGCGGAATCGTGGTACTTGCGAACAGTTGCGCAGAGTTGCGCGATCCGGCACCTGTGGCGGATCAGCTTGGACGCTACCACGGCAAGGGGGGCCTGCCAGAAATTGCCGGAGCCGTGACCCAACCCTTTGATTTTACGTGGCCGTGTCCCGGTCGCTCCGTTGCCCGTGATCTGCAACACCTTGAACGAGTTTCGATTATCGCGATAGTGCACTGTCGCCTGCCCGGAGCCGCGGTGGGGGCGCTCCGCGGGCGGTCGTGAAGCGTCGCCGCGCCCGGCGCGTTGGCAGGTGAGCGGCGGCGTGCGATGCTTGCGGCCCTGGAGGTTCGGATGCGCAGTGGTGGTTGGCTGACTCGGGTGGGGATTCTGGTGTGCGCGGCATTGCTGCTCGGTGCGCTCCCCGCACAGGCCAAGGGCAAGAAAGGCAAGGCGAAAGCCAAGTCAGCTGCCGCGACGGCGCCCGCCAAGCCCGCCAAAACTGAACCTGCCAAGACCGAGCCGGCCAAGGTCGAGCCTGCCCAAGGCGAGCCCGCCAAGCCCGCCGTGGCGGCGGCGGTGACCGCCCAGCAAGTCGCAGACGGTATTCAGAAATTCTACGACGCCCAGCCCGGCTTCCACGCGGCCTTCACCCAGGTCGTGACCAAGAAGGGGCTCGCCACCGGCCTGAAGCGCGAGGGCATGGCGTGGCTCAAGCGCGGCGACGCGGCCAAGAACCAGCAAGGCAAGATGCGCTGGGACTACCCGACCGAAGAGATCTTCTACTTCTGCAACGGCGAGACCCTGTGGTCCTACGAGCGCCGCGAGCGGCTGGCGGTCAAGGTGCCCGTCAAGAACAGCCAGGTGTACCAGGCGACCCAGTACCTGGTGGGTCAGGGTAATCTTTCCAAGGACTTTCAGCTTGAGCTGGTCACGTCGCCGCTGGCCGACACCTATGCGCTGCGGCTGACGCCCAAGTCGAGCACGGCCATGCGCTCGCTGACGCTGATGGTCGACAAGGCCACCTTCGCGGTCAAGGCCAGTCAACTGGTCGATCCGATTGGCGATACCACCGATCTGGTCTGGCGCGACGTCAAGTACGTCGGTGCAGACGACAAGGTCTTCGAGTGGCAGCCGCCAGCGGGCGTGACCATCAAAGAGCTGGGCCGCGCTGGACAATAAAGGCGCCAGGGGCCGTTGACGCGCTCGCCGCACCGGTCGAAACTGCGGCCACGCTGCATGGCTCGCCCCGCCGAGGCCGAGATGCCGCGGCAGGACGCCATGAATTCAGTAGCGCACTTCCGTGTTTGGTCCCTGGCGCTGGTCGGGCTCGCCGCCAGCGCATTGGTCGCGTGCCCCATCCGGATCGCGCAGGCCGAGCCGGTGCCGGCCATCGACGTGCAGACCGTGCACGCCAGCGCTGCCCCGGGCGACGCGCTGCTGCTGCGCTCGGCCCGCACCCATCCGGCCTACACCTGGGCGCTGCAGGGCTCGCTGGACTACCAGCGGCAACCCCTGAGTTTTTCGGCCGCCGGCCAACACCAGGCCGTCGTTGGCGATCTGGCGATGCTGCACCTGGGCGCCTTTGTTGCGCTGCCCAGCGATTGGGCGGTGGGCGCAACCCTGCCCGTGGCCGGGGTAATCCGCGGCGGCGGGCCCAACCTGGCGCAGCTGGAGACCCTGCCGAGCGGCCCGGCCCTGGGCGACCTGCGGCTAGAAGGGCGCAAGCACTGGTGGCACGGACCCGCCCTGGGTGGCCAACTGGCGCTGGCGACGGCCATCGACGCGATCCTGCCGACCGCGAGCGCGGGCAATTGGCAAGGCGGTGCGGGCGGTTTGGGCCTGGATCTGCTGGCCTCGGGCAGCTGGGGTCCCTGGCGCGGCGACCTGGCGCTGGGCGGCCGCTGGAGCCCCAGCCAGGAACTGGTCCTGCATCCCCTGGACAGCAACGCGGTGCCGATCGCCGGTCAGAGCTTCGTAGCCCTGCGCAGCGGCTCGCAATTCCGCGCGGGTGCCGCCGTCGGTCGGCAGCTTCTGGCTGATCAGCTGCTGGTCCGCGGCGAACTGGCGGCGGCGGCGCCGTTGATCGAGACGGTGGCTGCGGGCCAGACGGTAGTCGACGCGGCCCTGAGCGGTGACTACACCTTTACCCCGTGGCTGCACGGCCTTGCGATGGTCGGCGGCTCGCCGAGCGGCGGCCCCGGTGCGGCAGCGCTGCGGCTGTGGGCCGGCATCCGCCTGGAGCCGAGCGCCATGCCCCGCGACAGCGACCGCGACGGCATCGACGATCGCCTGGACAAGTGCGCAGAACAGGCCGAAGACGCAGACGGTTTTGCCGATGGCGACGGCTGCCCCGACTTGGACGACGACGGCGACGGCGTGCCCGACACGGCCGACAAGTGCCGCCGGGTGGCCGAGGATCGCGACGGCTTCCAAGACGACGACGGCTGCGCCGATCCGGACAACGACGGCGACGGCATCGCCGATGCCAAGGACGCCTGCCCCAACCAAGCCGAAGACCTGGACGCCCACGACGACGACGACGGCTGCCCGGACCCCGACAACGACGGCGATGGCATCCTGGACAAGGACGATCTGTGCCCGAAACAGCCAGAGAATTTCAACAGTTTCGAGGATGGTGACGGCTGCCCAGACGTCAAGCCCGGCGATGCGCCCGCGGCCATTGAGCCGCCCAAGCCCGCCACTCCGGCCGTGGAGCCCGCGCCCGAGCCGCCCAAGGTGGAACCGGCCGTCCCGGCTGGCAAATCCGGCAAGGCTGGCAAGAAAGGCAAGGCTGAAAAGCCGGAGAAGCCGGGCAAAAAGGGCCAGGCGGGCACGGCGGGCAAGGCCGGCTCCGGCTCCGGCTCCAGCTCCGGTTCCGGTTCGGGCTCCGGTTCGGGCTCCGGTTCGGGTTCCGGCTCCGGCGCGGACTCCGGCGCCAGCAAGCCGGCCAAGCCGGCGAATCCCGCCAAGCCCTACTACGAAGACCCGCTGGAAGACCGCAAACCGCGGGCCAAGGTGCCCGCAGTGCCCACCGAGTAGTCCCCGCCGAGTAGTGCCCACCGACGCAATTGGGAGGTTCCCGTGACCGCAACGCTCCGCGAACGTCTACAAGGCGGCGCGACCCTGGAAGATTTGGCGGCGTACCTGGACGGGTTGTCGGCCGACGAGCGGCTGGCCCAGTGCCGCGCTTTGGGGCGCGCCCAGCAGCGCCAGCTGTTCCAGCTCGCCTCGCCCGCGATCGGGGTGGACGACCTGGTGCCCGCGTCGATTCCCGCGCAGACTGCGGTGGTCCAAGAGGGGACGAACACGCTGCCGCTGCCGCCGCCTTGGCAGCGCTTCCAAAAGCCGATGTGCCGGCCGGCCGACGGCTCGCCGCGCCTGTTCGGCTACAACGAAGGCTCGACACGGCCGCTGATTGGCCCCGGCTACTTCGTGGCGTACGGCACGGACGACCGGCCCGAGTGGGCCGAGCGCGGCGGCGTCGTGGTGGATTACTACCAGGTGCCCGACGGCCCGGTGGCGCCGGGCTGGCCCAAGGTGGTGCCCAACAGCCGCGGCCTGCAGATGTTCGTGTTCCAGGGCACCCGCGACTTCATGCGCAAAGTCAGCACCTTTGTGACCATCGGCGCGGCCTACAAGGGCGAGAAGGCGCTGGACCACTACTTCGTGCTGGTCCGGCAATAGCCTGCCGGCTCACGGACTCTGCTGCGCCCCCTGCTCCAGCTGGGCGAACAGGGCCTGCACCCGGCCGCGGTAGTCCTCCAGCGCATCCTCGAAGGCCTTGATGCGGTTGGCCTCGTTCGGGGCGACGGCGTAGGCGGCCAGCGCCAGCGCGGTCTGGTTGGCGCGCTGCGACAGAACCTGCACCGAGCGGAACAAGCTCGCCAGTTCGGGATCGAAGCTTTTCTGGCCGGCCAGGGCGCCATAAGCCTCTGCCAAACCTTGGTAATTCTGCGCCATGCTGGTGGCCATGGTGCCGACCTCGGCCGCCGCCATACCGCCACTGCGCAGGGACTGCCCCAGGCCCACCAGGGCAAAGTGGCCGTGCAGCGCCGACACCACCGCACTCCGCGCCAGCGAAACCAGCACCGCCAGCGCCAGATCCGGTTGCCCGGCGGCCGGTTGCGTGCTCAGGGCCTTGGCCGTCTGCGCCGCCAGCTTGGCCAACTCGCGGTCCGGCGTGGCCGCTTTGGCCGGGTCCGCCTTGCCCGGCTCAGTCTTGGCCGGTTCCGGTTTGGCTGCCGCGGGTTTGCCGGGCTCAGCCTTGGCGTCGGCGGGCTTGGCAGCCTTGGCGGCGGGCTTGCCAGCTTGCGCGAGCGACGGCGTCACCGTGCCGGCCAGTACCAGCGCGGCAGTCCATTTCAGCAGATTGTTCATCGCAAATCCTTGGTTCGTTGGGGTGGATTGTACCAAATCCGTACCATTCGGCTCGAAACGCTGGGGAATTCTCCGGACCCGAACCGGGGGCCCCGCCGGATTTGCGCCTGTTGCCAATCGGGTCCGGAAAGCCGCTCCCGCGCGCATGGGTGGGCTGCACATCATGGGCCAGCGCCCAGCGCCGCGAGCGCCAGGGCCAGGGTCATGGGCTCGTAGCCCTGCCGGCAGTCGACGATCTTGCCCGCGGCGTCGACCACGTAGACCAGCGGCATCGGGGCGGCGTTGTCGGTGGGCTGAGCGAGCACATCTTGCAGCAGCGCGGAGTAGTCGTGGTTGTCGGCTGTGGTCAGCGGCGAAAACAGGACCGGCGAGTTGGGCTTGAGCGCCCCCAGCTCGGGCAGGTTGCTCGGCTCGTCCCACGGGTCGATGGTGACTACCCGCACGCTGTCGCTGGCCACGGCGCCGGCCAGATCGTGAGCGATGGCGGCGATCCCGTGGAAGGCCACCGGGCAACTGTGGGCGCCGACCACGACCACCCCGGGTTTGCCCTTCAAGTAGTCATTGACGTTCCAGAGCTTGCCTGCGGCGTCCTTGTACTTCAGCGCCGGCAGAGGATCGCCAGGCTGGAGCAAGCTGCTTTCGATGACTTGGACCACGATTTCGGCGGGCGGGTCCAGCTTGACGACCAACAGGTGCTTGCTCACCCCCTTGAGTGTCTTGGGAGCCTGCAAGCTCACCTGGTCCGAGCTGAACGGGCCGATCTTCAGCGAGCCCATCAGCGGCACCATCGCACCGCCCTGGGAAGCGTCTTCTTGCCACGATATCTTGGCAATTTGAACGGGTTGATTGCCGACACTCCACAGGCGCAGGTTCATGTCGACGGCATCGCCCACCGCCGCCGGCTTGGCGTAGATCGTCTTGGGCGCCAGGAGTTGCGGCGCCACCTCGGCCTTGGGGTCGATGCCGAGGGTCCGCACCGACGCGAATTCCACGGCCACTGCGCCGTAGCCGACCGCGTCGACGTCCATCGCGTAGTGGTACGACGACTCCGCGTCGCGCACGGTGGGTTGGGTGAGCACCGCGCCGGGCGGCGGCAGGTCCAGCGCCCACAGCGCAGCCCCGCCTGCGGCCAGCACCAGGCCTTGTCCCGTCGAGACGCCGAACACCGGCCAAGGCGTCGCCATGGTCCACTGCAGGATGGGCTTGCTCGGCACACTTGCGTCGACCAGAGACACGCGCCCAGACGCCGACCCCACCACCACCTGGCTGCCGGCCACGCCCAGCACCGTGCTCAGCCCCGGCAATTCCAGCTGCCCCGCCGGCTGGACCTGCCAGGTGCCGCTGACCTTGGCCAGCACCAGTCCGCCAGCGCCGTCGGCCACGGCCAGGTGGTCGGTGCCCAGCGGTTGCACGTCCCACGCATCGCTCAAGGTCGCCGACACCGGCAGGGGCAGCTCTTGGAACGGCGGAACGGCGCTGCGCGCCACGAGCCCGGCCGCGTGCACGGCCAAGACCAGGCGATCCTTGCGCAGGGCCACGCCGTCGACCAGGTGGTCGGCGTCCAGTTCGATTGCCATGGATTGGGCCGGCTTGCCGCTGCCGAGATCGGTCTTGGCCATCACCAGCACGGGCCGCCGCGACGTGCACGCCAGCCAGTCGCCCGCGGCCTCCAAGCGCGAGCACAGGCCCTTGGGGTTGGTCTGCCAGCCGGCTTGGCCTTGCGGGGTGGCGACGCCGTCGATGGCGAAGCTGACGAAGCCGTCTTGGTGGCCGGCGACCCACAGCGTGCCGAAGCTCCACACAGCGTCCAGTAGGTGGGCGCCCCCGGCCTGTACCGACGCCGGGGCAAAGGAAAACGTCTCTGAGAACAGCGATGTCGGTGCCGCGCCCAGCAGTCCGCCGCCGCACACGCTGGCGATGGACGCCACCTGATCCATGGGCAGCAGCGTCAGGCTGAGGGTCGCCGGGGTCACGCCCGCCACGTCGCAGATCACGGCGATCGACTTGCCGCCGCTGCAGCCAAAGCCCATGGCCAGGGCGTTCATGGGGTCGAAGTCACCTGGGGCCAGAATGGCGCCCAAAACCCAAGTACCTTTCGGCAGATCCAAGGTGCCTTGCCACGGCCAGCTGGTCACGGCGATCTTGGCGACGACCTGGGCCGCTTCGGGCGGTGGTCCGCCGGTCTGCAGCATGTCCGCCGGGGCAAACCGCATAACGTACAGGTTGCCTTTGAGTGCCTTGGGCGCGGTGACCTGCAGCAGCAGCGGCGTGGGGGCCACGTCGATCGCCGCATCGGGACCCGCATCGGCGGCGTCGGCGTCGGCGGCCGGTCCTTGGGCGTCGCCGTCGCTCGGAGCGGCGTCTTGGGCGGTTTCGCTAGTGTCGGTGGGTAGTTCCTGCATGTCGGGCGCGCCGCTGTCCGGCACCGCGCCATCGTCGGCGGCGGCGTCGGTGGTGGTCGCGTCGGCGCTCGGGTCCGGCACCGCGTCGGCCGCGTCGGCACTGGTGTCGCTATCGGCACTTGCGCCATCGGTCTTGGCTGCCGCCGCGTCGACCGCGCCGCCCGCAGGTTCGCCGCAGCCGGTCACAGCAAGCAGCAGGGTCATCGTAACCGCGCAGCTACGCAGCCGTTTCCACCAGCCCAAGTTGGATGGAGTGCCGTTCATCCCGCGTTGCCCGCCGGTCCAAGACCTTGGTCGCTCCTCATCTTATTGCAGGACCCGCGACAAGTCGACCTTGCTCTCGTGGCGGGCCGGGGCTTTGTCCCCCGACATCCACCAGCGAATGGGGTCCGACCATCGATTTGGAACCAACGAAACAGGCTGGAAGACTGGATAGATTCAATACTATCATCTAGTAGTACTTCAAGGGCATATCGCAGATCGCCTGTTCCCGACGGGCTCCTAGGAGCCGGCCCTGCGGTCGCCCCAGGGTACGCAGCGGCGCAGCGGTGGCTCGACTCCCAGCTGCGGTGTGCCCAACGCGGCGGATCGGGGCCGCGGTCGACGGTCGCGGGATGCGGTTGACTTTCCAAGAACAACCCCTAGAATACTCGGCCCGCTGCGGCGGCAACCTTGGCGTGTCCAGGCCGAGCCCCGCAGAGACTGGCGATCGCAGCGACCGCCGGCTCACGCAGCACGTAACGGCGCAACGGCACGGGCCCTTGTCTGGACTCCACCGTGCTCATCCGCGCCGCACGCTCGCCTCAGGCGGGCTGTAAGGAACTGATTATGGATACTGTTCAGATCTCGGCTCGCCCGCGCCACCTGGCCGGCTCCGACGTGGCCAACAAGGTGCGCCGCGCCGGCTTGCTCCCGGGTGTCCTCTACGGAAAGGCCTTTGGCAACCGGGCCATCGCCCTGGAAACCCAGCCGGTCAAGAAGGGCCTGCAGAGCGCCTACGGCCGCAACCAGGTTTTCAGCGTCGCCTTCGAGGGCGAGAATTACCTGGCGCTGGCGCGCGAAGTGCAGATCCACCCGCTGACCCGTCAGCTCGTGCACGTCGACCTGCACGTGCTGCAGGCCGACACCCGCATGGTGGTGACGCTGCCGGTGACCCTGAGCGGCCGTTCGGTCGGCCAGAAGGCCGGTGGTCGCCTGGTGCACGTCAGCCGCTACGTCAAGGTCAGCTGCACGCCAGAGACCCTGCCGACCGGTGTGAACATCGACGTGACGCCGTTCGACAACGGCACCGTCATGACCATCGAGACCCTGCCACTGCCCGAGGGCGTCAAGCCGGTGTTCAAGAAGAGCTTCAAGATCTTCGAGATCATCGCGCCCAAGGTCGAAGAGAAGCCGGCCGAAGAACCCAAGG
>JACRCU010000180.1 GCA_016218865.1 Deltaproteobacteria bacterium | reverse complement strand
AGGGCGTCGACGGTGCGGAGCATCTCGTCGATGTTGCGGCCGAGCGACAGAGCGTTGACGACCTGGTGCTGCACCACGCCGTTCTTGTCGATCAGGAACGAGGCGCGCAGGGCCTTGGCTTCGTCGATCAGCACGTCGTAGTCGCGGGCGATCGACTTGGTCACGTCCGAGATCAGCGTGTAGCCGACCTCGCCGATGCCGCCGTCCTTGATCTTGGTGTTGCGCCACGCCCAGTGGCTGAACTTGCTGTCGATCGACACGCCCAGGACCTCGACGTTGCGGGCCTTGAATTCCTCCAGGCGGTGGTCAAAGGCGATGATCTCGGTGGGGCAGACGAAGGTGAAGTCGAACGGGTAGAAGAACAGCACCACGTACTTGCCCTTGAACTGGCTCAGCTGGACCTTGCCAAAGCTGCCATCGGCAAACACGGCTTCGGCGTTGAAATCGGGGGCGGGCTTGGTGACGAGAACGCTCATGACTCTCCTGGAATAGCGGCGACAGCGTCGCGGGAAGTTGCAGCACGAACCTGACGGTGGCGCGCCGAGCCGAGTTGCGACGCGGACGGCGGCACCACCGCTGCGCGGCCGGGCGAACTGCCCGCAACCGCTGTGTGGCGGGCATCAATTAGGTGTGTAGCCGGCGCAGCGCAAGGTCTGCACGATCAACCCGTTGACCTTCTTGGGGTTCGCCTTCGGTCGCGTCGTGGAACGGCAGGAGGCTCGCCGCGGTCAGGCCTCGCTTAGATTATCCCTGTAAGTTTCTAATGTTTCGCATGTGACGTTTTTCGTCACCTGTGGATAGTGGCGGCGATCCACTCGATCTTGGTCGAGATCTTGGCGATCCAACTGGCCGATTTCGATCGAGAAACGCGATCGACGCGGCCCCCTGTCCGCGGTCGGCCACGCGGATGCGGTGATCAGAAAATTCGACAAAGGATCCATCGAGATCACACTCCCGGCGGGCACAGCGCCCGGAGTACTTCGCATGCATCTGGCCGCCGCGCCCCACCGTGAACCCCGTGATCCCGCGGTTTCTCTTGACAACCACCTGGTCCGATCGGTTCGGGCGCCAGCGCCGTTCATGAAGTGGGCCGGCGGCAAGGCACGGCTGATTCCGCAAATCGAGCCGTACCTGCCAGCGGGGCCGCTGCGCTACGGCGAGGCCTTCCTGGGCGGCGGCGCGCTCTTCTTCCATCTCGCGGGCGAGGGCCGGCTGGAGTCGGCGCTGCTCACCGACCTGTCGACCGACGTGTACAACACCCACCGCTGCGTGCGCGACGAGCCCGCGGAATTGATCGCCCAGCTGCGCACCTACGAGTCCGAGTACCTGGCCGGCGATGCCGACGAGCGCGCGGCCTACTTCTACTGGATGCGCAGCCGCCACCCGGCCGAGACGCCGATGAGCGATGTCGAGCGCGCGGCGCGGATGCTTTTCCTGAATCGCACCTGCTTCAACGGACTTTGGCGCGAGAACAGCAAGGGCCACTTCAACGCGCCGCATGGTCGCTACGCCCAGCCGAACATCGCCCAGGCCGAGCGCATCGCCGCCGCGTCGCAGGCCCTGCAGCAAGCGACGCTGGTGCAGACCGATTTTCGCGCGTGGCCGCAGCTGGTCGCCGAGCACGGCCTGGACTTCGTCTACCTGGACCCGCCCTACCAGCCGGTCAGCGCAACGAGCTCGTTCAACGCCTATAGCGGCGGCGGTTTTTCGGCGCGGGCGCAGCGCGAGCTGAACGACGTGCTGGGCGAGCTGGACGCGCTGGGCGTGCGCTGGGTGCTGTCGAACAGCGACTGCGCCTTCACCCGCGAGCTGTACCAACAGTGGAACATCCATACGATCTACGCGGCCCGCCAGGTCAACAGCAAGGCCGATCGCCGCGGCGACGTGGCCGAAGTGGTGGTGACGAATCGCCGGCCCGGTCTTCGCTGGTAGCCAAGTCGCCGGTCGCCGATTATGCTCCGCGCGGCCCGCGATGAGGGGCCGGAAGCCGCCATGCTCCATCCCGTTCTGCTGCGCGCCTTGGCGCGGACGCTGCCCCTCTTGCTGCTGGCGCCCGTTTTGGCGTTTTCCGCAGAATTGCCACAGATTCCCGATGGTTTAAGAGCAGAGCTTGCCAAGGTGCAGCACGATCCGCCGCCCAAGGAGCTGGCCGCCAACGCGCATTTCGTGATCTCGGACGAGCGGGCCCATCACCTGTACCGCGAGTCGGTGCAGGGCCTGGGCGGCGTGCTGGTGGGCGTGGGCACCGATCCCAACTACCTGTTCGCCGGCTGGATGAAGGCCGAGCTGGTGCTGTTGGTCGACTACGATCAGGTGGTGGCCGACCTGCACGGCGTGTACGGCGTGGACCTGCGCAACTCCGCCACGGTCGAGGACTTCGTGGCCTTTTGGTCGCCCAAGCAGATGCCGGCAAGCCTGGCGCTGATCGAAAAGGAAGCGCCCGATGCGGCCACCAAGAAGCGCTGGGTGGCGGCCTACAAGCTGGGCCGCAGCCAGATCCACGACAAGTGGCTGACCACCAAGAAGAAGTACAAGGCCGAGAAGGTGCCGAGCCTGCTGTCGGAGCCAGAGCAGTACAACCACGTCCGCAAGCTGGCGCAGACCGGCCGCATCTGGGCTTGGCGCGGCGACCTGACCGCCCAGAACACCATGAGTGGCCTCAGCAAAGCCCTGAAGTCGCAGAACATGGAGGTGATGGTGTTCTACATCACCAACGCCGAGGCTTACTTCAACTACACACCGCAAGCCCGCAGGAATCTTCGCGATCTGCCGTATGCCGAAAAGTCGGTGCTGCTGCGCACCCAGGGCCGACCCGAGAAGCTAGAGGAAATCGCCGACGGCCACTACAGCTACTACGTGCAGAAGGGCCGCGACTTTGTGGCGTGGCTCGAGCGCAAGAACGTGGGCAGCGCCAAGCCGATCTGCTGGGTGCGCAAGCCGATGGGGCCGCAGGGGCTGTTCAGCCTGGGCGGACCGCCGGCGCCAAAGGGCAAAAAGTAAGATGTTTCTCTACACCTTGGCCCTGTTCGCTGCGGTGGCCGGCAGCACCCCCGTAGCCCAGCCGTGTGGCCGGGTACCGGCGGGCATGGCGTGCGTCGACGGCGGACCATTCCTGCGCGGCACCGACGGCGAGCCCAAGAATGCCCAGCCCACGGCCACCGGGTGGGTGCAGACCTTCTACATGGACCTGTACGAGGTCACGGTCGCCGAGTACAAAGCCTGCGAAAAGAAAGGCAAGTGCCCGCACGCCGGACCGAAGTACAGCGACTTCTCGCGCCCCAAGCAGGCCATGACCGGCGTGAGCTGGTTCGACTCCGTCGCGTACTGCAAGGCCCAGGGCAAGCGACTGCCCACCGAGGCCGAGTGGGAAAAGGCCGCCCGCGGCACCCAAGGCGCGCTCTTTCCCTGGGGCAACGAGCCGGCCACCTGCAAACGCGCCATCATCATGGACGAATCCGGGCGCAGCTGCGGCGTGAAGAAGCTGCACTCGCAACCCGAGAAGGGCCGGGTGATGGAAGTGGGCCTGCGCGCGGCGGGCGTGTACGGACTCTATGATATGTCTGGCAATTCCTGGGAGTGGGTCGGCGACTGGTACAGCCCCAGCTACGCCAAGTGCGGCAAGGACTGCGAAGGCGTCGATCCCAAGGGCCCGTGCGGCGGCGCAGACAAGTGCCCGGGCCACCACGAGAAACTGGTCCGCGGCGGCAGCTGGTACTGGCCCGCCAAGTACGCCACGGCGGTGTGGCGGCGACCGCACCACCCCAGCAACGAGCCGTTCCACCACTTTGGCTTTCGCTGCGCGGCCAGCGTCGATCAGGCCGACAAGATCAAGTAAGTTCGCTACTTCCGCAGTCGGGTGATCGCCGCGTACTTGCTGATCACGTAGACGGCGCGGAAGGCGTCTTTCAGGCCGATCTTCTTGCCATCGGCGTAGGTGCGGCCGTCGTACGAGATCGGCACCTCGTAGATGCGCAGGTCGCGGCGCGCCGCCAGCTTGGCGGTCACTTCGGGCTCGAAGCCGAAGCGATCCTCTTGCAGATTCAGCGATTGGATGACCTCGCGCTTGAACAGCTTGTAGCAGGTCTCCATGTCGGTCAGGTTCAGGTCGGTGGCCATGTTCGACGCCAGCGTCAGCGCGCGGTTGCCGACCGAGTGCCAGAAGTACAGGACCCGATGGCTGTTGCCGGCAAAGCGCGAGCCGTAGACCACGTCGGCCTTGCCGGCCAGCACCGGCGCCAGCAGGTGGCCGTACTCGCCGGGATCGTACTCCAAGTCCGCGTCTTGAATGACGACGTAGTCGCCCGTGGCCTCGGCAAAGCCGCGCCGCAGCGCCGCCCCCTTGCCGCGATTCTGCGGCTGCAGCAGCACCTTGACCTGCGGGTATTGCTTGGCCAATTCCTCCAGGATGTCGCGGGTGCCGTCTTTGGAGCCGTCGTCGACGATGAGCAGCTCGATGTCGTAGGGCTGAGCCAGCACCTGGGCGACGATGTCGCGGATGGTCTTCTTCTCGTTGTAGCAGGGCATCACGACGGACAGCTTGAACTTCTTCTGCATGGGCTTCCTTGGAGCAGCGGACGGGCCGGGCGGCCCGCAGGTGGCGTGGGTGGGCGGTCAGTGCGGCAGGCAGGGCTGCACGCGCGCCGCCTGGTAGTAGCGACTGGGCAGCAAGTGGTCTAATTGATTGGCAATCAAGCTCGACGCGGCCACCAGCCGGTCCAGGTCGACGCCGGTCTGGAAGCCCAGGCCGTGCAGCGCGTAGACCAAATCCTCGGTCGCCAAATTGCCACTGGCGCCGGGGGCATACGGACAGCCGCCCAGGCCGCCCGCGGTGGAGTCGAAGATGCGCACGCCGTGCTGCAGGCCGACCAGCACGTTGGCCAGGGCGGTGCCGCGGGTGTCGTGAAAATGCAAGGCCATGCGATTAAAGGGAATTTCAGCGGAACGGGCCGCATCCAGCCAGCGCGCGACGTCGCCCGGGGTAGCCACGCCGATGGTGTCGCCGATCGAGATCTCGTCGCAGCCCATGGCCAGCAGCGCGCGCGCCACGCCCAGGCCCTGTTGCGCTGTGATCTTGCCCTCGTACGGGCAGCCGAACACCGTGGAGATGTAGCCGCGCACACCCATACCCAAGCCCTTGGCCTTCTTGACGATTTCCTCGAAGTGCTGCAGCGACTCGGCCAAGCTGGTGTGGATGTTGTGGTGGACGAAGGTATCCGACGCCGCGGTAAACACCGCAATTTCGCGAATCCCCGCGGCGATCGCCCGCTCCAAGCCGCGATCGTTGGGCACGAGCGCGCTGTAGCGCACGCCGGGCCGCGGCGGCAGGATCACCATTAGCTCGTCGGCATCGGAAAGCTGAGGAATCGCCCGGGGATGCACGAAGCTGGTCACCTCGATGCGCCGCAGTCCGGCGTCGGCCAGCGCTTGGATGAAGCGCGACTTGTTCTGGGTGGCGATGCGCACGCGCTCGTTCTGCAGGCCGTCGCGCGGACCCACTTCCACGATCTGCACGCGGTCGTCGTCCGGCGCGCTGGTGGGGATGGTTTGGCTGGTTTCGCTGGGTTGCATGGGTCCTCGCCGACTCGAAGTCGTACAAGATAGGGCTGGCGGCAGCGGGCGCTACTCCAGCTCGACCAGCTCTTGACCGCCGTCGACCTGCTGGCCGACTTTGACCAATACCTTGGCGACCTTGGCCTCGGCCGGCGCCTTCAAGGCGTGCTCCATCTTCATCGCCTCGACCACCACCAGCACCTGGCCCTTGACCACGGTATCGCCAGCCGCCACGCCGACTTGCACCACGCGGCCCGTCATGGGCGAGCGGACCTGGGCCTCGCCGTGACCGTGGCGGGCGCGCAGGGCTTCGACCCGTCGCCAGCGGGTAGTGCCGCTCTGCGCATCGGCCGGAGTCGAGGTAGAGAGCCAGGTTACGTCGCGATCCGTGCTCAGCCGCACCGGCCGCACGACGCCGCCCTGCTCCACCAGCCAGTCACCGTTGGGAGCCTGCACGGCGGTCACCGCCAGCTTCTGCTCCACTTCACCTTGCTTGATCGTAACTTGCAGCAGGTCGCCCGCCGTCAGCGCCGCCGCCTCCAAGCTCGCCGGTGCCTCGGCCGTGGTCGCCGCCGACTGGTAGTTGCGCTTCATGCCGCCCCCTTGCTGCCCAGGCGGAAGCCCGCCAGGCCGTCCCACGGATCGGGAGTCTTGGCGGTCACTTGCGCTCCGTCGCCGCCGCCGCGCTGGGCCAGCGGTCCACCCACGCCGGCCAAGGCCAACACCGCCAGGGCCGACTCGGTGAGGTGGTCGCCCTGCCCCGGCGCCGCGCTGCCCCAGGTCGCGTCCAGCCAACCGGTGTGCACGGCGCTGGCGCGGAACTCGGCGTTGTCCAAAAGGGCCAGCAGCATCGGGATGTTGGTCACCACGCCGTGGATGGTGGTCTCGCACAGCGCCGCCTTCAAGCGCTCGGCCGCCTCGTCGCGGTCGCGGCCCCACGCGATGATCTTTGCGAGCATCGGGTCGTAGTGCATCGGCACGCTGTCGCCGCTCTCGAAGCCGGCATCGACGCGCACGAACGGCACGTCGGGCCAGCTGGCGCGCAGCAGCGTCCCCGCCTGCGGCACATAGCCCGCCGCCGGATCCTCGGCGTAGATGCGCACTTCCAGGGCGTGGCCGCGCTGCTCCAGGCCGCCGCGGGCAATGTCGGCCAGCTGCTCGCCGCGGGCCATGCGCAGCTGCGCCACCACTAGGTCCAGCCCCACCACCACCTCGCT
>JACRCU010000184.1 GCA_016218865.1 Deltaproteobacteria bacterium | reverse complement strand
GCTGACGCGGTGGGTGAGCTTGCGGTCGTAGCCGACCAGGGCGCTGCCGGCCTTGCCGTCGACGGTGGCCTTGGCCAGGTTGGTGACGAATTCGTAGGTGTAGGTGCCGTCGTTGTTGTTGGTCAGCAGACCGGTGGTGCTGCTGGTGCCGCTCGACTCGCGGTAGGCCTGGATGGCGGTGTCGCCGTCTTTGGCCGGCCAGGGATCCTTGGCGGTCGCCGAGCCGGACACCGTCTCGATGCGGTAGATGTAGTTGACCCACTTGGTGAAGGACTCGCCAGCGACGGCGTCGGGGCCCACGAGCTTGGCGATGTTGGCGGTGATGGCCGCGACCGTCTTGATCGGCTTGCCGGCGCTGTCGTTGACCTTGAACTTGACGGTGACTTTGCCCGCTTCGTCGGCAGTCGCGCTGGTGATGATCAAGGCCGCGTCGATCTTGCCGGCCGTGGCGTACTCGCCGCTGGTCTGGAGGTGATTCAGGCCGTGGAAGCTGCTGACGCTCAGGCCGCCGCCCGCCGTGCCAGCCGGGCCGACTGGGCCGGTGGGACCCGTCGCGCCGTCCTTGATGGTGACCGAGGGCCCGTCGGTGCAGGTGATGGTCTTGCTGCCGTTGCCGTTGTCCTTGACCGTGCAGCTGTTGCCGTCTTTGCCGGCCGGGCCGGTGTCGCCGGTGGTGCCGGTGGCGCCCTGTGGGCCGGGCTCGCCGGTGGCGCCGGTTGCCCCCTGTGGGCCAGCGACGCCGGGTTCGCCCTGGGCGCCGGTGGCGCCGTCTTTGATGACGACCGAGGTGCCGTCGGTGCACGACACCGTCTTGCTGCCGTCGGTGTTGTCCTTGACCGTGCAGGCGGTGCCATCTTTGCCGGCGGCGCCGTCCTTGCCGTCTTTGCCCGCGCTGCCGTTGGTGCCGTTCTGGCCGTTCTGCACGGTCACGGCGGTGCCGTCGGGGCAGGTGATGGTCTTGGTGCCGTCGCCGTTGTCCTTGGCGGTGCAGTCCGAGCCGTCTTTGCCGGCCTTGCCGTCCGCGACTTTGACCTCGGTGGTGCCGCAGGTGATGGTCTTGGTGCCGTCGCCGTTGTCTTTGATGATGCAAGCCGCGCCAGCCGTGCCGGCGGCGCCCTTTTCGCCTTGGGCGCCCTCGCAAGCCAGCGTCATGCTGCCCACGGCAAGCAGGAGAAGGGTACGCGAATTCACCGCGCGCAGAATCTGATGCATGAGCTCACCTCGTGGTTGGCGCCCGGTGGTCGACAGCGGGCGGTGCGGCGTTGGCGGCACGACACGGGGCAGAGCTGTAATTCTGGCATGCGCCGGCCACCCCGTGTGGGTAGCATATCCGGCCGTGGGCGCCCCGGACAGCCGAGCATTCGCCTGGACGACAGCAGAATGATTAGTACTATTGAGTTGTTTTCCCTTGCGGTCAGCCTGCCGATTGCAATGGCGTGACCGCTATTGCACTTCGGTGACGAAGTCGGCCTAGAGCACCGGTCAGAAACCCGAATCCAACGGTCCACGTCGCGGCGGGTCGCGTCCCCTCCGCCTCGTTCTTGCCCGCGCGACCCACCCAGCATCCTTGAGCTTTCGTCCGACAGGATTCCCGTTGCGCGGGGGCTCGGAGGTTTCTGATTGACGCTCTAGAGACTTGACCAATTACTGGACATTCGTTCAGTGCATGGCCGTCCTGTCAAGTCTCTAGGTGCTATGTGGGGCGCAAGCGAGCGCCTACAGCGACTCGCCGCGCCGGCTTCCGAGCAGGAATAGCGCGGAGAACTGCCAAATTGATCGGGTCTCTAGCGGGGCCGCCGCTGGGCCGGCGCCAGGATCGCCTGGGTGCTGCGAATCTGGGCCGGCTGGGCGCCCTGCGGCGCCGAGCGCACGGTGATCTCGGGGATGACGAGCGAGCACCACTCGGCCGGGTCGTGCACGTGGCGAATCGCCACCACGCCGGGCGCGTGGCCGCCGGTCAAGCCTTCGATCCACAGCGTCAGGGTGCGGCTGCCGCGGAACGGCACGGCGATGATCTGCATCTTGGCGCTGCCCATCGACTGCTGGCCGTAGATGAGCTGGCCCTTGTAGTCCGACAGCGCGTCTTCGGTCTGGCGGATGGCGACCGTGGCGGGCACGGCCACCAGCGCGTAGTACTCCAGCGGATCCTTGTCGGCGTCGAGCTCGATGCGGATGCGCGACTGCTCACCCACGGCCAGCTGGGCGTGCTCGACGGCGACCTTGGCAAAGCGCTTCTCGCTGGCGGCGCGCAGATCCACGGTGCCGGGCCGGTCGATGCGGGCCATCCCGCCGCGCGGCACCGCCAGGTCGGCCCGCTGCGCGACCGCGACGACTTCGCCGTACTTGATCGTGACCGTCTTGCCGCCCATGTTCAGCTTGACCGCGCCCTGCTCGACCGGCCGCGCACCCATCATCAGCAGCAGGTCGATGAAGCGCGGCAGCGCCGCCGGCTGGCTGTACACGCCGCCCAGCAGGGCCGGCCCCTGCAGCATGCCGGGCTCCTGACTCAGCACCATGCCGCGGGCGATGACACCGAACAGCTTGTCGAAGGTCGGCTTGCCTGCCTCGCCCGCCGCCCACGCCGCCTTGGCCTGGCCCATCAGCCATTGCAGCTTGCCCACCCGCTCGAAGGCGCGCAGGAAGCGGAAGGTATCCAGGGCCTTGCCAAGGGCCAGCGGGTCGCCGCCGTCCAAGTCGCCCAGCGCCGGTCCCAGCTTGTCCAGGGCAAAGCGCTGCACGGCGTCGTCGGTCACTGCGCGGAAGATCACCTGGCCGTCCACCTCGACCGGCACCACTTCCAAGCCGTCCTGCGTCTCGTCGTAGCCAGCGACTTCGCTGGGCTTTTGCTTGCGGGCCGCGAAGCCCTGGTCCAGGTGCCTGGCCAGCGCATCCAGGCGCTTGCAGGCATCGGGGGCCTGATTGCACAGTCCAGGCGCGTACTTGACGGCTCGCCGGGCGATCTGCAAGTTGCTCGCCACCCAGGCCGTCCAGCGTGGACTGGGCGCCATACCGGTCCACGGCCGCACCTGCTGGCTGCCGGCGTCGTACAGCGCATCCAGCTGGGTCATGGCGTGGTCGAAACCGCTGAACAGTTGCTGGCGATAACCATCGTCTTTCAACAGGTTGCGATCGATGGCCGCGAGCAAAGTGACGCGCGTTGCCACTTGGGCCGACAGCGCCTCGGCGTGCGGGAACCACGACTCCATGGTCGTGACCACATTGGTGACGATGCCGCGCAGCAGCGGCCCCGGTCCACCGTATACCACCAGCTTTTCACCGGGTTGCACAGTGATGCGCCCCGCGCCGCCCACTTCGAGGCGCGACCAGGTCACGGGCTGGCGGGCGACGTCGGCCACCGGCAGCTTGCGGCGATCGTGGGTCTGACCGGCGTCGTCGACCAGGGCGAGCTCGATGGTGCCCGGAACTGCCGGCCAGGCAAGCAGCTGCGTCTGCACGCCCGAGGCGACCGGCCGCTGCACCGGCGCCGGGAAGCCCGCGCCCGACAGCTGCAAAAACATCGGCCGCTGCTGCTGGTTGTGGGTGACCACCCGCAGTTCGAGCTCGCCGCCCGCGACGATGGCCCGCGGCGCCTGCGCCTCGACCCAAGCCTGCCGCGCCAGGTCAGTCTGAGCCTCGGCGGTAACCCAGGCCAAGTCGCGCACTGGCGTCCACCGCAGGCCCAGGCGACCGGTCTGTGGCGGCGTGGGCACCTGCACGCTGACCTTGCCCGTGGCATCGGTGCGAACCACGGCCACGAAAGTGACCTTGATCTCGCCCTCGCGCACCACCTCGCCGTCCTCGTCGTCGGCGTGGTCGCCACCGTGGGGAGACGGCGGGGCCCCGGCCGGGCGACCCATGCGCGGCGCGGACATCTTCATCTCCATCGCCATGGCCTTGGGCGCGGCCGCAGCACCGCCGCTGGCGTAGCCGTAGCCGCGACCATGGGCGACCACTTCGCCGTTTTTCTTGGCCTTGGCCTCGTCGCGCGCGGCTTGCCGCTCGGCCTCGCGTTCGCGCCTTTCCTCTTCGCGGGCGCGGCGTTCCTCTTCCTTGCGCTGCCGCTCGAGCTCCACCGGATCGACCCAGCCGTCCAGGTGGCGGCCCGCGCTGCGCAGGCTGTCGCCGACTGCCGAATTCAGCGGTCCCGCGGGGTCCTTGGCAGCCACGCGGATGTCGTAGGCTTCCAGAATGCCCGACACGGCCAGCGGCTGCCCGGCGCGATCCTGTGCCTGGAGCTGCACCGTGACCTCGCTGTTGGGGCGCGACTTTTCGGGCACCAGGATCTTGGCCTGCACGTCCGGCGGCGGGAAGGCAAAGGCGTAACCTTCGACGAACCGGCCCTTGTTGGGACCGCTTTGCGCCACACCGCCCACGCTGACCAGCGCGGGTCCATGGCCCACTTCGATCCGCAGGACGGTGCCAGCCAAGATCTTTGAAGTCAATTCTGGCTGTTGCGAGACGTAGCCGCCGTTCTTGTCGGCCCGCCACACCATCGCCACTGCGCGATCCACGTCGTGGCGGACTTGCACGGTCAGCTTGCCATCGGTGGCCACCAAGCTTTCGACCTCGAAGGAGTCCTGCTCCGCGGTTCCGGCCTTGCGCACGGTCCACAGCGCCCGGCCCGGCAACTGCTGGGTGCCTTCGTAGGGCGCCAGGGTGACCTGGTGGGCATAGCGCACGCCCTTGCTGACGGGGATGAGCTCGCGCTCGACGTGGCCCGAGCCCTCGAACTGATAGCGCAGGCTCCCTTGCGGCGTGATGACCTCGATCTGGAACGGCCCGGAGTGACCGCCGATGGCGATGGTGCCGGCCAGCTCGCCGCCGCGCACCTGCAGCTTCTGCCGCGGTCCGGCGACCACACCGTTGCAGCCCGACAGCATGCAGCGCGGGATCACTTCGACCTCGCCCTCGTAGGGCTGGTTGTCGACGCGCAGCTGGTTCTTGAACGACAGGCCGTTGCCCCAGCGCTGGCCGACACCCGCGGCATTGCCCAGGAACCAGCCGGCCTTGACCTTCTCCAGCTGCTCGGCCGCGGTCAGGCGCTCGAAGCTGTAGGCAAAGGACAGCGCGCCAAGCTGGCCCTCGACCACCGCAAAGGTCGTCGACGTCTTGATCTTGCCGTCGGCGGTGGCCACGTCGACCCGGTACTCGCCCAGGTCCAGCTTCTGCGCGCGGCCGTCTTGCAGCTGCACCACGGCCAAGCCGGCGTCGTCCAGTTGCACGTCCACGTCGCGGGGGGTCCCGTCGCGCTTGGCCCAGCTGAGCTTGCACTTGGAGCCACCGCGGCCGGGCATGAGCAGCCGCGCGCGCACCACCTCGTCCGGCCAGAATTGCGGCTGATCCATCGTCAGCGACGCCAGTTGCAGCGCCATGTGCGGAATCAGGTGGCTCGCCACGCCCAGGACATGGTTGGACTTGTCGACCTTGAACAGCCGCGTGTCGCGGGCGTCGGGCGCCGCCGTGCCGCCATCGCGCCCGATCAGGGCGGCCAGCATGGCAAGCGCTACACTCAGCAAAGTCAAGACGTTGGGGTGTGTTCGGCGCAATGCAGGGATGGAAGCCGGGGCGGTGTGCATGGTGACGTCGCGAAAAAACAGTGACAGTGCTTGGACGGGCGGCGGGGGCGCGCGATCTACTCCGTGGGCCCGCGGGACTTGTCCTCGGTCACGGCGATCACCCGCTCGACGACGTGGCCCACTTGGCGCTTGCCGCCCGCGGCAGGTCGAATGCCGACCATCTCGGGCCCCAGGGCGCCTTTGCCCGCCGCGGCGCGGCCGATGGCGCGCATGACCTCGTAAGCCTCTGTGCGGTCAACACATTCTTGGCAGTCGAGCACTTGTTTGGCCGGGGCGCTGTAGACCAGGTTGCCGTCCTTGAACAGGCGAACCGATGCGGCATCGCGCTGCAGCTCGTCGGCATCCACCCCGCACACCGTGGCCGAGAAGCCCTGACGAATCCGCAAAACCCAGACCGGCATGGTGGTCCTCCTTGCCGGAGGCTACGACTCGTGCGCTACGGGCAAGCCCGCCCCGGTCCAGGCCTTCCAGCCGCCGTCCAGCGAGATCACCGCAGTGTAGCCCATCTTCTGCAGCGCGTCGGCGGCCAGGGCCGAGCGGAAGCCACCGCCGCAATATAGGACCAAGGTCGCGCCCTTGTCGGGGAAGCGGCCAATCGCGTCCCGCTCGATGACGCCACGGCCCAAGTGCTGGGCGCCAGGGATGTGACCGGCCTGCCACTCGCGGTCTTCGCGCACGTCGACCAGGTGAAACGGCGCGCCGCTGGCCTGCAGGGCCTGCAAGCCGGCCAGGTCGATTTCGCGGACATGGGCCTTGCTGGCCTGGACCAGCGCGAGGAATTCGGGCGAGTGCTGCACGGTGGGCTCCTTGCTTGGCTCGGTGGCTTGCGGTTGCGCTGGCGATCAGAACCGCAGACCCCATTTGGCGCGGAACATGAACCAGCGCCAGGTCAACCACGATGCCACGCCGGCAACGACCAGCGTGAGCAGCAGCGAGTGCGCGAAGAAGAAGGCGGCGCCGCTGCCCGCCCAACCCAACACCGCCGTCCAACCCAGGCGCGCCGCCTCGGCCCGCTGTTTCGGCAAAAGTTCTCCCATCGCTACTTCTCCTTGGCTGACTCGTCGGCGACCGACAACTCCAACCGATACTGACCCGCTTCCGTGCTGGCTGGCAAGCGCAGCTTCTGGATGACGGCCAGCCAACAGGTGGTCCACGGCGTGTGGGCCGCCGGCAGCAGCAGCCGCGGCACGCCCACGATGCGCCCGGCCTTGATGTCGACGGCAAATGCCGCCTGCAGGTCTTCGCCCGCCTTGGCCAAGCTCGCGCAGCGCAGAAGCTTGCTCTGCGAGCGCACGATCGCCGCGTCCACCTCGGGAGGCACGCGGGGCAGTGCAGGCTCCGCTGGCGGATCGGGCGTGGTCGGGGCGGCCAGCAACGGCTCGCTGGGCAGGGCCGGCGGCGGCGCGGGCGGCACGTCCACGTGGGCCACGGGCCGCGGCGGCTCGTCCGGCAACAGCTCGCTCTCCATGACGAATTCGCGCAGAACCTGGTTGATCGCGTGGCGCGCGGGCAGCGGCAGTTCGGAGGCCAGGTCCAAGGCAGCACGCCGCAGGGGCTGCGATGCGCCGCTGTTGGCCACGGCAGCGATCACCACCGTCCAGAACAACAGGCTCCAGAAGCAACCGAGGCCCCTTTTGGCCTTCTTGGCTGGGACTTGCGCGGCCACCGACTTGTGCGCGCGCCGGTTGTTGGCCGTGGGAGCGCGGTGCCCGGCGGGCTGTTGCGGCCGGGCGACGCTGCCGCCAGCGGCTCGCGCCATCTGGTCGAAGTCGATCGGGTCGACGCCCAGGAGCACGGCGCCGCACTGCTCGCAGTTGGTGCGGGCGCGGGCGTTGCGGGTCTGGCAGCGCGGGCAGCGGCGGTCGCCTTGGTTTGCCATCTGCCCCCCTTGGCCCGTGGACCCGAGCCGCCGCCACTCGTTCGATGCGGACGCGCGGCCGCTTCGTCAGGGCTGCGGCACAACGTCGTGGGCACAGCGGACGCCGAAGGCGGGGTCGCTCGCCGACGGTGGCGAGTCTGCGCGGAAGAACACCGCCATGACGCCGACGATGCTCCAAGCCGAGCCGCCGCGCAAGATGCCGACGCCGGTGTTGCCCGGACCCTTGGGGTTGTTGGCGGCCACAGAGTTGTAGTCGGCTATGTAGTCGTCGCTTACCCACTCGGCGACGTTGCCGGCCATGCCGATGGGGCCCCAGGGCGCGTGCCAGCCGGCGCCGATCGCCCAGGTGCCGCCGGTGCCGCAGCCGACGCCGCCGTTGTTGAAGATGGCCTGATTGCAGGTGACGGGGCCCTGGCCCCAGGGGTACAACTGGTTGCCGGCCAAGCAGATTCCGCCGGCGACGGCGCAGTTGGGCCCGCGGGCGGCGCGCTCCCACTCGTGCTCGGTAGGTAAGCGTTTGCCCATGAACTTGCAGTACTTGCTGGCCATGTCGCGGTTCAGGCAGTTGACCGGGTGGTCGCTATTGCCGGCTATCTTGCTGTTGCACGCCGGATCGGTGATGGCCGGACAGCTGCCCGCGGCGACACACTTGGCATAGTCGCTGACGCGCACCTCGGTCATGTCGATGAAGAAGGCGTTGGTGGTCGCCACATGCAAGGGGCGCGCGTTGTCGGGGCACATGAGGCCCACCACCTGCGGATCACAGCCGTACTCGGCCTTCGCCGCCGCGATGTACACGGACTGCTTGGCCAGCACCGCGTGGAGGCAGGTGCCGGCCGTGTTGCAGATCATGTTGGAGTTGGCCGCGTCGCAGGCCGCCCACTCAGGCGCCGCGCTGTGCTGACAACCCTTGCTGGAGTCGCAGGAATCCAACGTGCAGCCGTTGCCGTCGTTGCAGTCCTTGGGGACCTTGCCGCTGGTGCAGCTGCCGTCGGCACAGGCGTCTTGCGTGGTGCACGGGTTGCCGTCGTCGCACGGGTCGGTGGTGGGCACGTAGACGCAGCCGTTCTCCGCCACGATGGAGCAATTGTCCTTGGTGCACGGGTTGTTGTCGTTGCAGACCTTGAGCTTGCCGATGCAGGTCGCCGCACTGGTGCAGGCCTTGTCCACTGCGCACGGATTGCTGCTGTCGCACGGCTTGCCCACCTGCGCGACGTGACTGCAACCGCTGCTGGGATCGCAGCTATCCGCGGTGCACGAATTCCCGTCGTCGCAAGGGATCGCCGTGTGGATGCATGCGCCGCCCTTGGCCAGGTCGCACGAGTCCTGCGTGCACAAGTCGTTGTCGTTGCAGGGGTTGCCGTTGCCCGTGCAGACGCCCGCCTTGGTGCAGGCGTCGTTGCCAGTGCATGGGTTGCCGTCGTCGCAAAGCAGGCCGGTCAAGACCAAGTGGCTGCAAGTGCCGCTGTCGCAGGCGTCGCTGGTGCACGGGTTGCCGTCGTTGCAGGTGATCGTCTTGCCGGACTGGCACTTGCCGCTGCCACACTGGTCGCCGGACGTGCACAGGTTCCCATCGTCGCAAGGGACGAAGTTGTCGACGTGCAAGCACTTCTTGAGCGGATCGCAGCTGTCGTCGGTGCACAGGTTGCCGTCGCTGCAGTCCAGCGGGTCCATGCCCTTGCAGCTGCCCTGGGTGCAGACGTCGAACAAGGTGCAGGCGTTGTCGTCGTCGCAGGGGCCGCCCATGAATTGGAACACACAGCCTTCCAGAGGCTTGCACGAGTCGTGCGTGCAGGGGTCGCCGTCAAAACACGTCTGGGCGGTGGCGCTGGTGCAGATGCCGGTCGCAGCGTTGCAGATGTCGCCAACAGTGCACAGGTTACCGTCATCGCAGGGCAATCCCGCCAGGATCTGGTGGATGCAGCCGGCCTCGCTCAAGCACATGTCGCTGGTGCAGGCATTCTGGTCGTCGCAGTCGACCACCGGGCTGCCGCTGCACAGACCGTCTGTGCAAGTGTCGTCGCTGGTGCAGGCATTGCCGTCGCTGCACGCGCCGGTCTTGAGCGCGAATACGCAGCCCTTGTCGGGTGCGCAGCTGTCGGTCGTACACGGGTTGCCGTCGGCGCAGATCAGCGGCGATCCTTGGCACTTGCCGTTTTGGCAGTGCTTGTCTTCGACGCAGGCGTCGCCGTCCTGGCACGGCGTGCTGCCGGGCAAGAGGTCGAACTGGCAGCCGCTGCCCGCATAGCAGTCGTCGTTGGTGCAGGGATTGTCGTCGCTGCAGACCACCGGTTTGCCCTTGCAGTTCCCCGCCTTGCAAGTGTCTCCGGCAGTGCAGGCGTCGGCGTCGTCGCAGCCGCCCGGCGCGGCCTGGTGGGAGCAGCCCAGGTTCTTGTCGCAGCCGTCGCTGGTGCACGGGTTGTTGTCGTCGCAGTTCGCCGCTTTGCCGGCGCACAGGCTGCCTTGGCACACGTCCGCCAGCGTGCAGCCGTCGCCGTCACTGCACGGCACCGGTCCCGCTTCTTGATGCACGCAGCCGGACTTGAAGTCGCAGCCGTCCAAGGTGCAGGGGTTGCCGTCGTCGCAGGCCACGGTGTCGAACGAGGTGCAAACTCCCTGGTGGCACAGGTCATTCTTGGTGCAGGCGCTGCCGTCGTCGCACGCCCCGCCGGTGGCGGTGTGCTGGCAGCCCAGGCCGGCGGCGCAGCTGTCTTGGGTGCATAGGTTGTGGTCGTCGCAGTCGAGCGCGGGTCCGCCTTGGCAGACTCCGGCCGCGCAAGCGTCGCCCTGGGTGCACGGATCGCCGTCCTGGCAGGTGCCGCTGGTCAGGGGCGTGTGCTGGCAACCCTTGGCAGGCACGCACTTGTCCTGGGTGCAGGGATTGCCGTCGTTGCAGCCGGCACTTTCGCACAAGATCGGCGCCTCGCTGGTACAGGCGACGGTTGCCAGCAGCACCACCAACCACAGGATCGAACTACGCATGCAGCCCCCGCCGCGGGCTCACTCTGCCCGCCCATCCTCGACACAGGCGATCGCCGGGGTTCGATCGCGGTTCCTGAGCAAGCTTGGCATAGAGTCAGGCGGAGCGGCAAGGGCCGGCCGGCCGCTGCGGCAATGTGCCTACGGCCGCAACGGCACAAAGCTCGCGTTGCCGTCGCGCCACACCAGCAGCATCGTCGAGTGGCCGGGCCGCAGCATCTGCGCCAAATCGGTGGGCGCGGTCACGGGCTTGCGGTCCACTTCCAGGATCAGGTCGCCGCGCTGCAAACCGGCGCGGGCGGCGGCGCTGTCGGCCTCGACCTCGGCGACCACCACCCCGGCCCGGCCCGGCGGCAGGTCGTGGGCGCGCTGCAGCTCGCTGGTCAGCGGCTCGACCAGCAGGCCGGCCTGGGCTGTCCCGGTGGCGGTGGCGACCGGGCGGGCGCGGCGCGGATCGGGCGCTTCGGCCAAGGTGGCTTGCAGAACCAAGGTCTTGCCTTCGCGGATGACCTCGACTTCGACCTTGGCGCCGGCGCCGGCCTGGGCCACGGCGTTGCGCATCCGCAGCGGCGCTTCGGTGGTGGTGGTGCCGATGCGGACCAGCACGTCGCCGCGGCGCACCCCGGCGCGGTCGGCCGGCGAGTCGCGCTGCACGTCGGTAATCAGGATGCCGCCGCGGTCGCCGACGGCAAAGGCTTCGCGGAGTTCCGCGCTCAGGTCCTGGACGCCCACGCCCAGCCAGCCGCGCACCACCCGGCCCTTCTCCAGCAGGCTCTGCATCAGCGGCCGCACCATGTTGGCCGGGATGGCAAAGCCGATGCCGACGCTGCCGCCCGAGGCACTGGCGATGGCGGTGGCGATACCGACCAGCTCCCCGCGCAAATTCACCAGTGCGCCGCCGGAGTTGCCCGGGTTGATCGGCGCGTCGGTCTGCACGAAGTCCTCGTAGTCGGCGATGTGGACATTGGCGCGGCCCTTGGCGCTGACGATGCCGTGGCTCACGCTCTGGCCCAGGCCAAACGGGCTGCCGATGGCGAGCACGACCTCGCCCAGGCGCAGCTTGTCCGAGTCGGCGAATTTCATGGCTTTGAGGCCACTTACATCGCCCTGCAGGCGCAGCACCGCCAGGTCCGAGCGCGCGTCGCCGCCCACCAGCTCCGCGGTCAGGTCGCGGCCGTCGGCCAGGCGGACGTGGATGAATTGCGCTCCGTCGATGACGTGGTTGCTGGTGACGACGATGCCCTTGTCGTCGACGATGACGCCGGAACCCAAGGAGTGGCTCTGGGTTTCGTCGTGGTCGCCGCCGCGCAGCCCCCAGAAGCGGCGGAACATGCGCTCTTCTTGGGTGGGCACCCGCCGCTGGATGCGGGTGGTCGAGATGTTGACGACGGACTGCACCGCCATCTCGGCGGCATCGGCCATCTGGTTGCCGCCGTGCTGGTGCCCTTCGCCCGCGGTGCCGGTGGCGGCCGCTGGTGGTGCGACGGGGACAACCTGAGCAACCCCGCTCGGCAGCCTAGGTTCGGCGTGCTCGGGCGCCGGCCGGCAGGCGAGCGCCAGCAAGGCGGCCGCGGCAAACAGGGGCAGGCGCGCAGCGAGCCGCGGCGTGGCCATGATCAGGGCTGCTGCGCCGCGAGGTCGCGGACGGCGGCGGCGATGCCGTCGGGTTGAGGAATACTGTACTTCTCGTAGCCCCAGGCCAGGCCCACGCCCGGCACGTCGAGGCCCGCCAGCAGCCGCGGCGGCGCCAGCAGGTCGTAGAAGCAGCGCTCCACCACCTTGCGGATGACGTGCTCGCCAAAGTTGGTGACCTCGGTGTCCTCGTTGACCACCAGCAGCCGGCCGGTCTTCTTCACCGAGTCGAAAACCGCCTGCTCGTCGAAGGGATACAGCGTGCGCAGGTCGATGACCTCGGCGCGCAGGCCCTGCTTGGCCAGGTCGTCGGCCACGTGGGTGCACATCACCAAGCCGCGGCCGTAGCTGACGATCGTGACGTGCTCGCCTTCGCGCGCCAGCCGGGCCTTGCCGAACGGGACCCGGTAGTCCTGCACCTCGGGCCAGTGCGGCACCCAGCCGGTGCGGTCGCCCACGGGCGCGTCGATGGCGTGGTGCAGCGCCCGCTCGTCCGCCGGCTCGCCGGGGATCAGCTCCTCGCCCTTGGCGCGCATCAGCCCCTTGGGCGCCATGAACAGCACCGGATTGGGGTCGGCGATCGCGGAAAGCATCAGGCCGTACGCGTCTTTGGCGTTGCTCGGCATCACCACGGTCCAGCCCTGGATGTGGGTGGCCATGCTCTCGAAGCTGTGGGAGTGGTACATCGAGCCGTGGATGCCGGCGCCCACCGGCGTCATCACCACCAGCGGCACGTGGTACTCGCCGGCGCTGGACCAGTGGGCGTTGCCGCAGAGCTTGAGCAAGTCGATGCAATTGAAGATGTAGTCGCAGAACTGGATCTCGGCCACCGGCTTGCCGCCGCCGTAGGCGATGCCCAGGGCCATGCCGATGATGCCGCGCTCGTCCAGCGGCGAATTCCACGCGGTCTTCAGGCCTTGCGTGCAGGTGAACACGCCGCCCAGCGGTGCGCCCACGTCTTCGCCGAAGATGTCGGTCACGCCCAGGTGCTCTTCGCCGTAGTGCAGCGCGAGCCGGATGGCTTGGGCCATGTTGGCCATGAGTAACCTCTGTAGTCTAGGCTAGTTGCCAGCCGGACCGCGGTAGAATACGTGCTGCAAGACGTGGTGCTGCTCGGGCATCGGCTCGCTTTCCACGGCCGCAAAGGCGTCGTGCAGCGCGGCGTGCCAGCGGTCCCACACCACCTTCAACTCCGCATCGGTGATGAGGTTTTCCTGAAGGAGCCGCGCCTCGTAGCGCGCCAAGCAGTCTTCCTCGTCGTGGAGCGCGGCGCCCGAGCTAGACGAGTGGCCGTACAGGCGCGAGACGTTGGCCTGCAAGATGAAGGGCTTGCGCTCGTGGCGCACGTAGTCCATCGCCTCGGCAATGGCGTGTCAGGCCGCAATGGGGTCGTTGCCGTCGACACAGGCGTTCTTGATGCCGAAGCCGTCGCCGCGCCGGTTCAATTCCTTGAAGTTTTGCACGGACTTCGAGGGTGTCGAGATGCCCCAGCCGTTGTGGGCGATGCAGAACAGCACCGGCAGCTCGCCGCCCGGGCGCGTCGACCAGTTCATGCCGCTGTAGAAGTCGCCCTCGGCCGAGCCGGCGTCGCCGCCGGTGACGATCGAGATGCCCACCCCGCCGTGGCGGCGCTGCATGTGGGCGGTGCCCGGGGCCACGGCATACTGCGTCTCGATGGTCGGGGTGACGGGCACCACGTTCCAGGCCTTGATGGCGAAGTGATTCACGAAGTTGCGACCCTTGCTGAACGGGTCGGTGGCGGTGCCGCGCATCTGCCGCAGCACGTCGATCGGCTCGCCGCCCATCGCCAGCACGGTGGGCGAGCTGCGGTAGTGCAAGTGCAGGTAGTCGAAGGCGGGGCCGTGGCCCTTGTGCACCAGCATGCCCAGCGGCACGCCAAAGCCCTCTTCGCCCGGCGCGCCGATCCAGAAGTAGCCGTGGCCGGTCCGCATCATGCGGATCAGCATCTCTTCGGTGG
>JACRCU010000183.1 GCA_016218865.1 Deltaproteobacteria bacterium | reverse complement strand
GTCGGCCTCGTCGACCAGCCAGACCGGTCGCGGCTGCGCGGCGGCCAGCGCGGCGGCAAAACCCCTGCAAAGACGCTGACTATCGTCGTCGCCCTCGCAGCCAAACGGCAGCCCGACCACGATCACCTGGGCGCGGCGCTGGTCGGCAATCGGCAGAAGCGCCGCCACGTCGGAGCGCGTGCCTTTGCGCTGCAGCACGCAGACGGCGGTGGCGACTTCGGCGCGGAGATCCGTGGCCGCTACACCGATTCGGGCGCGGCCGACGTCCAAGGCGAGGGCGGGGAGGTTGCGCACGGGCACTGTCCGCGTGAAGACTGGCTGGAATGGCCCAGCCCAGCTATCCTAGCACGGCGGCCGCCCTCTTCGGCAGCAAGGTGAGCATGGGAGCGCACATCATCGTTTATCGCACCGAGTCGTGCCCCTACTGCGTGGCCGCCAAGCAGCTGCTGCAGAAGCGTGGCTACGAGTTCGAGGAAGTGTACCTGGACCGCGACGCCAGCCGCATGGCCGAGCTCAAGGAACAATTCGGCTGGCGGACGGTGCCGATGATCGTGGTCGGCGATACCTTCGTCGGCGGCTACACCGATCTCCGGCAGCTCGACACGGCCGGAACGCTGGCTCAGCTGGTCGGGACGCCGTGATGGCCCTGCTCCGGCGTAGCGCGGCCGTGGCACTGCCGGCCCTGTTGGCGTTGGCAGCGGCGTGCTCGGGCGCGCAGACGCCGGCGATGGCCCTGAAAGAGGCGGTCGAAGACTACACGCGGTCGATGCGCTGGGGCTTCGTCGAGAAAGCCGGTTCGCACATTCCCGACAACCTGCGCGCGGCGTGGATCCGCCAGCGGCGCATCGCGCAATCCATTGTTACGATTCACGAATACGACATCCGCGCGGTGGAGCACGTGGTCGGGACCGAGAAGGCGCGCGTGATCGTGCTGGCCGTGTGGAGCCGGCCGTCGGACCCGGTGACCCACCAAGAGATGTTGGCGCAAGAGTGGCGCTACCGCGATCGCAACTGGTGGATGATCACCCAGTATCCGATCCAGGCCGACGGGCCGGGCCAGGCGCCGCTCAAGCCCACCGACGCGCTGTAGCGCCAGCCAAGAAGGATCAAAATGGCCGAGATGGCGGCAGCTGCGGCAACTGTGGTGCAGAAATACGGCGGCTCGTCGGTGGCCGATGTGGCCAAGATCCACACGGTCGCCGAGCAGATCGCCGCGACCCGCCGCGCCGGCAAGCGGGTGGTGGCGGTGGTGTCGGCCATGGGCAAGACCACCGATCAGCTGATGAAACTGGCCCACGAGGTCAGCGCCGCGCCCGATCGCCGCGAGCTGGACATGCTGCTGACCGCCGGCGAGCGCATCGCGATGGCGCTGGTGGCGATGGCCGTGCGCGATCAAGGGTTTCCGGCTACCTCGCTGACCGGGTCGCAGTGCGGCATCTTGACCAATGACGCGCCCGGCGGTGCCCGCATCGTGGAAGTGCGGCCGTTTCGCGTGCAAGACGCCTTGGACCAGGGGCAGGTGGTGATCGTCGCGGGCTTCCAGGGCACCTCTTGGCGCCGCGAGGTGACCACCTTGGGCCGCGGCGGCTCGGACACCACCGCGGTGGCGCTGGCAGCCGCCCTGGGCGCAGACTGCGAGATCTACAGCGACGTCGACGGCATCTACAGCGCCGATCCGCGGACGGTGCCGGACGCGCGCCGCCTGGACCACCTTTCGCACGACGAGACCCTGGCCCTGGCCCGCGCCGGTGCCAAGGTGCTGGCGGCGGACGCGGTGGCCTATGCGCGCCTGCACGGCATCGCCCTCTATGCCCGCAAGACGGGCACCGCTGCGGGCGAGAGCGTGGTGCGCGTGGATGCGCCCAGCTTGCGGCCGTGGGTGGTGGGCGTGGCGCAGCGGCCGAGCGCGGTGCTCGTACAGGTTCCCGCGGCACAGGCCGCGCAAGTCCAGTCGATCGTGGCCGCTTTCGGCCTGGTGCCCGTGACCGAACTGGCCGGTGCCACCTACGGAGTGCTGTTGGCCCGCGACGTGGCCGACGCCGTCGATCCGGCCTTCGATCAAGCGCTTGCGCAGCTGACCGCCGCCGTCGGGCCACAGGGCCTGCAGCGCGGGACCTTGGTCAGCATCGTCGGGCCGGCGGTGGGACGGGAGCCCGGATTGTCCCAGCAGTTCGCGCAGTTGCTCGGGCACTGGACCGGCACGTGGCTGGCGCACGGGCTCACGCTCTCCGCGCTTTTGGCTCCAGAGCACGCCGACGCGGCGGTCCGGCTTTTGCATCGCCACTTCGTGGTCGGCGAGGTGGCAGCGTGACCTACAGACTCCTTTGGATTTTTGTCGCTTTGGTGGTGACGGCCTGCTCGGGCGCCCAGGTCAAACTGCCCGCCAACGGCCCGCAAAGTGCCGCCGATCTCTTGGCCGCGCTGCCGGCGTCGACCGTCACTTCGGCGCAGGGCCAGGCCCGCCTGGACGCCTACGTGCAGGGCGACCGCCGCAGCGTGACCCTGCTGGTGGTGGCGAACCGGCCCGATCAGGTTCAGTTCCAAGCGCTTGCTCCCACCTTGGACTTGCTGGGCCTGCTGTCGAGCGACGGCCGACACTTCGTTTCGTTCGAGCGCGGCGCCGCCACCTGCCAGGTCGGTTTGGCCTGCCCGGCCAACATGCAGCGCTTCTTGCCGATTCCCATGCCCGCCGCGGACATGGTGGCCGCCCTGCTGGGCGATCTGCGCCCGCTGGCCGCGCCGCCCGAGCAGCAGCGGCTGGGCTGGGACGGCGAGCGCCACCTGTACCGCCTGGAGCTGGGTCCGACAACCGGTTGGCGCCAAGAGCTTTTCGTGGATCCGGGCACGCGCCAAGCGGTCGGGGCGGTCTGGTACGCCGGGTCGCGGCGGGTGGCCTCGGTCCAGTACGGTGGCGAGCGGTCGCCCGGCACCCTGCCCGCCAGCGTGCGCGTCAAGGTCGCCGCACCCGATAGCGACATCACCATCGAATACCGGGACATGCAGGTCAACCAGCCCGTCAATCCAGAGATTTTTGCCGTGCAGTGCCCGCCGGGGACCCGCGAGGTCCTGCTGCCGTGCGACGCCACCCCATCGGGGGAAACCAAATGAAACCAGGTCGTTTCATTGCCATCGAGGGCACCGACGGCGCCG
>JACRCU010000178.1 GCA_016218865.1 Deltaproteobacteria bacterium | reverse complement strand
GCCGCTGCGAGGCTACCATGAGTGATCTCAACAGCATTCCCATCCGCTCTGGACACCTCCCGGCGCCGACTCCGCGCAAGGCGCGCTGGCGCCGCTACGCCGTGGCGGGGTTGGCCCTGGCCGCGGTGGTGCTGTGGATCGGCAGCCTGTATCTGCCCTGGTGGCAGTTCTACCTGTTCGCGCCGCAGTACCCCAATGGGCTGGTGCTCGACATCTCGCTGCGCGGGCTCGGCGGCGACGCCAAAGAAATCTCCATGCTCAATCATTACATTGGGATGAAGAGCCTGGAGGAGGCGGCCACCCTGGAGCGCCAACTGGCGGTCTGGGGCATCGGCCTCGTCGCCATCCTGAGCGTGGGTCTGACGCTGGTGGTGGGCAAGCGCTGGAATTGGCTAGTGCTGTTGCCGGCTTTGGGCCTGCCGCTCGGCTTCGTTGGCGACAGCATGGCCTGGCTGTACCACTTCGGTCACTCGCTGGACAAGCACGCCCCGCTGAACATCCCGTCGTTCACGCCGCAGTTCTTCGGCTGGGGCAAGATCGGCCAGTTCACCACCTACGCCATGCCGCTCGCGGGCTTCTGGGTGGCGCTGGCGGCTCTGGCTGTGATGGTGTGGGCGACCCTGTGGCGGCGGCGCATCTGCAAGACCTGTCCGCTGCTGGCCTCGTGCGGCAACACCTGCAGCCACAAGCTGATCGGGCCGGGGGCGCAATGAAGGCCGCGGTCTGGTCGTGCGCTGCCGGTCTGGGCCTGTTGGCGTGCAGCCTGCAGCCGCCCGTCCACGACGTATCCCTGGCGCTCTGGCCCGTGCAAGGCCTGTCCCAGGCGGCGCAACAGGTCGGTCCCAAAGCGCAAGCCCGTCTGGCCGGCGCCGTGGAGCCCCGCGACGAGGCCCACCTGCAGCAGCTGCTGGCCGATCCCCAGGGGCCGCCGCTGCTGTGGCTGGGGCCGCGAACCTGGCGCGGCGACTGGCAGATCCGCCGCAGCGTCCGCATCGTCGGCGCCGGGCCGACCACGGTCCTGCAGGGCAGCGGCACCGGGACGGTCGTCGACGTCGAGGGCCGCGACGTAAGCATCGAGAACCTGGTCATCACCGGCACCGGCGAGCGCCACACCCAAGAGGACTCGGCCTGCAAGCTGCGCGGCAGCGGCCACAGCCTGCGCCACACCGAGCTGCGCCACGTCCTGTTCGGCGCGGTGGTGGCCGGCTGCAAGGGCTGCACCGTGGAGGCCAACCACATCACCGGCCGGGCCGGCGACGCCGAGCTGCGCGGCGACGGCATCAAGCTGTGGAGCGCCGACGACGGCCTGGTGATGGGCAACCGCGTCGAAGACGTGCGCGATCTGGTGGTCTGGTACAGCAACCGTGTCCAGTTGCGCCACAACGTGGTGGTCCGCAGTCGCTACGGCTGCCACTTCATGTACACCCACGACTGCGACTTGCGCGACTCGGCCCTGGTCGACAACACCGTGGGCATCTTCGTGATGTACAGCGCCGACTTGCGCATCTCGGGCTCGGTGCTGGCGGGCGCGCGCGGCCCGGCCGGCGTGGGCCTGGGCTTCAAAGACAGCGACGACATCCAAGTGATCGGCAACTACCTGGTCCGCAACACCGTGGGCAGCTACTTCGACACCACGCCGCGCTCGCCGGATCACCCGGTGCTGCTGCGCGACAACGTCATCGCCATCAACGACATCGCCCTGCGCTGGCACTCGCAGCCGCACGGCGTAGCGCTGCGCGGCAACGACTTCGTCAGCAATCCCGAGGCGGTGGAGGTCGACGGCGGCGGCGATGCGACTACCGCGGACTTCGAGGGCAATTTCTGGAGCGACTACGCCGGCTACGACCTGGACGGCGACGGCTGGGGCGACGTCGATCACCTGCAGAAGCACCTGTCGTCGTCGCTCACCGAAGAAAAGCCAGTGCTCAAGTTCTTTCGCGGCACGGCGGCGCTCGCCGTGATCGACACGCTGGCGCGGGCGGTGCCGGTGCTCGCCACCAAGCTGCTGCTGCGCGATGCCAGGCCGGCCATGCAGCCGCAACACCGGCTGTCCAATCTGCGGGGGTAGACCATGCATCCACTTGTCGACATTCAGGCCGTCTCCAAGCGTTACGGTGCCGTGCAGGCCCTGAACCAGGTGTCGCTGCAGATCGGCGCGGGCGAGCGGGTTGCCTTCGTCGGCGCCAACGGCTCGGGCAAAAGCACCCTGCTGCGGGCCCTGGTCGGCCTGGTGCGGGTCCAGGGCCGGGTGCTGCTGGCCGGCGTCGACGTGGCCAAGTCGCCCGAGATCGCCCTGCGCCAGGTGGCCTATATGCCGCAAGTCGCGCCGCCGCTCGACGTGCCGGTCGCAGAATTGACCAAGACCATCCTGAGCTTGCGAGGTGTCGCCCCCGACCGGGCCAGCGCGATCGCCCGCCAGCTGGGGGTGGACTGGGATCAAGTCAAAGGCAAGGCGCTGCGCGACCTTTCGGGCGGCACCAAGCAGAAGATCCTGGCGGCGGTCGCTCTTGCCTCGCAGGCGCCCCTGCTGGTCTGCGACGAGCCCACTGCCAACCTGGACGCGGCGGCGCGCGACCCCTTCTTCGAGCTGGTGCGGCAGCGGCCGGCCGGCTCGGCGCTGGTGCTCTGTTCGCACCGCCGCGACGAGGTGGCGCAGCTGGTCGATCGCGTAGTGGAACTGAGCGAAGGTGTGGTGCTGCGCGACGGCCCGGCGGGCGAGGTGCTGGCGGCGGCGGGTTCGGCGCTGTGGACCCGGCCCCAAGGATCCCCCGATGGCGTCGAGGTGCACGCATGAACCCCGCACGCTGGTTGCTGTTCTTGGTTGTGGCTGCGCTGGCGCTGGCGTGCCGACAGGGGCCGCCCGAGCCGCAAGAGCCGGTGTGGGGCAAGCAGGCCTGCGCCCACTGCGCCATGCTGGTGTCGCGGCCCGAGAGTGCCGGGCAGTACGCCGATACCCAGGGCGAGGTCTGGTTTTTCGACGACCTGGGCTGCCTGGTGGCGTGGCAGGCCGAGCACCCTGCCAAGCCCGGCGATCTGGCCTGGGCCCGCCAGGGCAAAGAGTGGCGCGAGGTCGGTACCGCCCACTACAGCGGCGGCCACCCCACGCCGATGGACTTCGGCTTCGTCGCCGACCCGGCCGGCACCGCGTCGTGGACGGACGTGCAACAGGCTGTTCAGCAACGCTTGAAGGCGCCGGCGCTAGGTCGCTGACCGCCGCGAGGTCACCATGGAAAACGTGCAAACCATGCCTCTTCCCGTTGCCACCCTGGTCGATTCGCCGCGCCGCCCCCTGGGCACCCTGGGGCGCACGCTGGCGCTGTTCCGCCTGGAAATGGCCGAGTCGCTGCGTTCGCGCTGGCTGCTGCTGGCCGCGGTGGCCTACGCCGCCGGTCTGGGTGCCTTTGTCTGGCTGGGTCTGCGCGAGTCGAGCGTGCTCGGCTTCACCGGCCTGTCGCGCGTCGTCCTGGGCATCTGCAACGCCACCGTGGTGATCCTGCCGCTCGTGGCCCTGGTGGCCACCTGCCAGTCGATCACCCGCTCGCGCACGGTGGGCCACCTGGAGCTGCTGCTGACCCAGCCGGTGCGGCGCGGCGAGTGGTTCACGGCGCTGCTGGCGGCCCGCTCGCTGACGTTGCTGGCGCCGCTGGCCCTGCTGCTGGCCGCGATGCTGGTCCTGGAACCCCTGCTGCAGCAAAGCGATCCCACCCTATTGCCCATGACGCTGCACGCGCTGGCGGTGGCGGCTTCGCTGCTGGCGGCCTTCGTCGGCCTGGGCACGCTGGTGTCGGCGGTGAGCAAGACCCCCGAGCGCGCGGTGGTGCTGGCGCTGCTGGTGTGGCTGGCCACGGCGACGCTCCACGACTTCGCCTTGATCGGCCTGCTGTTGCAGTGGCGCTTGCCCACGCCGCTCGTGTTCACCCTGGCTGCGCTCAACCCGGTCGAGGCGGCGCGCCTGGCAGTGCTGTCGGCGGTGGACCCGGAACTGGCGCTGCTGGGGCCGGTCGGCTTCTGGCTCGCCAACCAGCTGGGCCCGACGTGGACCTACCTGGCCGGTCTGCTGTGGCCGCTGCTGGTGGGCGTGGGGGCCGCGGGCGTGGCGAGCGCGATCGTCAAGCGCCGCGACGCGGTCGGTTAGAGCATCAATCAGAATCCTCCAAGACCCGGAGCAACGAAAATCCCGTCGGACGAAAACTCAAGGATGCTGGGTGGGTCGCAAGCGGGCGCTTCCGCGACCCGCCGCGACGTTAGCCGGCAGGTTCGGCTTTCTGATCGGTGTTCGAAAAGCCGCTACTTTCCAAGCGCTTCGGGCACGAACAAGCTCTCGGGCAGGGCGGCCTTGGTGTCGATGTCGCGGGTCTCGACGCGCGTCACCGACTTGCGCACATGGCCGGTCATGCTGAACTTTTCCAGCACCGCCCGGCCGCCGTCCAGGGCCCGCACCCTCTCGACTTCCAAGGTCTTTTGCAGCACGCCGGCCTTGTCGAAGTACTGCACCCGCCGCGGCACCGCCAGCTTCTCGTCGATCCACAGCAGCACCCGGCCGTAGGGATCGCTCTCGTCCTTGATCGTCACTTCGATCTTGGCGCAGGCCAGGCCGGCCACCGCCTCGTCGCCCAGCTTCTTGGCATCGCCGCCCTGTAACCCGTGACCCTGCAGATCGCCACAGGAAAAGTCGCTGCCCATGAAGGGCTCGTTCAGCGCCGTGCCGCTGATGCGCCGCAGCCGCTTGGTCTTGGGCAGCCACAGGTGCTGGGCCGCCTGGCCGCCGCCCTGGTCGACGATGAGCAGCTCGGTGCCCACGAAGTCGGCAGGCCCCAAGAAGGTCACGCGCGTGCGCAGCAGCCCGGCCGAGCTGCGGATCACCCGCGCCAGCGTCTCCAGCGTGCGAGCGTTGCCGCTGGCAAACTGGGTGGTCAGGGTGGTCTTGCTCTGGCCAGTCTGGAAGCCCGCGGAATTCTTGTCGAGTACCGCTTGCAGCACCTTGCGGGCCGCCGGATCGTCGGCATGCGCCAGCGCCGGCGCACACAGGAGCAGCAGGATCAGCAAGCGTTGCATGGCAGCCTCAGGCCGGCCGGGCGGTGAGCCAGGCCTTGGTGCGGGCGTGCTCGGGGGCGCGCTCGGTGCGCTTGACGGTGTAGCCGCAACCGCGCGAGATCAGCTGCACCGTGTGGCTCTGACCCGGGAAGGCGGCCTTCAGCTGGCCCAGCACCGCGTCGGTGTCAAAGAACTTGCACGAGAAGATGTCGAAGTAGGCCCGGCCTGTGCTCTCTTTGCCTGGGGTGCCTTCCTCGATGTGCAGGGCGATGTGCGACTCGGCGATCATCGTCATGGCCGACAGGGTCGACTGGCCGTTCTCGCCCATCGAGCGCAGCACGTACGGCCGCATGATCGGCGTCATGTCGATGCGCGGCGGCAGGTTGTCGAACAGCTGGAACAGGCCGTCCATGCTGGTCGGACCCGTGTAACCTTCGATGTTCAAAAGCAGGTGTGGGCCAAAGTCCTCGTCGGGGTGCACTGGCACGTCGTCGAACGGCCGCGGCCGGCGGGCGGTGTGGGTCTCGATCGAGCGCACCGGCAGGGCGTTGGCGATGTAGGCCTGCGCCTCGTGCACGTCGAAGGGCCGCGGCGCCACCAGATCGACGAAGTAGCACTCGCGGAACGAGAAGGTGTGCAGGGTCAGGTGCCCGCCCGGCAAGAACAAAAACGCCGAGATGCCACAGTCGTCGGGCTCCACGCCGTTGTAGTAGGGCAGCAGCATCGGCGGCATCGCCGGCTTCAGGCCCAGGCGCGCCGGCAGCTCTTCCAGCAGCTCGTGGATCAGGCGAATGTCGTCGAAGCGCGACCGGTGGCCGCCGAACCCGTCCATGGTGAAGTGCAGCATCGCGCCCTCGTCCAATGCACCCCGGTGCTCGCCCGGAGACTCGTCGTCGTTTTCGCTCCCAATTCGCAGCAATTGGCAGCCACCGCCGCTGCGGCGGGCCGAGCATTGTGCATGAGGGCACCGGCACGCGCAACGTCGCCCGCGGATCTCTGCCGGAATAAGACGTAGTTTAGCGGTCCTGGCTGCCGGTCGCGCCGTCCAGGAAGGTCCCGGCCGGCAGCAGGTGCATCATCGCCGGCGCCCCCAGCTCGCCCACCAGGGTCAGCATGCGGTTCTGCTCGACCACGTGCAGCAGGTGCAGGCCGGCGCGCCGATCGAGCATCACGCCCGAGGTGGCGTGGCCATCGGGGCCCAGGGCCTCGACATCGGGATCGTCGCCGCGGGCGAGTGCCCGGCTGATCACCGTCAGCGGGTTGCCGTAGGCGCTGTAGCTATAGATCACCACCACTTGGCCGCCCAGCACCGCGATGCGGGCGCCGCGCAGATCCACGCCCGCGCCTTCGGCCAGCGGCAGCGGACCCACGCCGGGCAGGCGCATCTGCAGGTAGCGCAGGATCTTGGCGGGCGTGCCGGTCACTTCGGGCGGCGGATCGGCCTGGTGCACCTGCAGCATCTGCCGCAAGCTGTCTTCGGACCGCACCGCGCCGAACGGACTGCGCTCGACCATCGCTCCGGCGCCCAGGCGACCGCGCAGCACCTCGCCCGCGTCGCCCGCCGGGTCGCTGTCCAGCCGCGCCGACACCCGCTGGATGTTGGCCTGGCGGGGCAGACCTTGCGACTGAGCGGCCAATTGCGCAGGAATTCGCTGGGTTTGCTGGGCCTGGGCCGCCGCACCGGGCAGCCGCTTCGGCACCACCCCTGCCTG
>JACRCU010000179.1 GCA_016218865.1 Deltaproteobacteria bacterium | reverse complement strand
TCGTGCGCAGCACCGCCAGGCTCTCCTCGGCGTTGGTCGGCACGGCACCGCCCAGGTCGTGGGGAGCGTAGCGCTCGGCCTGGCGCTGGCGGGCGGCCACGACGCGGGCGCGCACCACCTCGGACGTGTCGCCGCTGGGTCCGTGCCGCAGCAACTCGCCAGGGAGACTCGGCAAACGCAGCTGCACGTCGATGCGGTCGAGCAGCGGCCCGGACAGCCGGCTCTGGTAGCGCTCGAGCTGCAGCGGTGTGCAGGTGCAGCGCCCGTCGCCGTTGCCAAAGTGCCCGCAGGCACAGGGGTTCAGCGCCGCCACCAGCAGCGTCCGCGCCGGGAACGTCACCGACAGGCGGGCGCGAGTAACGACAGCGGTCCCGTCTTCCAACGGCTGCCGCAAACACTCCAAAACCTGGCGCGGGAACTCGGCAAGCTCGTCCAGAAACAGCACGCCGCGGTGGGCCAGCGACACCTCGCCGGGCCGGGGCATGCTGCCGCCGCCCACCAGCGACGCCGCCGAAGCCGTGTGGTGCGGGGCGCGAAACGGCCGGGTGCGCAACAGCCCCGAGCGACTGGGCAGCAGCCCGGCCACCGAGTGGATCTTGGTAACCTCGATGGCCTCGCGATCGGTCAGCGGCGGCAGGATGGTCGGCAAGCGCCTGGCCAGCATGGTCTTTCCGGTGCCCGGCGCCCCGCTCAGCACCGCATTGTGGCCACCGGCCGCAGCGACTTCCAGGGCTCGCTTGGCCTGTTCGTGGCCGCGCACGTCGGACCAGCACAGGTACTGGCGCGGCCCGCTGTCGGGCAGGCCCTCTACGGCCAGCTCGGGCCACGGCTCGTCGCCGCGGAGGCGCTCGATCACTTCGCCCAGCGTGTCGGCCGCCAGCACCTGCAGGTCGCCCACCGCCCGCGCCTCGGCCAGGTTGTCGGTGGGGCACACCACCCCGCGCAGGCCCAGTTGGCGCGCCAGTTCGGCGACCGCCAGCACCCCGCACACTGGCCGCAGGGCCCCGCTCAGGCTCAATTCGCCAACCACCAGGCAACCTTGTAGACAGCTAGCCGGCAGCTTGCCGTCGGCCTCGAGCAGCGCGAGCGCCACCGGCAGGTCAAAGCTGGTGCCGTCCTTGCGCAGGTCGGCCGGCGCCAAGTTCACCGTCACTCGCTTGTTCGGCAGCGAAATTCCTGCCTGTTTCAGGGCCGAGCGCACCCGCACCCGCGCCTCGCGCACCGCCAACTCGGCCAGGCCGACGGTATCGAACGCCGGCACGCCAAAGGCGACGTCGCACTCGACTTCGACCAGCCGCGCATCCACACCCACCAGCGCTGCGCTCCAAATCTTGCTCTGCATTGCGGCCCGCCGCCCGTGGCAATGTCGCCCGGCACCGGGTACATTTGCACGGGCCGTGCCAAGTAATTAGTGTGTTATGTCCATATGTTAAGTACTCCTGATACCGGTATCACGGTATCGCGGTATCAGCGTTGGACTCACCGACCAGACTGGAAAGCCCGCGGCGGCCCTGCTACATTGGCGTCGTGAAACACATCGCCCCGCCCATTTGGTCCATGTCGCTTCGCTCGCTGCTTGTGGCCGTGCTTGCCCTCGGCTTGGCCGGCAGCACCGGCTGCACCAACAAGAAGGTCCGGCGGTTCGGCGCCTCGTGCGGCCAGAGCAGCGAGTGCGAAAGTGGTTTGTGCTACAACGGCTTCTGCACCGCCAGCTGCACCTCGGGCGCCAGCTGCAGCAGCGGCGTGTGCATCGAGAAGGTCTGCCAGCCCTCGGACGAGGACTATGACCACGACGGACTGACCAACGCGTGGGAGGCCAAGCACGGCCTCAATGCCGAAAAGGCCGACAGCGACGGCGACGGCATCCCCGACGGCCCCGAAGTGGGCGCCGATCTGGCCCATCCGCTCGACCACAACGGCGATGGCGTCTCCGATGCCCTGCAAAGCAACGTGGTCGACAGCGACAACGACTGCATGGTCGATGCCTTCGACAAGCTGCCCGGCAAGCTGGATCCGTTGCCCGACGCAGCGTTGCTCTGCGCAAGTGGCGTCTGCGCCGGCAAGACCGGCGAAGTCAACGTGCTTTGCACGACCACCGCGGACAGCGGCGCGCCGGTCGTGGCCGGCTGCAAGGGCTGCTCGTGCAACTCCAGCACGATTGCAGACTTCCAAGCCCCCGAGGCGCTTTGCGACAGCAAGGACAACGACTGCGACGGCGTCACCGACAACGACTTCAAATTCCAGGGCGCCACCGTGGGCCAGAGCTGCCAGCAGTGCGGGTTCGCCGGCGCCACCTGCCCAGACGGCAGCCAGATGAACGGCGCCGTGGTCGGCTGCACGGCCGGCGGCCAATTCGCCACCTGCATGGGCCTGCCCTTTGACAAAAGCTTCACCGGCATCGCTGTGGGCGCACCCGAGCCCCGCGCTGGCTGGAGCATCGGCTGGCGCGAAACCATCAAGGCCGTCACGGTGTATTCGGGCAAGGTCGCCGCTGTGCAGGGCTTGGCCGCCCGCGACGAAGAGTGGTTCCTCGGCGTCGACACGCCGGCCAACCCCGCGCCCTGGCAGCGCTCGCAGTGGCAGAGCCCCGGTGCCCGGGCGGGAGCGGCCATCGCCAGCGACCCCTCGGCCGGCCTGCTGTGGCTGGTGGGCGGCGAAAACGCAGAAGGAACGCTGCAGACCGAGCTGTTCCGCTCGCCCAACCCCAGCGAGTGGAACCTGGTGCCGACCAGCGGCGCCCCCGACGCCGTGGCCGCCCTGCCCGCGCCGAGCATGTCGGTGGCCGCCGGGCAGGCGCCTTCGCCGGCTTTCGTGTTGAATTCCAGTGGTCAGCGGGCGCTGCTGATCTTCGATCGCCACTATCCGCGGCCGCTGTGGCACCCGTTGGAGAAGGGGCAGTCGAGCTGGGTCGAGGCGGCGGGCGAGACCACCCAGACGAGCAGCGACGTCCGCTGTGCTGTTCAAGTGAATGGGCAGAATGTGGTTTTTGCGGCGCTCGCCAGCGGCAAGTGGCTGCGGTTCAGCTGGGACGGCACGGCCTTGACCGCAGACGTGGTGCCCCTGGCCGCGGCCGCGGTGGTGCCGCAGGGCGCCCAGTGCGTGATCGACGGCCAGAACAACCTGCACGTGCTGGGCGGCTACCAGGGCGGCAAAGTCGTGGCGGCCCACAGCGTCGCTGCGGCGATCGGGACCGGCAGCGCAGCACAACTCAGCGAATTTCAAAGTGTCTACAGCGACACCAGCAGCGAGTCGGCGGCCTTCCAGCGGGCGGGCGGCATGGCGCGCTGGTCGCCGGGCCTCAATGCCGTGGTCTTGGCCGGCGGCGAGAGCAACGACGGCAGTGGACGGCTGGGCCGCCCCGACGTGCAAGTGTGGAACCCGCAGACCCATACCGTACAGCGGGCCGACAAGCTGCGCCCGCGCGCCCGCTTTGCCCACGCCGGCGGCTACTGGCCGCAACAGGACGCGTACTGCATTGCCGGCGGACTCACGGCCGAGCTGCCCGTGGGCGATGTGCCGCGGGTAGTGCCGGTCGAAGACGCCTGGTGTGTGAACAAGGACGGCGAGTGGGTGCAGAAGGTGGCCAGCGGGGTGCGCTACGCCTACGGCGCCGCGGCGCTGGACACGGCGGGGCAGCGGCTGGTCCTGGCGGGCGGCATGGCCTTGAAAGGCACCGATTTCAGTGCCGTTTCCAAGCTGTGGTCGCAGGGTCTGCTGCAGGGCGGCTCGGTGGACCCGGCGCTGGCGCCGACCGCGACCGTGCAGACTGTGAGCCTGGGCGCCACGTTGCAGGCCCCTGGGCAACTGGCGGTGGTGCCGTCGCCGCAAGCGCCGCAAGTGGCCGCGGCCGCGTTCGCGTACGACAGCGTGCGCAACCGCTTGATTCTGGTGGATGGGTACGGGCCGGCGGGCGAGGTTCAGCTGTTCCAGGTGCTGGATCTGAAGACGCTGGCGTGGACCGACCTGAAGGCGCAGCTGCCGAGCGAAACGGACGGCAAGCCGTTCTTGCCGATGGCGCGCTATGGCGCCCTGGCCCTGTACGACGCGACCCGCGACATCATTGCGGTGGTCGGCGGCTCGCTGCGCCACCCGTCGGGCAACACGGGCTACGACGTGGTTACCGGCCCGACCGGAGTCCAGGTCAGTTCGTGCATGTTGACGGGTTTCGTGCCGCTGGACCTGTCGCAGACGCTGTTCAACCCGCACTTCGTCGCCCAGCCGTTGCCGCTGTACGTCTCGCTGGAAAATCCGACCAAGGACGAGATGTTGCTCAACCCCTACATGGGCGGGCCGGTGTTCGCGCCGGTCATCTACGACGGCATCGGCGGCCACGCGTGGATGGCGGTGCCCGATGCGCCGCCGCCTTATCTGGGCCCTGGCGTCCAAGTCTGCAGCGAAATCGGCAGCGACTCGTTGAATCCGCTGCATATGAACCACCAGCTTAGCCTGGACGTGGGCGTGTGCGGCGGCCAACTGGCGGCCAAGCCCAGCTTGCAGGGTCTGGATTGGGCGCCCTCGGCACTGTTCTCCAGCAGCTTCCAGTACGTCGACAGCGACCGCTCGGCGTGGCTGGCCGGCGGCTTGGAGCCCGACGGCGCCGTGTCGTCCGAAGTCTCGCGCCTGGGCCAGGCGTGTCAGAGCAAGTAGTGAACATCTCAACATCTTTTCAGGTCGTCGCCGCCGACAGCCGGGCGATTGCGCTGCTGGTGGCCGCGCTGCGCAAGCTCTCGCACGATGTGAACAACGCCCTGGTGTCGTCGGTGTCGATGTTCGACTTGGCCGTGTCGGACCTGGCCGAGGAGCACGCCGACCTTGCCGAGGGGCTGGCGCCGGTGCGGCCCTATCTTTCGGCGCCCCGGACCGTCTTTGAGGGGCCGATGCGGACGCTGCCGACGCGCTCGATGCTGCGGCCGCGCGTCCTGTCCGACTGGGCGAGCCAAATCCGCAGCGAGGGCGCCAAGTTCGACACCGAGGTCGAAGTGCCCGCCGACTTGCCCGAGCCGCCGATCGACGCGGCCGACTGGGTCCAATGCCTGGACAACGCGGTGGTAAACGCCTTGGACGGCCGCGAAAATGCCCAGCGCTGCGGCGAACCGCAGACTCCGGGCCTGGTGCGCTTGGCCGCGTTCGCCGACGGCCCGTGGTGCGGTGTGCGGGTCGACGACAACGGCAAGCCGCCCGCGGATCTGGCAGCGGTGGCCGCCGGTTCCACGCGGCGCAGCGGCCACGGTCACCTGGGCCTGGGTCTGCCGGTGGCGGCGATGCACCTGGCGGCGGCGGGCGGGCAGGTGCACCTGTCGCCGAGTCCGCTGGGCGGTGTGCGGGTGGAGTTGCGCTGGCCGATTGGGCTTTCGCCGCGTCCTTGACCATCGGCTTGCACATGCCGATACTGCGGGCGTGCGAGCTGCCGCAGGTCGCGCAGAGGTTGCCATGGGTTTTGCCGCGTTGAACCGCCGAATTCAGCTTCGCTTCGCGGGCACTTCACGTCCATCGTTGCCACTGGTGCGCGCTAGCCTGCTGGCTGCGGTGCTGGCGGCGGCGGGCCTGACCGGCTGCGTGGAAGAGGCGACGGTGACGTTGCCCAAGAGTTACAACGCGGTGCGCAACCGGTCTGTGCAGATCGACGCTAGCAAGTTCGTCGCCACCGACGGCTCGCTGGTCGACGCGGTCTCGCTGTCGCCGC
>JACRCU010000177.1 GCA_016218865.1 Deltaproteobacteria bacterium | reverse complement strand
CTGCGACGACAAGAACCCGTGCACCGCCGACTCGTGCGACAAGCAGGCGGGCTGCCTCTTCATCCCCGACACCATCGCCTGCAGCGACGGCAACGCCTGCACCAGCGGCGACGCCTGCAGCGGCGGCGCCTGCCAGCCCGGCAGCGCCACGGTCTGCGACGACCAGAACCCTTGCACCAACGATAGCTGCGACCCCGCCAAGGGTTGCGTCGCGCTGGCCAACACCGCCACCTGCAGCGACGGCAGCGCCTGTACCAGCGCAGACGTGTGCAGCGGCGGCAAGTGCGGCGGCGCCACCGTCAACTGCGACGACAAGAACCCGTGCACCGCCGACTCGTGCGACAAGCAGAGCGGCTGCGCCAACTTGCCGAGCAGCGCCACCTGCACCGACGGCAACGCCTGCACCAGCGGCGACGTCTGCAGCGGCGGCGCCTGCCAGCCCGGCGGCGCCACCACCTGCAACGACAGCCAGGTCTGCACCAGCGATACCTGCGAGGCCAGCCAGGGTTGCGTGTTCCTGCCCAACACCGCCGCCTGCAGCGACGGCACCGTCTGCACCAGCGGCGACGTCTGCAGCGGCGGCAAGTGCGCCGGCTCCGCGGTCAACTGCGACGACGGCAACGCCTGCACCACCGATAGCTGCGACGCCGTCAAGGGTTGCGTGCACACCCCGTTGGCCTGCGCCGTGGGCACCGCCTGCCAGAAAAGCACCGGCACCTGCAGCGCCAAGGTCCTCATCGGCGAGTTCGCCGTGGCCGGCAGCGCGGCCGACGACGAGTTCATCGAGCTCTACAACCCCGGCGACGCCCCCGCGAGCCTCAAGGGCCTGCAAGTCGCCTACCGCTCGGCCACCGGCAGCAACTGGAACAACAAGCTCCCCACCGGCGGCGTGACCGATTTGTCCATTCCGGCCAAGGGCTTCTTCCTCATCACCAGCGGCGGCGGCAACTACTCCGGCGCGACCACCGCCGACTTCCAGGCCACCGCCGGCTTGGGCATGGCCGCGGCAGGCGGGTCGATCGAGCTCCTGGTCGGGACAACCGTAGTCGACATGGTCGGTTACGGCACCGCCGCCACCTACCAGGGCAGCGGCCCGGCCACCGTGCACATCGGCAGCGGCAGCATCGAGCGCAAGGCCAAGGCCACCAGCACCGCGGCGAGCATGGGCCCGGGCGGGGCGGACGAGCTGGCGGGCAACGGCTGGGACAGCAAGGACAATGCGCTGGACTTTGTGGTGCGGACGGCGCGGCAGCCGCAGAACAGTGGGAGTGCGGTGGAGCCGTAGTGGATGCGCTGGGTGCGGGCTCGTGAGCTTTGTCGACGTCGTCAACGTTCAAAAGCCTGCGGGCCAATGACCGCCGAGGTCTTGGACGGCGACTCAATCGAACGCAACCAAGTGCAATCGTTCAACTAGCTGCGCACGCTAGTGAGCGATGAAGGTGGTGCGGCTCCCCTGGGCGCGGGACCAAAGTCGCCGCGCCAGAGCAGCGCGAAGTCCCTCTGGGACTTGTCCTTGAACCCCAGCGCAGTACGTGGGTGCGGCGCTCGACACGGCGCATCGCGTTGCCTTGGGCGCCCCGCTGGCTGTATCCCCCTCAGCGGCTGCAGCCACACCGCCACCAACAGCCACGGATGGAGCGGATAGGCCCGGCATGTACCCGACGTCAGCATCGGCGGTGTTGGCGGTGGCCGGGTCTCGCGCCTCCGGTCTTGCATATGGCCCCGGTTCGGATCGGCGGTTATTGGAAAATTTGCGTTCCAGTAGCCGAATTTTGGATGTCGCCGAGGCGCGTGCGGGCGGCGAGGGGGGCGTGCGCGACGGGGGCCGCCGCACCTCTGGCCAACCAGAAAACTTCGAGCACCACCGCGGCAGTCGTTGCGCTCGCGTCGATCACCTGATCGGTGGGCGCACTGTCTGCCATCGCTGCCGGACCTGTGCTCGCCAAAGCCGGATCCGGCTTGCCGGTCCAGATGTTGTCGGCCGCCGCCCTTGCCAGCCCGCAGTGCAAGCCCCCATCCGCGAGCAGCCATCCGCAACCAGATGGGCGGAAAGCCGTCATTGCGTCAAGGCTCTTGGTGCGTCAGGGACAGCCGGCGGGTGAACTCGCGCCTGCCGGTGCGGCGCCCACTTGCCTGGGCTTTGGTCGAGCATGCGCAGATCTCTTGTCGAGCTACACGTGCACCTTGTGGTGGTTACCTGGGACCGCCTCGCCTACCTTGGGCGCGGCCTGCGCAAGGGCCGTTCACGAGGGCACCACGTGCCGCAAGGACCGGCCGTTGACGGTGCGCCTGTCGGGGGCGTAGGGTCCCTGGTTGGGGCAGCAGGCGAGTGCGACGTGGTTGGGGCCTTTGCAGGTCGGTGGGAAAATGCGGTTGCGTCTCCTTCCAAGCGTCATAGTCTGCGCTTTGTTCTGCTGCGGTTGCTTCACGTCAGCGGGCCCGGTGGTCGGTTGGACCCCAAGACGCGGCGCAACGCTAGGATGGGAGGCCAGCGGTGGCTACGTGCTCGCCCACGCCGCGGTGGGTCAGTCGTGGCGGCCGCAGCCCCAGCAAGGCGACGCAACGCGGCCATTTCTCTCAGAAGCCCAGGGGCGCGACCACGAGCGCCTCACCTATTTGGTCTTCGAGCCGTGGTACGGCGTGGGTGGCACTCTTGGGCTGGCCCTGTCGTCGCAAGACAACAAGTTGCACGGCGTGGTGGGCGCGTGGGAAGGCTACGGCGGTCCACAATCACTCATGGGCACACCCCTGCAGAAGGCTGGGCTCGACCTCGCAATCTCGGTCGCCGCCGGATTCCGCTGGCTTGGCGGCGCCTGGGAGCTGTATGTGACGCCGAAGCTCGGTGTGGTCACCAAAGGCAGCGAGTAGGCGCGGGAGCGGATTTGTTTGTGGGTGTGCGGCGTTGTCGGTACCGGCAGGCAAGCGAGCCGGCTCTGCCGGTTGGCACCAGTGGCAGAGAATTCGCTACACCTTCAATCCGTTGCAGCGGATAGCCGGCGCGTCTGGCAGGTGCAACGCATCGAACAGCGCAATCCGGCCTGGCGGGACCTGTGGCCCGGCCGCCAGGTGGCGATCCCTGGTGGTGCTGGCCGCCTACCGGGCGCCTGGCCGGCGCAAGTGCCTGACGGCAAACGTGGCCGACGATGCCGAAGCGCCGCCACTGAGCGAGGCCGAGGATCTGGTGCGGGTGCTGGTGGAGGATGCCGAGAAGTCTCGGAAGCTTGCGCGGGCCGACGCGTTGAAGGTGAGCGTTGATGTCGCGACCTGCGAGTGCGGAGGGAAGCGCCGGCGAATTGTGGTCATCGCGCAGGCCCAGGTCATTCCAGAGATAATGGCCCACTTGGGCTTGCCGACCGAGGTAGTGTTCAAGGAGACCCAGCCAGTCTGGCGTGCGCGCGGTCCTTCGGGCGAGTTGTTCCCGGACGACGTCGGCGAAACCGGGCAGGACCTGGCCGTGGACGACGACTTCGGGATGGAATTCGTGGACCAGCTGCGCGTGGACGAGGCGGCAGCGGAGTCGAGGGGCAGGGGAGCCGGCGCCGAATACGCGGAGGCGCAAACGCGATCGGGTTTAGCCGACCGCGACCGTCCGCCGTGGGCTGCGCAGCGGAGCTTGGGACCGGCTTGGCTTTTTGGTTGAAATTCAGCGGGAATTTGGCGTTGACCCGAATCGAGCGGCGGTGCAGCCCGAGTGCTCAAGGCCGGAAGGTCCGGTTTTGGCGGGTGCGAGATGGGGAATGACGGTCTCGGCTTTGGACCGGAGCGGCTTGCGCACGCTTCTGCGCGGCGGCCGCCAAGTATGGGTCTATCGGGTAGATAAACCTGATAGACCCTGTCGGTTCCCGATACGGTCCGAAATCGAGCGTGAGATTCCCCGCCGGGAGCGACGCCTCCACATGGCACACGACGATGTTCCTGGCGGCCCGGCGTTCCGAAAGGCCAAGGCGCGCGAGCCGCTCGCGTTGCCGCTGTGTTGACCTCCACACGCCCGCCACCTACGCTGTGGCGATCGCACTGCACGCCCCTTGCGAAAGGAGAACGCCATGAACATGCCACGCGTCAGCCAGTACATGGACAGGAACCTGCAAACCCTGAAGCCCGACACCGACCTCCTCGCGGCGGTCGATTTCTTGCTCGAGCATCACGTCACCGGCGCGCCGGTGGTGAATGAAGCGGGCGAGGTGGTGGGCATCATCTCGGAAAAGGACCTCCTGCGGTTGCTGGCGGCCGGTGTGGACAACCAGCTGCCCAAGGGCACCGTGGCCGATTTCATGACGAAGAACCCGCGCACGGTCAGCGCCAACATGAACATCTTCTTTTGTGCCGGCATGTTCCTGGGCGACTATGTGCGCCGCTACCCGGTGGTCGACAACGGCAAGCTGGTCGGGGCGATCACGCGCTTCGACATCCTGCGCGCGGTCCGCGAGATCGGTCGGCAGATGGGAAGCTAAGGACTCGACCAATCACTGAACATTTGTTCATCCGCCCCCCTGCCGGGTCAGGTCTCTTGCTGCCACGTGGGGCGCAAGCGAGCGCCTACAGCGGCTCGCCGATTCCCGAGCTTGAATTGCGCAGAGAATTACCGAATTAATCTCGCGCCTAGGACATTCATCCGCAACCTCCGGGGCGCCGCGCTCGGGCGACCATCCGCCACTGCGCATCGAGGCCCGCCACATGACCCCATCGCCCGCACAGGATCTGCCGACCGCTGTCTCCGGTCAGGACGAAGTCGACGCCATCCTCGCGGCCCATCGCGCGCGCTTCGACCGGTCTCTGGCGCGGGTGCGGGCCATCTCGTACGGCGTGTTCGCGGTCACCAGCGCCTGGCCCGATGAGGGATCGCGCGCACGTTGGACCAGCATGGGCTGGCGGGCGACCGCACCGGCCCTTTGGTGGTTGGCCATGGCCCTCCTGGCAACGGCGATGTGGTGGGGCCTGCGCCGCCGCGCCTTGGGGCGAGTCCTGGCGACCCTGCTGTTCCTGTTCGACCTGGCGGCCTTCAGTTTGTTCACGGACATGGCCAACCTGGCCGGCACAATTCCGGCGCCTTTTGACCGCGACTACTCGTTCATGGCGTTTGGCGTTCCGTCCATGATGATGGCCCAGACCCTGCACGCGCTGCGCAACGACCGCCGAACCACCCTCCTCCAGGGCGTATTTGCCGCGGGAGCGACGCTGGCGCTCACTGTGCCGTTCCGCGGTCCAGAGGCGCACTACCTGATTCTCGCGGTTGCAGTGGCCGTCTTCGGCTGGCTGCTGTCGGTCGGCAACGTACAACAGCGTGAAATTCTTGAAGGGTTTGCTCGCCTGAACCTGCTGCGTCGCTTCCTGCCCGGCGCGGCCGTGGACAAGGTGCTGGCGCTCGATCCGGCCGAAGCGCTGGCCCCCGGCGGGCGACTGCAGACGTTGACCATCCTGGTCAGCGATCTGCGCGGCTTCACGGCGCTCAGCGAGACCCTGCCGCCCGAGCGCATCGTCCAGCTCCTCAACGAACACCACGGCGCGATGGTGCGCGAAGTGGAGCGTCACGGCGGCGTGGTCGACAAGTTCATGGGCGATGGGGCGCTGATCCTGTTCGGCCTCGACGACGGCGACCCGGGCGATGCGGCGCGGCAGGCCATCGCGTGCGCCCGGGCCCAGTTGCAGGCGATGGCCCAGGCCAACGCGGCGCGAGACATGCCGCTGGCGATGGGCATTGGCATCCACTCCGGGCCGGTCGTCGTTGGCAACATCGGCGCCGGGCGCAGACTGGAGCACACCGTCATCGGCGACGCCGTGAACACCGCTTCGCGGCTGGAAGCGGCAACCAAGACGTGCGGCGTCCCGCTCTTGGTCAGCCAGGCCACGGTCGACCTCGCCGGGGCAGCCGGCCTGCGCGCGCTGGAACCGGTGATGCTGCGGGGCAAGAGCGAAGCGCTGGGCGTGTGGACGGTGGACTGATTCTCGCCAGTTGCAGAGGCGTTCAGTCCAGCCGTACGTGCGCGAATCCGGTGGGGAGCATTGGAGCAGGCCAGGTTGAGGATCGGTCCTTGGCCGCTGGGCCCACGCCGCCGGCCGAACTGCGGGTTGCCGAGGGACGTGGTGCAAGCCGGACCAGGGCTCCAGCGCGGACCCGAAGGACGCAGACGGCGGTCAGGCCCAAGAACCCGGCCCGCCGCGAGCTATTGCAGGCCGCAATGCTGCTGCAAGACGGCGACGGCGTCGCTGGTGCACGCCTCCGGCATGGAGAACGCGGGGCCGGGTTCACCGTCGGTGTTGCACGTGCAGGCGCCATCCTGGCAATCGAATCCCCAGGTATGGCCAAAACACGGCACGGCACAGGTGCAACCGTGGGCGCCGGTAGAGGTTTCCAACGAGTCGAAGCACGTGACGCTGGCGCAGTCCTTGTTGGCAACCGCGGCCGTGCACGCCTTGTACACCTGCATGGCGGCGTAGCATTCCTTCTTGCTGCAGCCCGACAACTGGGCGACGCACCCCAGCATCTGCGCGAACGCCGACTTGCACGTCACCAATTTCGCCTCGGTCTTGGCGCAGGCCGCACCGCAGAAGTCCTCCAAGTCGTCGCAACCCAGGCTCGCGGTGTGCGCGCAGACCTGGGCACACGTCGCCGACGACGCGTCGCCCGCAGCCATGGAATCGGCCGTGACCACAGGTTCCGTTTCGGTAGCGAGCGCATCCACCGCCAGCGAACCGGCCGCGACGTCCGACGTGGCGGCGTTGGCCGTATCGCTCGCAGCCAAGGCATCGGCCGGCGCAGCGCCACTCGCGGCCGAGCCAGGCCCGTTCGGCGATGCGCAGGCCGCAACCAGCGCCACGCCGAGCAGCCACTGCAGAGTGTGCGGAATTTCGCTCATGCTTCCCTCGCGGATGCCACGTGCGCTCAGGCGGCCTGACCGACCAGGGCCTCCCGACCAAGCGCTTTTTCCAAGTCCGCAGCGCCAGCGAGCCGGCCTCGAAGCATCGTCAGCGGATGCCGGCGTCGGCAATCGCAATGCTGCCGGTCAGGTACAGCACCGCACGGCCAGCGATGCGCACGCGCTCGCCGCGATCCTCGCAAAACAGCTCACCGCCGCGCGCCGACACTTGCCGGGCGTGCAGCACGGTCTTGCCCAGCCGCCGCGCCCAGTAAGGCACCAAAGTGCAGTGCGCCGAGCCGGTAACCGGGTCTTCGGGCACGCCCTCGCGCGGGGCAAAGTAGCGCGACACGAAGTCGCAGTCGCGGCCCGGTGCGGTGGCAATCAGGCCGAATTCGGGCAACGCCGCCAAGCGGGCCATGTCGGGCTGCAGCTGCCGCACCTGGTCTTCGCTGGCAAACACCGCCAGGTAGTCGCGGGCCACCGCCAGGGTGAGCGGCCGCAGGCCCAGGGCCGCCGCGACGGCCTCGATGGCGTCGCACGGCACCGCGGGACGGCTGGGAAAGTCGAGCACGATGCGCTCGCCGTCGCGCGCCACCGTCAGCGGGCCACTTTGGCTGGCAAAGACCAGCGTGTGGCGAGTGGGATCCTGGGCGAACAGCACGTGGGCCGCGGCCAAGGTGGCGTGCCCGCACAGGTCGACCTCGGTGGCCGGGGTGAACCAGCGAATCGCCCAGCCGTCGGCGGTGGCGACGACAAAGGCGGTCTCGGACAGGTTGTTCTCGGCAGCGATGGCCTGGAGGGTCGCCGTCGGCAGCCACGTCGGCAGCGGGCACACGGCCGCAGGGTTGCCGTGGAACACCTGGTCGGCAAAGGCATCGACCTGGAAGATGGGAAGGGACATCGCCGTGCTCCGTGGCGGCCGCAGCAAGGGCACTTGGGCGCTGTGGCCGCGACCGGCGAGGCTATGCCGGCGCGGGATCGCCGTCAATGCGCCCCGGCTCCCCGATTTTGGGCCGATTTCTCGCCGTCGCCGCGGGTGCTCCGGCAACTTCGCGGCCAGCGGCAGCCCGCCCGCGCGCTGCGAGTCCTGGCCGCGGCACCGTCAGGCCACGCGCAAGCGCCGCTGCTAGGTGCTCTTCAAGTTGCAAAGAGAAACAGACGGTTCGGAAGGAGTTTCTGCCAATGGCAAGCTGACTTTGGAAGAATAGGCCGGCGCCTTGCAGGCTATGGTAGTGGCAAAGAAGCCCCGGCCCAGGCGAGCTGTCCGCCCCTGCGCCGGGGGCGAGGCCCTGACCTTCCCGCTCGATAGCCAAGGCAGACTTTGCCACCGGAGAATCGGAATGCTGAGACGAGTTTCCCGGATTGCCCTGCTTGCCATTCTTGCCGTCGCGGCCTACTTGGCGCTCTGGCCCGTGCCGATAAGCCCGGTGGGCTGGCAGGCGCCCACGCCGCCCGGCTACGTCGGCGTCCATGCCGTCAATCAAGGGCTCGCCGGCCTGCAGGTCATTCCGCTCGGCGCGGAAGAAGGCCCGGAGCATGTCGCCATCGGACCCGACGGCAAGCTCTATGTGGCGGTGGCCAGCGGCAATCTGCTGCGCATGAACCTGGATGGCTCGGCGCAGCAGGTGTTTGCCAGCACCGGCGGCCGCGTGCTCGGCTTTGTTTTCGACGCCGCGGGCAATCTAATCGCTGCCGACGCGGTCAAGGGGCTGCTCTCGATTGCGCCCGACGCCACCGTGCGCGTGCTGACGAACAAGGTTGGCAATGACCCGCTCCGCTTTGCCGACGCGGTGGTCGTGGCGCGCAACGGCCGCATCTACTTTACGGACGCGTCGACCCGGTTCGGTCCAGCGGACTGGGGCGGCACGTTCGAGGCCAGCATCCTGGAAATCATGGAGCAAGCCGCAACGGGCCGCGTGCTCGAATACGACCCCGCCAAGGGCTCGACACGCGTTCTTGCGCGCGGCTTGTCGTTCGCCAACGGCATCGCGCTGGCCCAGGACGATCAGTGGCTGTTCGTGGCAGAGACGGGCCGCTACCGCGTCTGGAAGATCGCCGCCGATGCCGCGGACCTCGATCTCGCCCATGGCCCCACGTCCCAGGCTCGGGTGTTGCTCGACAACCTCCCGGGCTATCCAGACAATCTGATGCGCGGCCAAGAGGGGCGCATCTGGCTGGGCTTCATCAAGCCGCGGAGCAAAGTTGTCGACGCGATGGCCGACAAGCCGTGGCTGCGGGCGATGACCCTGCGCTTGCCACGCGCGCTGTGGCCGGTGCCCAAGCCCTACGGGCATGTGATCGCGTTCTCCGAGGACGGTCGGGTCGTGGCCGACCTGCAGGATCCTGCTGGCGCCTACCCGGAGACCACCTCCGTCACCGAGACAGCGGACCGCATCTACGTCCAGAGCCTGCACGCCAAAGTCCTTGGCTGGAAGGCGAGGTGACGCCCGACGCGCGGCCAACGGACATCCTTGCCAGGGCATGCGCGGTGGGCGAGCTTGGCTGGCGACGCCTGGGTGACCTCGCGGACCGGCGTTGACAGCGCGGCCGCCGCACTCTACACGTCGCCCTTGCCCCGCGGTGGCGGACACTCTGGCGCCGCCCGTTGACAAGGAGGCCAGCATGACCATTCAAGTGTCGATTCCGTCTACTATTCTGGGCCTGGTGGTCGGTATGGTTTTGGGAGGCCTCGGGTTCGTCGCTCTCGCCGCGCCCGCCAAGTCGCCGCGCCCAGCCGCCGTGGCCTCGGATGCCAAGCTCGGTCCCACCCAGCCGCCAGCGCCGCTGCTGGTGACGATGGCACCAGAAGGCCCGTTCGAGTACCAGATCGACACCTTCGCGGTGAAGACCGACTACCACGACTTCCGCAACTTCCTGGCCCAGCACCTGGCCACGCATGCCGACTGGCGTCTGATCTCCACGATTCCGGCCTGGGATCCGCGGTCGTCGCTGACGACGGTGACCGTGGTGCTGGGCCGGCCGCTGGCCAAGGCACCCGCAGCTGCGGCCGAACCCAAGCGGTAGGCCGCGCGGCCCAGACTCCACCCGCCGCGCCGCGAAAAAGATGTCAAGTGTCAATACCTGACACCGCCCCACCACCAGCGGGCGAGAAGAGCGAGATAGGCGCAACCGAACAGCAGCAACAGGGCCACGGCCGCGGCAGTTCTGTCGGCAAATCCATAGCGCCACAGCAGAGCCGGCATCGCGAAGCACCACCCGCACACGCCGCCGGCAATCAGCGCCACGGTCCGCGCCTCTTTCGCCAGCGCGCCGGCCAGGATGCAGGCGCTGTGGGCCAGGCTCTTGCCGTAGAACAGCTGGACGTTGACGAGCGCAAACTGGCAGGCTGCCGAGGCGGCATCGGTGGTGCAGCGGTCGGACTGGTCGGTCGTGGCCGCGGGCACGGCGAAATAGTAGAGCGCCGCCAAGGACAGCGCGAAGTCGACCAGCAGCAAACGTTGAATCGCGCGCACGTGGCACCCCACAAGAAAAGGATTGCATGCCGCCCACATCCGCGCAATAGTACCGGCCAGCCCCCCGTTTTCTTGCTTTGCGGAGCACGCATGCCCACCTGCAAGCCCGCGCCGTCCAGCGTGCCGACCGAGATGTTCGCGCCGCCGTCTGCCGAGCACCGCTTCCTGGTGCGGCGGGCGGCGTGGCTGGTGTCGCCGCCGGACAACCGGGGCGGTGTGCTGGCGCGCTTCGTGCGCATGGTCATGGTGGCCCCCATGACCCAGCTGACATTCTTGAGCTTTGACCTGCAGCTGTTCCTGTACGGCGTGTTCCACGTGACCTGGACGGCGCGCGCAGGCCACTTCGTCTTCCAGGCCGGCGTAACCCTGTGGCTGCTCGTCGCCGCGGCCGCGCTGCTGCCGGCGGGGGCGTGGCTGCTGGGCGCGGTGCTGTGGCTGTGGTACGCGGCGATGGCCAGGCAGTACCGGCTGTGGGGCTGGGCGGCGCTGATGGTGCCGGTGGTGGCCGGTTTTGCCGCGGCCGCCAGCTGGATGGCGAAGTCACTGGGCGCGGGGCACCACCCGACCTGGCTGCATCCGCTGCCGCTGGAATGGAATCCGTGGCTGTGGGCGCTGTTGTGTGCCTTCCTGGTGGGGCTATCGCATGCGCCCGAGCCCAAGCTGCCGCCGCGGACGGTCGAAGGCGACCGGTGGCTCGGCCTGTTCGACTACATCCTGCGCCACCCCGAGCTGCCGTCGCGCCGCGCGGTGCGGGCGGTGCGCGTGGGGCTGTTTCCATTTTGGGGCATGCTCGACGAGCTATGGGCGTCGCCGCGTCTGGTGCCCTACGGCTTCCTGCTGCTCTTGTTCCGCCTTGGCTACCGCCCCGACGTGTGGAACCGGCACCAGGAGTGGCTGAGCCGCGCCGCCGCCAGCGGCAACCCCGCCCTGGACTACGTAGGGATCGGCGGCGGCACGCCGTTGACGCAGCGCGCGGAATGAACCTTCCGGGCCCAAAGACACGGAACCACCAACGGAAGCCGGCGACAAGCGAGGCGCGACCCTGATCCCGATCCGGACCTGGGCCCAAGCCATCGATCCGGAATGGACGGATTTGGCCGGCCCCCGCTGCCCGCGCCTTGGACTCCGTGGCCTCAGCCCGCGCCGAGTCGCAGCAGGCCGCCAGCGCGCACGCCGGTCAGCTCGTCGTCTTGCAGCATGACCTGGCCAGCCACGACCGTCGCCTTGTAGCCGCGGGCGCGCTGCAGCAACCGCTTGCCGCCGGCCGGCAGGTCGCCCACGAGCTTGGGCGCCTCCAGGGCCAGGCCGTCGATGTCGATGAGGTTCAGGTCGGCGCGCAGACCGGGCAGCAGGCGGCCGCGATCGGCAAAGCCCATGTAGTCGCTGGTATCCGCCGCCAGCATCTGCACGGCGCGCTCGATCGACAGGCGGCCCTTGGGGCGGTCGCGGGTCCAGTGCATCAGCAGGAACGTCGAGAAGCTCGCGTCGCAAATCGTGCCGGCGTGGGCGCCGCCGTCGGACAGCCCCGGCAGCGCCAGCGGGTGGTGGAGCAGCTCGCCGACCACGTCCAGGTTGAAGCCTTGGTAGTTGTAGATGGGAAAGTACAGCAGCGCCCGGCCGTCGTCTTCCAGCAGGGCGTCGTAGATTTCTTCCAGGGCCGACACGCCGCGCAGCCGCGCCCGGGCACCCAGCGAGTCGGCCAGCGTCGGCTCGTAGTTCGGCACCGTGCCCAGTCGGAACATCTTGAACGCCAAGCGGTCGAGCATCGCCAACATGCGGTCGGCCAGCGGCGGGATCGAGCTGCCGTCGCCGGCCACTTTGTCGTTCTTCTCGGTCAGCATCTGCGCGCGGAACTCGGGCTGGCGCAGGATCGCCACCCGCTCGCCAATCGGCAAGTGCGCAATCTTCTTGTAGCTCGGATAGCCCATGAACGGCTGGAAGGTGGCTTCGTAGCCAAGGAGCACGCCGATACCGCGCTGCGCCACCTGCAGGCGGATGTCCAGTCCCTGGGCGTTGGCGGCCTCGGCCCGCGCCACGATGCGCCGCCACTGGTCCGGCTCCAGGTCGCGCTGCGAGACCGACAGGGACGCCTTGTGCCCGGGTGCGCCGGCGGCCATCGCCTGCACCACGTCGAATTCGCGGTCGAATTCCTGCGGCCCCGCCTCCATGTCGTAGTCGCTGACCGCCATCAGCACGCCGTGGTTCAGGCCCAGGAACGCCCCGGCGATGCCCGCCAGCTCCGCCGCGCTCGCCTCGGCCGCGGGAGTGGCGCCGCCGAATTTGTTGCGGTGGTTGTCGCTCCGGCCGGTCGAGAAGCCGACCGCACCGGCCTGCAGCGCCCTGCGCAAGTCCGCGCGCATCCTGGCAATATCTTCGGCGCTGGCCGCCTCGCCGCGCAGAGCGCGCTCGCCCATCGTCCACACCCGCAGCGCGTCGTGCGGCACCTGCACCGCCACGTCGATGGCGCGCGCCTCGGCGGCCAAAGCATCCATGTACTCTTCGGTGGTTTCCCAGCGCCAGCGAATGCCCTCGCTCAGGACTGCGCCGGGGATGTCCTCGACGCCCTCCATCAGGTCGATGAGCTTCTGGCGGTCGGCGCTGCGCACCGGGGCAAAGCCGACCCCGCAGTTGCCCATCACCGCCGTGGTCACCCCATGGATCGACGAGGGCATCAGGTCGGCGTCCCAGGTCACCTGGCCGTCGTAGTGCGTGTGGATATCGACGAAACCCGGCGTAGCTAGCAGACCTTCGCCGTCAAGCACCCGGCGGGCGGCGTCCGGCGCCTCGCCCACGGCGACGATGCGGTCGCCCACGATGCCGATGTCGCCGACTCGGGCGGGCCGGCCGCTGCCGTCGACGATGCGGGCCGAGCGAATCTTCAGGTCGTACATGGAGTCCTCGGGCGGGTGGCGGATGGGGGGCGCGGCCGGCTCGCCGTGGGCTGCGCTCTGCGTCTCTGGTAGCCAACGGCGCCGCGCGCGTCAACCTGCGCCGCCCTCAGCGCGCCCAGGCGAGCGTGTGGATGGGGGCGCGGCGCCGATCGCGAAATTCTGCCGGAAGCAAATTCGCATTTCTCATTTGCTTTCATAGCATTGACGTCACTTCCGTTGTGGTCCGCCGGCGAACCACACTGCGCGCTGGCAAGTTCACCCACGGTGCCCAGCTGGGCAGCCAGACACCAGAACCGACGCGAAAACGGCCCGATCTGCAGCCCGCAGTCGTGGTAGCGGCTACCCCACCAGGGGCTTCAAGCGTTCCAGCGCCTGGCCCCAGGCCCGCCGCAGGCCGTCGGCCTCGTCGCGGGTCGCGATGCGCTTGTGGTAGACGTTCAAGGTGGTCTTGCCGGCGGCGACGGCGAACATCATCTCCACGTCGGTGACGCCAAAGCCGGGGCTCTGCCACTGCAACCGCAAGTCCTTGCCGTCGCGGATGCGGCCCACGGTCCCCTTGCACGGGCCGCAGGTAAAGGGTGTGCCCTCGACGAGCGCACCCGACCACCCCTCGACCCACTTGGCCAGGGCGGGTTCGCTGGCCAAGTGAACGAAAATCTCGGCCGGCGTCTGCTTGAAGCCCTTGGTGCAGCAAATGTTGTAGCCCTCGGCGCGGCCGTCGCGCTGGACGATGCCGCGGGCGCGCTCGAACTCGACCCAGATGGTGGTGGGCCACCACACGTCCTTGCCGCGGCCGGTGTCGTTGTAGATGTGCTGGATCGCCTCGCGTCGTTTGCTGGCCAGGCCGGCGGAGTCGATGACCTGGAACCAATGGGCAAACGGCTTGCCGGTGGCCAGGCTGCAGGCGGCGTCGGTGACGGGGAAGTCGGGCGCAAACTCGAAGTGCATGGTGACGAAGCTCCAACAGTTGGGTCCCAGGAGCGTACGGGCGCCGGCCGCTGCGGGCAAGAGGCGATGGGCCGGCGGCCAGGAGCCGGGGCACCGCGCAGAGCCACGCAAGCTGTGATAGCTTCAGTTGAAATTCACCCGCGGGCTGGCGTTGACGCCGACCGGGCGGCAGCATGGGGTAGCGCGGCCGGTCGAAGCGGGCGTCTGGCGGCACCGGCTGGGCCGGACCCGCGGGCCATTGCAGCAGGCACGGGCGCGCGCCGCGGGCGCAACCGAACCGCAACAGGAGAGAATCACGATGGCATTGCTGATGGATCGCACGCTGCGGCTGCTGGCCGACGCCGAGGCGCTGGGGGCGCTGGCCGCGTGGCTCAACGCCCGCCACTCGGGTACCGCGCTCGACCCGCGCATCGACGAGCGGCTGACCCTGCTGGCCCGCGAGCTGGGCGTCACCGGCGCGCCCGATCCGATGGAAGCGAAGGCCGCGGCCGGGGCGATTCGCGCATTCCTCGGCCATGCCTTGGAGCTGATCGACGTCCCGCAGCGCCCCGCCGGCTGGGAGCCGCCCGACGTGATGCTGCAGAGCATGGGGCAGGCGTCGATCGCGGTGGCGCGCGCCATCGTCGCCCTGGCGCCGGGGCTGTTCGACCTGCAGACGCGGCTCAACCGGCCCGGCGCGCGCTTCCTGGACGTGGGGACCGGGGCCGCCTGGCTGGCCATCGAGCTGGCGCGCCTGGTACCGACGCTGGCGGTGGACGGCATCGACATCCTGGAGCGGGCGCTGGGGCTGGCGCGCCAGAACATCGCCGCGCAAGGACTCGAAGCGCGTGTCGCTGTCGCGTGCACCGACGTCGCCCAGCTGGACGCCGTCGATCGCTACGAGGCAATCTGGCTGCCGGGCCCGTTCTTGCCGCGCGAGGTGGCCGTCAAGGCGCTGGAGCTCAGCCACCGCGCGCTGGTGCCGGGCGGGGTGCTGCTGTTCGGCCTGTTCGGCGACCTGGGCGAGCCGAAGTCGATTGCTCTCGCAGAGTTGCGGGCCCTGCGCTCGGGCGGACACCCGTGGCAGCGCGCCGAACTGCACGCGGCGATGGCGGCCGCGGGCTTTGCCGAGGTGCGCACGCTGCCGGCGCCCGGTGCGCCGCTCACCCTCCACGTCGCCAGACGCTGAGCCGCGCACGACCGATGTGCCGGCCTTGGCTCGCGTGCGGCTCCGGCCAACGCGGTTCGAATCGGCGCCAAAGTCTGGGCAATTCTCCCGCGAGGTCGCCGCCGGGTTGTCGCCGATTGCCAAGCGGATCCAAAAGGCCGCTCCGCCGCGGGGCAGTCCGAACCCCAGGCTGCGGCGGCGGCGTCCGCCCGCTGTGCCCCTGTTATCACTGAAATTGAATAGGAATATTCCTTTGACGCCATGTTCCTGGCGCGGTACGCTCCGCCGCGACGGCCGCCGCGTCGGGATGGCGCACGTTGCCTTCGGGCTGCGCCGTCTGCGCATGGAAGGCGGCGTCGCCCGCTGCCCAGGTACCGGCCCCAGGAGCCCCATGCCCCGCCCGCGCCCCTTCGACCTGGCCTACTGGTTGCTCGCCAGCGTCAGCATTGCGGTGATTCCCCTGGGCCCCTTCACCGGCCTGGCGGCGCTGCGGATGGCGCCCACGCTGCTCCTGGCCGGCGTCGCTTGGGCGCACACCCGCCGCCGCTTCGGTGTCACCATCGGCTTGGGCCTGTTCCTGGGCGCGTGGGGCGACTGGTTCCTCAGCACCTTCGATCCCGACCTGGCGCCCCTGGGCGTCGTCGCCTTCCTGCTCGGACACATCAGCTACATCGCGGGGTTGCGCGGTGCCGGCTGGCAAGCCACTGCCGCCCGCCGCGCCGCCGCCGCCGGTCTGGTCACCTTTGGCCTCGCCTACGGCGGCTACATCGCCTGGGTGAATCCGCTGCAGCCGCTGAGCCACATTCTCTGGTTCGATCTGCAGCCGGCGCCGCAGCTGCTGCCGGTGGCGCCCGCGCTGTTGGCCTACATGCCGTGGCTGATCGGCATGGCCTGTGTGGCCGTGCTTCGCCGCGGCTCGCGAGTCTTGGCCGCGGGCGCACTGGTGTTCGTGGCCAGCGACGCCATGATTCCCTTGAACCAGTTCCTGCTGCCCAAGCCGGCTGGCGCGGTGTGTGCCTCGAACTGGCTGATGTTCGCCGGCTTCCTCACCTACTACGCAGCACAGTTCTGGATCGCCAAAGGCGCCATGGACGAGGCCGGACCCGCTGGGCAAGGGCACTAGCGAGCCGACCGCTCGCCGGCGCGCTGGCTGGAAGCAATGGACCCACGGCGCCGGCGGATGGCTCTTGGCCCGGCTTGCACGACCGGGCGGTCCGCGCGCGAGCCGCTGTGGCTTGACTGCGCCCACCCGCGAAACGCAGACTGGTCTGGAATGGACCCCGGAGTCACGATGCACTACCACCTCGAACGGACCCTTCTGGTGGCGCTGGCGGCCGCGACCCTGGCGTGCGGCTCGGATCCCGCAGCCACCACCGGTGGCACCGACGCGAGCGACACCAGCACGGCCACCGACGGCACCGCGGCCGACGCGACCGCCGACGCGACCGCCGATGCAGTCAAGGACGATGCCGCAGGAGCCGACACCGCAACCTCTGATGTTGGCTCGTGTTCGGTGCAGTCGAGCAGCGAGGTGGGCGTCGTCGTCACCCAGCGCGGTCTGGTGCGCGGCAAGCAGGACGGCAACAGCATGGCCTGGCTGGGGATCCCGTTCGCCGCGCCGCCGGTGGGCGACCTGCGCTGGCGCGCCCCCCAGCCGCACACCTGCTGGAGCGGCATCCGCGATGCCCTGGCCTTTGGCGCCAAGTGTCCGCAGCTGGATGGCAAGACGGGCCAGCCCGAGGGCGACGAAAACTGCCTGACCCTCAACGTGTTTGCCCCCATCGGCGCGTTCAAGAAGCCGCTGCCGGTGCTGGTGTTCATCCACGGCGGCGGCAACGTGCAAGGCAGCGCGGCCGAGACGGTCCTGGGCGGCAGGCCGATGTACGGCGGGCAGCATCTGGCCGAGACCGGCCCAGCGGTGGTGGTGACGGTGCAGTATCGGCTGGGGCCCCTGGGTTGGCTGGCGCTGCCCGAGCTGACGGCCGAAGGCGCCGCCAAGTCGGGCAACTACGGCCTGAAAGACCAGCTGGCGGCGCTGCAATGGGTGCAAGCCAACATCGGCGGCTTCGGCGGCGATCCCAAGGAAGTCCTGGTGTTTGGCGAGTCCGCCGGGGCGGTGAACACCTGTGCGCTGGTCGCCTCGCCCGCGGCCAAGGGCCTGTTCCGCGCCGCATTGATGGAGTCGGGGGCGTGCGTTCAGCCCAAGCAGGAAGGGGCCGAGAGCGCCCACGCCGCGCGCGTGGCCCAAGGCAGCTGCGCCAAGGCCGCCGATCGCCTGGCCTGCCTGCGCGCCCTGCCCGCGGCCAAGTTGTTGGCGGAGCTCGGTGGCTCGATTGGCATCGGCGAGGCCGGTTTCACGCCCGACCCGGGCAAGTACGGGCCCGTGGTCGACGGCGCGCTGCTGCCGCTCTCGCCGTTGGACGCGCTCAAGGCCGGCAAGGCCAACCCGGTGGCGTTCGCCGTGGGCTGCAACAGCGAAGAACTCGCGAAATTGCTTGTGGTCACCGTAGCGACCGAGGCCGAGCTGCAGGCGGCGCTGGCGGCCGGTTTCGGCACCCTGGGCGGCGACGCGCTCGCCAAGGTCCAAGCGATGTACGCGGCCGGCAAATACCCAACGCCGCAGGACGCGCTGGTGGCGGCGTACTCCGACGTGCGCTTCGTGTGCCCCACCCGCAGCATCGCCCGCGCCGCGGTGCAGGGCGGCAATCCCAACGTCTGGCGCTACTACTTCACCCGCCAGGCGCCGTCGGCCAAGGGCCCGGTCGCCGCGGCGCACGGAATCGAGCTGCTCTACGTGTTTGGTTCCATCGGCGATATCCTGGGTTACAAGCCTGCCGCCGCCGACGTAGCGCTGTCGACCAGCGTCATGGGCTACTGGGCGCGCTTGGCCGGCCTGGGCAACCCCAACGGCGGCGGCGCCCCGGAGTGGCCGACCTACACGGCCGCCGGCGACCCGTTCTTGCAGCTGGGCGACACCGTGGCGGCGGGCAGCGGCGTGCGGACCGCAGAGTGCGACCTGTGGGCCAGCCTGATTCCCGGTTACTGATCCGCTGCGACCGGCGCAGGGGACTGTCTCGCCGCAGACACGCCGGGTTAGCTGCCGCGCCCTTGACGCCCGCGTACACCGTTCCTACGTTGCCTGGGTGACTGCGCACCCTGGCGCGGCACGCAAGGTCCTTGGATGCACGATCCGGTACACCCCCAGCCCAGCCAACAGACCAGCCAAGTCCGCCGCAGCGCCGTCCGCGTGGCGCGGGGTTGGCGGGCCCTGGTCGCGTGGCTGCTGGTGGCCCTGGCCCTGAACTTTGCGGTGCTGCCCATCCCGAACGGCCTGGGCCAGAGCGGTGCCACCGAGCCCGTGGACAGCGCGCCCGGCAGCGAAGACGACGAGGGCCGCATGCTCGCCGGCGAGGTCCAGGCGGTGATCGTGCCGGCCCAGCCCGAGGCCCCAGCCAAACGGCACGCATGCCGCGGCGACGATCAGCACCCGCCGCGCTCGCCGTACCTGGACCGGCTGCTGCGACCGCCAAAGGCCGGCTAGTCAGCGGCTCGCGCCCGGCGCCCCCCAAAACCCACGAATTCCCCTGCCAGGCCGGCCCCCGGTCCGCCGCCGAGCAGACGTACCCGGAATTTCGTGGGTCGCAGTGGCGCAGGTCGCCCCGCTGACCGCCATGGTGGGCTCCTGCACCCTGCCGGACCGCCCGCCCCCATCCTGCCATTTCGTCCGCCCGGGATCGGTGTCGGTCCCGAGCGCCCGGCGCCAGCCATCGCCCAGCGGCGGTTGCGGCCGGGTCCCGATGTGCGCGCGGGCCTGGACCTGCGCCGTCACCCCTACTCGGCCGCGGCGGTAAATGCCGGTCCGCGGCCCAAGGAGTCTGTGTATGAAGTCACTATTTGCCAACGCTGGAGCGGACTTTCGCGCTAGCGTGGTGGTCTTTCTGGTCGCGGTGCCGCTCTGCCTGGGCATCGCACTCGGCTCCGGCGCGCCCCTGGCGGCGGGCATCGTCGCCGGCATCATCGGCGGTCTGGTCGTGGGCAGCTTGAGCGCCTCGCCGTTGTCGGTGTCGGGCCCGGCCGCCGGCCTGACCGCCATCGTCGCCGCCTCGATCGCCACCCTGGGGTCCTGGCAGGCCTTTCTGGCCGCGGTGGTTCTGGCCGGCGTGCTCCAGGTCGCGGCGGGTGCCCTGCGCCTGGGTGCGCTGGCCGACTTTGTGCCCAACGCCGTGATCCGCGGCCTGTTGGCGGCGATCGGCCTCTTGTTGATCCTCAAGCAAGCGCCGCACTTGGTCGGCTTCGACAAGAACTTCGCGGGCGATATGGCCTTCGCCCAGGCTGGCGGCGACAACACGTTCTCGGCGCTGCTGCACGCGCTGGGGGCCTTCGAGCCGGCGGCGTTCGCGGTTGGCGCCGTGGCGATGGCCATCCTGTGGGGCTGGGAACAACCTTTCGTCAAGCGTTTCGCCGCCTTGTCGGCCCTCCCCGGTCCGTTGGTGGCGGTGCTCGCGGCGATCGGCGTCCGCCACGCCCTGGACGGTCTTGGTCCGCTCTGGCAGCTGCAGGCCGAGCACCTGGTGCAACTGCCCGTTGTGACGGGCGCGGGCGAGTTCTTGCAGCACTTGAGTTTCCCGCAGTTCAGCGCGCTGAGCGACGCCGCGGTCTGGACGGT
>JACRCU010000176.1 GCA_016218865.1 Deltaproteobacteria bacterium | reverse complement strand
CGCTGCAGGTGTCCTTGACGGTGCACGGATTGCCGTCGTCGCACGCGCCCGCCACTGGGCTGGTGACGCAGCCCTTGGTCAGGTCGCAGGCGTCGCCGGTGCAGGCATTGCCGTCGCTGCACACCGCGGGCGCGCCGGGCACGGCCACGCAGCCAAAGGGTTCCTGGCAGGAATCGACGGTGCAGGCCACGCCGTCGCTGCAGATCTTGGTCAATCCCGCGCACAGGCCGTTCAGGCAGCTGTCCTGCACGGTGCAGGCCTTGCCGTCGCTGCACGGGCCGCTGATCGGGGTCAGGGCGCACACGCCGGTCTTGGGCTGGCAGATGGCCTTGCTGCAGGCGGTATCGTCCACGGTCTTGCACACCACCACGGTGGCGGGGTTGGCCTTGCAGATGGGCTTGGCGCCGGCAGTTTTGGCGCAGTAGAGGGTGCCGTTGCACAGGTCGCCGTCGTCCAGCTTGTCGCAGTCGGCGTCTTGCTGGCACTCGCAAGCCTGCTTGACGGTGACCTCGCAAGTGCCCAGCGCGCACCAGCCGCCGCCGCTGCACAGGCTGTCGTCGTCGCACTGGTTGCCTTGGTGGGCGGGCTTCATGCCGCAGCCGCCGGTCTTGGGGTCGCACTGGTTGGTCAGGCACGCCTCGTCGAAGGCGCTGGGGCACTCGACCACCGTGGCCGGGTTGACCTCGCACAGGTTGCTGGTGGGGTTGCAGAACAAGCTGCCGTTGCACAGGTCGCCGTCGTCCTTGCCGGCGCAGTCGCTGTCTTTCTGGCACTGGCAGAGGTTGGCCTGGCCCTGGCACTTGCCGCCGCTGCAGAGGCTGAGGGCGGTGCACGGGTTGCCGTCGTCGCAGGCCGTGCCGTCCTTGGGCAGGGCGATTTCGCTACATTTGCCGCTTTTCGGGTCGCAGACGTCGCCCAGGCAGGCCGGATCGTCGCCGGTATTGCAGTGCACCACGCTGGCCGGGTTGGTGCGGCAGACATAGGCCGCCACGTCGCAGTACAGGGTGCCGTTGCACAGGTTGCCGTCGTCCTTGGCGGCGCAGTCGGCGTCGCTTTGGCAGTCGCAGGTGTTGGTGGCGGTGCTGCACTGGCCGCCGCTGCAGGTTTCGTTGGGTGTGCACGGGTTGCCGTCGTCGCAGGCCTTGCCCTCGTGGACCGGGAGCAGGTAGCACTTGCCTTCCTTGGGGTTGCAGATGTTCTGCAGGCAGGCGGTGTCGTCGACGGTCTGGCAGGTGACCACGGTGATGGGGTTTACCTGGCACTGCGCCAGGGCCTTGTTGCAGAACAGGGTGCCGTTGCAGGCGTTGCCGTCCTCCTGCGCGGCGCAGTCGGCATCCTGCTTGCACGCGCAGGTGTTGGCGCCGCCCTGGCACAGCCCGCTGTCGCAGAAGTCGCCGCTGGTGCAGCTGTCGCCGTCGTCGCAGGGCGTGTTGGCGGGGGCGACGACCAGCTTGCACGCGCCGGTGGCGGGGATACAGGTATTTTTCTGGCAGGCCGAGTCGGCGCCGCCGGGGCACACCACCAGCGACGCCGGGTTCAGCTTGCACAGGTAGGGCGGGCCGGCGCTTTTGTTGCAGTAGAGCGAGCCGTTGCAGAGGTTGCCGTCTTCGAACTTGGCGCAGTCGCTGCTGACCTGGCACTGGCAGGTGTTGACGCCGGCCTCGCACTTGCCGGCAAGGCACGCATCGCCCTGGGTGCAGGGGTCGCCGTCGTCGCAGTCGGTGGTGGCGGTTACGGGCAGGTTCAGGCAGCCGCTCAGCGGGTTGCACTTGTCGTTGGTGCACAGGTTGTCGTCGTCGCAGGCCACCGCGGCGCCGCCGGTGCACACGCCGGCCAGGCAGGTGTCGGCCTTGGTGCAGGCGTTGCCGTCGTCGCATGGGGTGGTGTCGGCCTTGGCGACGGCCTGACAAGTGCCCTTGGCGCTGCACGTCCCCAGCAGGCACGGGTTGGCCACCGCGCAGTCTTCGTCGCTGCTGCACTGCGGGGCGCTGTCGGGGGCGGGCGTGTCCGATCCGGCGGCATCTTGCGCCGCGGCATCGTCGCCACTGCCGTCGGATCCAACGCTGTCGTGGTCGGTGGCGTCGTCGCTGGCCGTGTCCTCACTGTCGGTTGCAGAGTCGCCGGCGTCGGCCGCCCCCTGGTCCTGGACGGCGGCGCTGTCGTTCGTCTGGCTCACGGTCAGCGTGTCGTCGCCGCCGCAGCCGGCCAGCCAAGCCAAGACCGTCAGCCCACCGACGAACCGCCCCAGCGCGCCCGCGCGGTACCAAACCTGCTCTGCCATGCCAACCCCAACCTCAGCGGGCAACCGCCCTGTTCGCCCGCTGGCCCACCGCCAGAAAAGCTTGTTGGGCCAGAGTGTAGCAAAGTCCTGGGCAAAGGGCAGCGGGCAAAGACCGCACGTCCCATGCACCCCGGCTTGGGCCCGGAGAATTGCCCAGCGGATCGGTCAGAAGAGGGACTCAGCGGCACGCTCCGCCCACACCCCTGCGCAAGGGTGTCCTGCGGTCGCCCGCTGCCGCGGTCGCCAGTCCGCCACTTGCTGATTTTCACGGGCCGGGGTCGGCAAATTCCGTCGGTGGCGGATTGAGGCGAATTGGCCGAATCGTTGTCAGCGGTGCGCGTCTGGCGGGTCGCGGAGCCCGCTTGGCGCCAGGACGGGCTGGGATGCCCCAGCGGCATGCACCCCAGCTGATTCACGCGGGAACGGCTTCCGGGACCCGGTTGGCAACTGGCGAGAGTCAGGCGGGGACCCGGGTTCGGACCCGCGAGACTGCCCAGGTTTTCGCTCCGAATTGGACGGATTTGCTATGACTCGGCTGGCTGGTCGCGTTCCAGCACGTTGGACTACGCCAGCGCGTGCTGACCGGCGACGAATTCGCCCAGTTCCTCGCGCTCTTGGGCGGTCATCGGCAGACAGCGCACCTGCATGCCGGCGTAAAGGTCGTCTTCGCCGGTGACGATGCGCTCGACTATGGCCCGCACCACGAACTCCACGTCGGTGTCGGGGTGGGTGAGCATGATGCGCACGTGCTGGCCGAGCACCGGCGGGCGGTCGGTCTTCAAGAACAGGTGCGCCTGCTGGCCGCAGCGCATGGCCACCGCCTCCAGACGCTCTTGGTTGGCGGGGCTCACCGGGACGACCAGCGGCGCGCGGGCCTCGGGATGGGGCACTTCGCGCGGCGCCGCCGCCAGCTCGCCGGCCTCGCGCATCTTGCGGAGCATGGCGCGCACGTTCTCCGGCGGCAGCTGACTGCGCAGATCCTGACTGTTTTCGGCGTAGCTCTGGCGCTCGGTCTGGCGGCGCATGCCAAAGACCAGATTGTCCCAGCGGTTCTTGCTGTCGGTCGACAGAGCGAACCACTCCAGCCCCAGCCCGGCGCCGAGCGGGTTGAAGTGGGTCGCCGGCACCACCCGCCGCACCTGCACCATGCCCTCGAAGATGGTGCCGTCGGGCATCCGCAGGCGCACCTGCAGCGCCTGGCCCACCTGGTGGGTGGGGGTCAGGACCCGGACGAACATGCCGGGGCGCGAGATGTCGGTGGTCTGGAATTCCAGCCAGCGGCCAGAGACCATCAGCCAGACCGTGAGCGTGATCGGATGGCGCGTGAAACGACGATGTACCTGCATCACAGCACCTGGGCCGGGGGACCACGGTTGGTGGGATTGGAGCGCACCGAGCTAGGCAAGGCCGCGCAACGCTTCTTGAGTATGCCTGGCTCGGCCGCAGGTGTCACGCCGTGGGGGCCCGCGGTGGGTCCGGGTTTGCCGGCCCCGCCGCCCGCAAGGCCGCCGCTGCGCCCGCTACTTCGCCGTCAGCTCGGCCTCGATATCGGCGATGCGCGCCTTGATCGCCGCCACCGCCAGGGCATAGCGGACGCGCTGGTCGTTGCGCAGCTTGCTGGCGTCGGTGGCGCGCATGGTGGCGTGCCACGCGTCGAGCTCGGCCGCCGTCTTGGCCAGCTGGTTGACCAGGCGCCCGGCCGGCAGGTTGTGCTCCGGCTGGGGCGCGGGCTTGGGCGGCTGGGTTCCGGGATGCAACGGCTCGGTATCGTAATAGCGGCCATTGCGGTACTGGCCGATGGCTTCCTTGAGCTGGTCCACCGACCACTGCCCGAGCTTGACGTCCATGGCCAGCCGCGCCCGCGCCGTGGGTTCGGCGACGCGGCCAAGCTCGACCACGTGCATGAATTTCATGTCGTCGCGGGTGCTCGGCGGCAGCAGATCGTAGACCGCCCGCGCCTTGATGCACTGGCGCAAGGTCTGCGGCCCCAGGCCGAACTCGGCCAGGTCCTCTTTGCAGGCGCGCATGAATTCGGCAAAGCTGGCGTCTTTGTTGGCCGCGTGGGTCGCGTAGTCGTGAATCTGGCCGTCGTAAAAGCGGTCGAGCATCAACTTGCCCACCTGCAGGCGGAAGGCGAGCAGCATGTCGCGCGACAACTGCCCGAGCTGGGTCAAGATGTCGGCGTAGGCCGACTTATCCAAGCTGGTCGCAGAGTTGGCAGTGGCGAGTTCAGTCGACATCGGGACTCCTCGGCTCAAGGCGGGCGGCGGGCTGTTGGATAATCGAGTGTATAAACGTTTATACACTCGTTTTTCGCGCATGCCGCGGTGGGCGCATGCGGGCGGCAGGCGGCATAGCCAAGGCTATCGCGATCGCGGTCCGGACTCAAGCAGCCAGGCCTGCGGCGCCGCCACGGGTGTGCCGCTTGCCGCGCCGCGGCGGGCGCGCCACCCCGCAGCGACTCGCACGACCCAAGGGCGCGCCAGGGACTAGAGCATCCGCCGGAATCCTCCGAGGCCCCGAGCAACCAAGGTCCCGTCGGACGAAAACTCACGGATGCTGGGTGGGTCGCAAGGGCAAGAACACGGCGGAGGGGTCGCGACCCGCCGCGACGTGGACCGTTGGATTCGGGTTTCTGATCGGTGCTCTTGCTGCTGTGTGTGGGGCGCAAGCGCGCGCCTGCGGCGACTCGCCGCGCCGATTTCCGAGCAGAAACAGCGCGGAGAACTGTCAAATTGATCGGGTCTCTAGTCGGCGGGCGCCCGCAGCGGCAGCACTGCCCGCACCCGCGCGTCGCGGAAGTACAGGCCCGCCCACACCACCACGCCAAAGATCACCGGGGCCACGAACGGATCGCCCACCCGCACATGGGTCGCGACAGCGCCGCCCAAGTAGCCGGTCAGCAGCACTGCGCCCAAGGCGGACGTGCGGGGAATGGCGTACAGCGCCGCGCAGGTCAACTCCACGGCGCCGATGGGTGCGAGCGCGCTGGCCGGGTAGCCGAACTTCTCGACGAACATCTTCAGGCCGTCGGCACCGCCCATGAGCTTCATGGTGCCGCTGGCCAGGAAGGCGGCGGTAGGCAGCGCGGTCAGCACGCGGCCAATCCAGGGGTTATAGGACCTTGTCTCGGACATGGTGATCTCAGTACGGGCGCCGGTGGCGCTGTCGAGCCCGAGAGGCTACGCGGCACGCGGGGTTCCTGCGAGCGCAGTCCCTTGAACTGGTCGATTTTGGGACACTATGCCCCGATCCGTTGCCTACTCCGTCGCCGGCACGGGCAGATCCACGCAGTGCTGGCGCAGCTGGCGGCCGCCGAACATGAACCCCAGCGACGCCTGCAGGGTCGCGCCGCCAAAGCCAAGGTCGGCGCCGAAACCGCTCAGCGAGCCCAGCAGCAGCGTGCCCAGGCCGACTTCGGGCGCGACGGCAAAGTTGTCGGTCACCTGCAGGACCCCGCCCAGGGTTACGGCGCCGGTGAGCAACTGGGCCGTCTGGCCGTAGGTCGAGGTGTCGATCGCCACCAGATCGATGAGCTTGATACCCAGCACCGCCTGGTGGCCACTGGCAAAATGCCAACCCAGCAGCAGCGGCAGGTGCGCGGTGGCCAGGTGCATCGGCGCGTCGTTGCCACTGCCGCCGGGAATGTACAGGTACGAGCCGCCCGGCTGCAGCGCCACATCCAGGCCCGCGCCGCGCGCCCGCCGCAGGCCCACGCGGGCGTCCAGGGCGTAGCCCGGCAGCGGCAGCCATAGCCGCGCGCCCAGGTCCAGGTTCGGGGCAAGACCATAGCGGCCGCCCAGCTCGAATTGCGGCCCGACGTACGGCTTGCTGCCGCGGCTGACCCGCAGCAACTGCGGCGCTAGCCACACTTGGGTCGTGCCGGGGTCGATGGTCCGCGCGCTGCCCAGGGTGGCGATGGAGCAGCCGGCTTCGCTCAGCGCCAAGGCCAACAGCACCAGCGCCGCGCGCCAGGTTTTCCGCCGATACCAGGTTTCTTTCGTCATGATGCGCCCTTCCTCGGCCCGGCCGTGGCACGCGGTTCGCTACTGCTGCGCCAGGTCCCACTTGGGCCGCTGCCACGACGCCCGCAGATCGGCCTCGGTCGCCACCACCGCGGTGCGGGTACTCTCGCGCCCATCCAGGAACGCGACGAAGTCAAGCTGTCGCGCGGCGCTGCCGTGCTGCTGGTCGAACAGCTTGACCAGGTCGGTCGGCGGCAGGGTCTGGCGGCCCATCACCTCGGTCAGGGGCAGGATCAGGCCCTGCTTGGGCGCCAGGGTCTGGTAGGCCACGTAGACCAGCTCGCTGCAGACCAGCGTGGACTGGGTCAAGAAGTCGAAGTCGAAATCGTACGGTTTGCCGTGCTGGGCAAAGGCGGCAGCGATGGCGCGGGCCTTGTCCAGCGGGCTCAGCCGGGGCCGCATCGCCCCCAGGTAGTCGGCCTGAGCCGCCTCGTGCAGGCTCGAGAAGACCACGCCCTCGGAAACCGCTTCGATGACCCGATGCGGGCGGCCGTCCTCGGCCTTGGCCACGTAGTCGGCCCACACCGTCGGCAGTTCCTTCTGCAGGTAGCCGGTCAGCCCCGCCGCCCCGTACTCGGCCCGGACCGGCGGATCCTGGTCCAAGGCTGCGGTCAGGGTCGCCGGGTCGCCCACGTACAGCTCGGCGTGCGGCCAAAACCCCGGCAGTCCCAGGTTCGACAGGTACCAATTGCGCCGCTCGACCATCACATCGCCCGGCTGCAGCTGGGTCGCCAGCCAGTCGATCTGTTCGGCCGAGATCAGGCTGGAGGTGCGCTTGCGCAGGCGCGTGTCGCCCAGCCACTCGGCGATGTGCTCGATCAGGGCCGCCGTCGCCGCGTCCAGCGGGTCTTGGGTCACGGTGCTGATCGCCGACGCCAGCAGCCGCGGCGCCGCCTTGTCGTAGGCGGTCTGCACACTTTGGGCGTAGGTCAGGGTCTGGTCGGCCAGCGCCAAGAAAGGGGCGTCGATGGCGTCGGTGGTGCGCAGGTGGTCGATGTGCCGCTCCAGCGCCTGCACGCCCAAGGTCAGCATCAGCATGGTCTGCGGCTTGGCCGTGGCGACCAGCGCCCGGTCGAATTCGCCGGCCGCGACGCCCACATCCAGGGCGGCGTCGTTCAGCACGGCGTAGGCGGCCTCGACCCGACCGAAGCGCACGATGAAGTCCAGGTTGGCCTGCACCTGCGCCGCCAGCGCGGCCAAACCCACGGCGAGCGCGCGGGTTTGCTCGGCGGGGGTCTTGAGCGATTGCCAGCCGTAGAGGAAGCGGACCTGGTACGAGGCCAGCGCCCGGTCGTGGTCCAGGTGCGGCGCCCACCACGACAGCAGCAGCGTCCGCTGTTCGGCGGTGAGCACCGCGGGCGCCGGCACGCCCTTGCCCGTGCCCGCCAGCTCGGGGTGCGCAACCAGCTGCTTTTGGACGAGCCCGACCTCGCCGATCAAGTGCTGCAGGGCCTTGGCGTCGGCCAGAGTCGGCGAGTGGCCGTCTGCGCTGGTGCAGGCCGCCGCCGTAAGAGCCAGGAACAGCAAGATCCCGCGCAGAATCGGCCAGGTCATCGCAGTCTCGCAGGCGGCCCAGGTCGGACCACGCCGTGAGCATGTCGGAGCCTGCGCCGTGCGTATAGGGTTCGGCGCGTGTTTTTGTGCGGTCCGGTCCCGTAGCCGCTGGAGCCGCCATCAATCCGGGCGGAACACCACCGGCCAGCGCACCACGCACACCCCGGCAGCCGGCGGAGCGAACTGAATGCGTCGCACCGCCCGCAGCACGCAATCGGTCACGGTCGCGTTGCCCAGGGTGTCATCCACGGTCTTTTCGCCACTGACGCGGCCGTCGCCCGCCACCGTCCACTGCAGCGTGACCTTGCCAGCCAGGTCCGAGTGCGCCAACAGCTGCGTTTCGTAGCAGGATCGGATGGCGTTGCTGCGGCTGCGGACGTTTTTGCTGATGTCGCCGGGGTCGCAGCCCGCGGTCGGCTGGGGTTCGGCCAGCTTGAAGTGCGGAGCAGCGATTTTCGGCTTTTTCCGCAGGGCGACTTGTGCACGCGGGTCCCAGCCGTCGCGACCTGGGCCGTCTTGGCTGCCGGTGATGCGCACCAGGGGCTGGTCGCCGCCGCCGCCGTTGCCGGTGTTGCGCATGCCCAAGCCGTTGGTGCCATGGCCGAACTCAATCTCGTCGCCGTTCCCGTCCATCGGCACCGCCATCTTGTCGCGAATGGCGCTGGTATCGCCCGCCATGATCGTGCCAAGAGCTCCCGGCAGCGCCGCAGGTGCCGAAAGGGCTTCGGCCACCCCGATGTGGCGCGCATCGTCTGGCCGGCGCAGCGGCGCCTCGCTCTTGGGCACCTTGGTCACCTTGGCCGGGTCTTCTTGCGGATCGCCCACCTTGCCCTCTTCGCCGTCGGCCTTGGCCTCGCGCGGCGGCAGGTTCGGCGTGTCCAGCGGCAGCGGCGCCGGCGGCTCGGGCTCCTGCAGCGCCACCTCGATGAGGCCGCGGTTCTTCTGGGCCAGCGCCTCGCGGTCCTGCCACGGATCGCTCAGGGGCACCAACGTCGCCAGCGCGACGAAGGCGACCACGGCCGCCGAAAACACCAGCGCAAACGACAGCGCCAGCGCCTGATCGCGCCGCTGCGGTCCGCCGGCCAGGGCGCCCTGCTGGGCGGCGGTGAAGTCGAAGTGCAGTTCCAAGCCGTTGTCGAAGCTCACCGCGCCGCGGCAGCCGTCGTCCACCTGCGCCACCCCGTCGAAATCGACCGGTTGCCCGCTGCGCTGCAGCTCGGCCCGTGCGCCGTAGGGCAGCACCAGCTGGTAGGCGTCGCCCGCCAGGGGCGAAAACAGCGTGTGCGAAGCCAGACCGCCGGCGGGCACCTGCAGCAGGTTGCCAGCCGCCTCGCCCACCGTGACGGGCTGCGCCACGAACAGCACGCGCTCGGCCACCACCTGCTCGCCCCAGTGCAGCGCGACCCGCAAAAAGCGCCGATCGGCCGGGTACTCGGCCCAGGCCGCCAGCACGCCCGCGCCGCCCAGGGCACCCAGCGCGCCGCCCAGCGCCAGCCAGACCAGCCCGTTCAGATGCAAATAGGTCATCGGCAACAGGCCGCCGTCGGCGTTGCACACCGCGAGGCCCAGCGACTCGCACGGCACCACCGCGTAGATGGTCTGCCAGGTCAGCCACGCCAGGCCCAGCTGCGCTACGCCAGCCCCAACCAGCAGCCAGCCGGCCCGCTGGCGCCGCTGCCGCAGCACCAGGACCGCCGCGGCCACGGCGATCAGCGCCAAAACGGCCGAGATCTGCCCCGGCCAGGTCTGCAGCAGCGCCACGCCGCGGTAGCCCAGCTCTTCCGAGTGGGCCGCCGAGAACCACTGCCGCCACAGCGACGGCGTCGCGCCGCCCCCCGCACCCACATTGCCGCCCAGCAGCGCGATGAGGCTGCCGATCAAGGCCACGATAGCTCCACTTTTCATGCTGAACCTCCTGCCGGGTGCACAGACTCCGGCGGCGCGAGCGGTGGGGGGCACGCTCCCACAACGTTCGACGCGCGGCTGCGACGGCGGATCTGCGGCAAAACCAACTTTTTCACGCCGCCCTCGCTCTGCTTGCCCCCGGCGGCGCGCGGCCTAATTTGCTGGGCGGCCCGCAGCCTGGGCCGAAGTCCTGCCATGACGACCCCGTCGCTCCCCGCCCTGACCTTCTTGCCGGTCCCGACCACCGGCCGCGGCGCCCGCGCGATGGCGGCGGTGGCGCTCGTCGTGGTCGCCGCTGCGGCGCTCGCGCTGGGCGGGCTCTTGCTGGGCAGCGAGCGCGTCGTCCAGGTGACGGCGGCCGAAGTGACCGCCATGGCTGGACCGCGCTGGCTGCGCCACGAGCACCGGCTGGCCCTGGCCGACGTTCAGAGCGTGCGGCCCGTGACCGTGCGGGGCGGCCACCGCGTCCTTGGCACGTCCATGCCGGGCCACTGCACCGGCACCTGGAGCTACGCGGACTTGGGCGAGGTGTTCCAGGTCAGCGACTGCGGCGACCGCGCCCTGCTCGTCCAGGCCCGCGGCGCGCGCTGGCTGCTGCAGGCGCCCGATCTGGATGGCCTGCAGCGGGCCCTGCAAGAGCACAAACCTTTTGCGTTTGCCAGCCACGACGGCATGGGCGCGCCCCTGACCGGGCTGGTGGTGGTCCTGCTGGCGATCACGCTGCTGACCGGCGCGGCGGTGGTGTGGCTGACCTGGAAGGCGCCGGGGCTGCTGCGGTATCGCGTCGAGGGCGGCCAGTTGGTGGTCAGCACCGGCTGGGGTGACACGGCGGTGGCACTCGCGGGCGCCACGGTCAGCGACCAGGACGCGCCGCTGACGCTGCGGCTGATGGGCGTGGGCATGCCCGGGCTGCACGTGGGCTGGTATCTGCAAGGGCGCAGGCGAGCTAGGGTTTGGGCTACCCGGATGCGCGGCGGGCTGGTCATCGACGGCGCCATGCGCTGCATCGTGACCCCAGAGGATCGCGAGGGGATGCGCGCGGCTCTGCTGGCGGCCGGGGCGAAACCTGCCCTTTCGGCACCTTGACCCGCGCCACGGGCGAAGTGGACCATGCCAAGGGCCGAGTTGCCGCGCCGCCGGGTCCGGCGACGCCCCCATGCCGAGGTTCCGCATGCCCGCTTCCACGCATCGCTTTTGGCTGATTGCGGCCGTCGCCGCCGGCGCCTGCGCCCAAGAAGTGCCGCCGGCGAGCCAGTTCAGCTCCGCCGACGTGGCCGCCACCAGCGACGCCACCGATACCGCGCCGACCGACGCACCCGGCGCCGATGCGGCGAGCGGCGACGCGGTCGATGCCGGCTCGTGCCCGCCCGGCCAGTGCGACGACCACAACCCGTGCACCACCGACAGCTGCGCCGGCACCGGCTGCGTCTACACACCGCGGGCCGACGGCAGCGGCTGCGGCGCCTGGAGCACCTGCGCCGGCGGCCAGTGCCAGTTGGCCTGTGGCCCGGGCACGCAGGCGGTCACGGTGAGCGACACGGCGGGAAAGGCCACCGTTTGCGCCGCGCTCTCGCCCTACTGGGGCGCCGGGCCGGTGAGCCCGAAGCAATGGCAGGACCAGGGCGACGGCACGGTGGGCGACGGCCTGACCGGGCTGCAGTGGCAGCAGACGCCGCCTGTGGACCACCGCACCTGGGACGACGCGATGGCGTACTGCGACAGCCAGCTGATTCTGGCGGGAAAGGCCGACTGGCGCCTGCCGACCCGCGTGGAGCTGGCGAGCTTGGTCGACTTCGAGCAGCACGACCCCGCCATCGCCGCCAAAGTCTTTCCCGGAACCGCGGCCGCGCCCTACTGGAGCAGCAGCGGCACCTTGGGGGCGCCGCTGGAGGCGTGGACCGTGGACTTCCAGTGGGGCTTCACCACCTCGGAAATCAAGGATCTCAAGCACCCGGTCCGCTGCGTGCGCGGCATGGGCAAGCCGCCCGCCGCCAACAACCGCTACAAGGCGAATGCGGCCGCCGGCAGCGTGCTGGACTACTGGAGCGGCCTGACCTGGCAGCGCACCCTGGACACCAGCGGCGGCAGCGACGGCAAGGGCAAGCGCACCTACATGCAAGCCTCTGGCTACTGTGACCAATTGAGCCTGGACGGCGGCGGCTGGCGCCTGCCCACCATCGTGGAGCTGCGCGGGCTGGTCGATCCGTGGCGCGATCCGCCGGCCATCGACCCCACCGCCTTCCCCGCCGCGCCGGCCGACGGCCTGTGGAGCGCGACCGAGCGGGTCGGCACACCCACCGACCGCTGGTACGTGCACTTCTTGGACGGCTTCAGCGACGCCGAGGACGTGGCCGAGCTGCACCGCGTCCGCTGCGTGCGGTAGGAGCCGGTCCGGGTCGTACCCGATCCGTTCAATCTGGCCCGAAAGCCTGGGCGGCGGACCGGGCCCGAACCGGGGCCCCCGCCTGATTCTCGCTAGTTGCAGAACGAGTCAGGCAGACCGAACATGCGCGAATCAGGTGGGGTACAGATCCGAGAGGCCGTTCCCAAGCGAGTCCGGTGCGGCGCATATCAGGGCGCCGAGTAGGCGCACCGAAACCCAAGTGTCTCGAGGCCGTACTGCGGCGGGCCCTGAAACCGCGCAGATGCGCGCAGGAAGCTTGGACTTTGCGCGTAGTTGCCGCCGCGAGAAACCTTGTTACTTCCTATGCTATTCAAAGGATTGACCTTTGGCGATACGGAGTAGAACGCGTATCCATAGGAATCGGCGACCCACTCGCTCACATTGCCGGCCATGTCGTACAGCCCCAGCGCGTTCGTGCCGGTGAGCTTCGAGGCGACGGGGGCGGTCGTCGCGTTCTTGCAGGTGAAGTAGCCAAGTCCGGTAAACACGGCCTCCTGGCAGCTCAAGTTGTTCTTGCCGTTGGCGTAGAGGGAGCCATCGAGGCCGGCTCGGGCGGCCTTTTCCCATTCGGCTTCGGTGGGCAGGCGCCCGCCCTTCCACTCGCAGAACTGCTTGGCCTGCTCCCACGTAACGCAATTGGCTGGATGCAGATCGTGGTTGAGGACTCCCCAGTTGCAGCCGAAGTCCTGACCCGGCGTGGTACAGGCCCCTTCGGCGTAGCAGTTGGCGTACTGAGCGATCGCGACCTCGGTGACGTCGATGAAGAACAACGAGACGTCAACGACGTGTGGCGGCTTCTCGTGGTCGCTGCAGGCCGAGTCGCCGGCCACACACCCCATGGTGAACTTGCCCCCCATGACCGTGGCCGTGCCGGATGGTCCAGCGGCAACACACAGACCCACTTGGCATTTCTCAGACGGACCGCACGCCATCGGCGTTCCGGCGCAGGTGCCCGCAACGCACCCGTCGCCAACGGTGCACGGCTTCCCGTCGTCGCAGCCGCTGCCGTTGACCAGGGGAACAAAGACGCAATCGCCGGTCTTGGCGTCGCAACTGTCCGCAGTACAGGCGCTGTCGTCCGCACACTTGGGCGCAAACGCTTCGCACTTGTCGGCAATGCAAATGCCAGAGGGAATGCACGATTTGGGCCCAAACTCGCAGCCGTAGCCAGAGCCGACCGGCTGGTGGGAGCACCCCGTCGCAGGGTCGCAGCCATCCGCCGTGCACGGGTTGTCGTCGGTGCAGGCCGTTGCCGCCTTGCCAAGGCAAATCCCCGCCGTGCCACAAGTCGTGTGGCCAAAGGCATCGGTGCGGAAGAGCAGCGCGTTCATGTCGGTGATGGTCGAACCGTGTCGGCCGGCAATGGCGAGTCCCCCATCGCCCAGGGGCAGCACGGCAGATGCCTTTGCCGATTCGCCCTGCCAGTCCGTGAAGCTCTCCCAAGTTGTGTTGCCGAGTCCGTCCACCACGCTGATTCCAAGCTTGGGGGACTTCTCGCCGACCAGGACAAAGTAGCCGCCGCCGATCGGTGTCAATGACTCGATGGTGCCGGCAAAAACGGTCCTGTGCCAGTAGAGGTTGGTGTCGGCCCCGATGCGGGCCAGCGAGGCCCCAGACACCACGGCGAGTTCGCCACCCGGTTGCGGCACCGCGGCCAGCGAGTCGGCGACCACAAAGGCGTACTTCTTGTCCGTTGCCGAAGTTCCGTCTCCAGACACAAACGTGGCGACCAACTCGCCGCTCGGATCCAGTTGGACCGCCTTGGCCGCGTAGCCAAGCACTGCGAAGCCACTGCCGTTCCAGGCCGCCAGCGCCCCCACGGTGCGATCCATGGTTTGCCCGCCTGCAGATTGCCAGCCGAACGTCTTCGCCCAGGCACCAGTGCCGTCCCCGTTGAGTCGCACCAACCAGCCGCGGCCCCGGCCGTCGATGGAACCAGTCAGCCAGCCCGCAACGGCGACACCCCCGTCCGCCAGCGGCAGCACCGAGGTGGCCGTGCTCCAGTTGGCAGTACCGCCTGGTCCTTCGCCCCACGACACGTCGGAGTAGGTCCACAAGTCGTCGCCAGCGGCATTTTGGCACAATACCAGCAGCTTGCCGTTGAGGATGCCTGTGGACACGATGTTTCCATTGGGCAGCGTCGCCACAGCCATCGCGACGTCGTCAAAGAGTCCGGCTCCACCGCGCACGTCGTCCCAGAGCAGCTTGCCTTGGGCGTCGGTTCGTCGGGTCCAGAAGTCCTGGTCGTTGCCCCAGGGCACCCCAAGGCCAGCGGAATTGGTTGAACCAACGACCGCAAAACCGCCGTCGGGCATCACGGCGAGCGCGCGAAAGCTGTCATTTGCGCTCTTGGATCCAACGGACCACTGCCACAGCGCGGTGGCGCCGGCGCAAGTGCCGCCGGAGCAGACGCCGCAGAGGCCGTTTTGCGTGCAAGCTGCAGCGTTGGCGGAATGGGTACAGCCGCTGGTGGCATCGCAGCTGTCATCCGTACAAGCGTTGCCGTCGTCGCAGTTCACCGCTTTGCCCGAATTGCAGTTCCCGGCGCTGCACTGGTCACCCACCGTACAGGCAGTGTTGTCCGAGCAGGGGTCGGTGGTGGCCAAGTACTTGCAGCCAATCAGAGGATCGCAGACGTCGGCCATGCAGGGATTGTTGTCGTCGCATGCCTTGGAGTCTGGAACATGGGTGCAGCCGGTGGCTGGCGTGCAGTTGTCGTTGGTGCAAAGCACCCCGTCGTCGCAGCCGAGCTTGTCTTTGCCCGCCAAGCACTTGCCACCCCCGCAGGTGTCGCCGACGGTGCACGGGTCCTGGTCGTCGCACGCCGTCGCCGCCACCGCCAGGTGCACGCAGCCGGTCTTGGGGTCGCAGCTGTCGTCGCTGCAGGCCTCGTTGTCGTTGCACGGCAGGGTGTTGCCGACACAGGAGCCCTTGGCGCAGGTGTCGTCGGTGCTGCACGCCGAGTTGTCGTCGCCCGGCGTGGCGTCCAGCGGAGCGTGCAAGCAGCCGCCCTGCTTGGCCTCGCACGCGTCGGCGGTGCACGGGTTGACGTCGTCGCAGTTGACCGCCTTGCCCGTAACACAGCTCCCTGCTTGGCAGATCTGCGCACCGGTGCAGAGCGTG
>JACRCU010000172.1 GCA_016218865.1 Deltaproteobacteria bacterium | reverse complement strand
CCCTGCGTGCAGAGCTGAACCATGCGCCCCCGCACTGCCCCCATCGCCCCGCGTCTGCTGGCCCTGGCCCTGCTCGCCCTCGCCCTCACCGACTGCGCCCGGATGATCCGCGAGTCGGAGCTCCGCGCCGTACCCCTGGAAACGCCGCGCAAGCAGGCGATCACCCTGCCCTCGCTGCTGGGCGTGGCTGGCAAACGCGAGGGTTTGACCGTGGTTGCGACCGTGTTCGAGCGGGCGCGCTGCGGCGACGAGCTGCGGCAGCGGGCGCGCGGGGTTCGCCACACCAAGGTGCGGGCCGACGGGCAGTCGCTGCTGGCCGAGTGGCTGGTGGGCGGCGCGGCGAGCCTGCTGGGCGGTGCGGGGCTGGCCTGGACGGCGACGCGGGCGCCCGATCCCGAAGAGGCGCCGGGTGCCCAGCAGCAGCGCTACCTGCTGACGGGCGGTGTCCTGGCGGGCGGACTGGTGTTTCTGCTCGGCGCCGTCTATCAGCAGAGCGAGATCGGCGAGCACGACGAGGACCTGGGCGAGCGCGAGCTGAAGAAGATCGCGAATGAGCGCGACTGCGGCCGCACCCCCAAGGGTGGCGAGGCGCTGCGGCTGACGCTGTCGGACGGCACCCAGATCGAGGCGACCGCCGATGCGCAAGGTCAGGCGATCTTTGCACTTCCGGCCGACGTGGACGAGCGACTGGAGGTCGGCGAGAAGCGCGCGGTGCTCGAGGCGCGGAGCAATCCGAAGGCGCAGGCGGTGGTAAGCCTCTAGCGCTCCACGCCGGTAAACAGCACCACCGCCGGCTCGGTGGCCGCCAGCAGCCCGGCCTGAGCCAGCACCAGCAGCCCGGCCAGCCCCGAAGTCCCCGTAGGATCGGCCTGATAGCCCGCCGCGCGGCCCTGGGCATGGGCGCGCACCAGCAGCTCCTCGCTGGCGATCACGGGGAACCCGCCACTTTCCAGCGTGCCGCGCACCAGCGCCAACCAGTCGTAGGTCTCGTCGTCCAGGATGCCGTGGGCCACGCTGTGCGGCGCCTCTTCCCAGGGCCACATGAAGCGGGACCGCTCTTGGGTCGCCGTGGCCAGGGCGCGCTGCAGGGCCGCCTGGCCGGCCGGGGTGGCCAGCTGCGCGTGCAAACCCCGGGCAAAGCGGTCATCTTGCGCGGGTTCGCCGGTCGAGGTCAGGGCCTGCGCCTGCTGGGTCAGGGTCGCGTCGCCCAGCTCGCGCGCCACCTCTGCGGCCACCGCCAGCCATGCGCGCCGCAGCGGGTAGGCGCCGTGGGTCTGCACGGGGTGCAAGCGGGGCCGGGCGCCCGTGGGCAGGACCTCGGCCAGACCCTGCCAAACACTGGAGGCGAGCGCGCCGCCGCCCACCTGCACGAACAGGCGACCGCCGCGCACACCCGCGCCGGCCAGCAGCTCGGCCAGCTCCCAGGCCAGGGTCTTGCCGCCCTCGATGGTCAGGCCGATGTCGCTGCCCTGGCAACAGAACGGCAGCGCCCCCTGCGCCACCGCCTGCAAGAACGCGTGGTAGCACGGGTCGCCGGCCACGCCCGGCTGGCGGTGGCAGATTTCTACTTGCGCGCCCAGGGCTTGCAAGCGCGCCACCACCCGCGGGTTGGCGTCGGGCGGGATGAAGACGTCGAGCGGCCGCTGCCAGGCGCGGGCAATCACGGCTGCCGCCAGCGCCGCGTTGCCGCAGGACGCGATCGCCAAGCGGGGCTGCTCGCCAGACAGGAGCCCCGCGCGCTGCTGCACCTGGGCAAACAGGGCCAAACCCATGAGATGGCGGGCTTTGTGCGAACCACCGGGCGCCGCGGTCTCCACCTTGACGAACACGGGGCCCGGCGCCGCGGCCGCGTCTTGCAGGGCCTGGCTGCGACCAAAGGGCGTCTGGACAAAGCCCACGCCGTCCACAGCGCGGACGTGGTCGTCCAGGTCCTGCACCAGCTGGCAGTAGTCGGCGTCGCTCAGACCCTGCTGCCGCGCCAAGTGCCAGGCGCTCATGCTCTGGCGATAACGCAAGAAGGGATTGGTTTCGGGGCCTACCGCGGCGTTGGCGTAGGGCGGCGCCGCCAACACGTGATCGCGGCCGTCGCCGGCGCCTGGGCAGCGCCAGGGGGTCGGGGCGGCCAGCGGCACCGTGCGGCCGCAGCCCTGGCAGATGAGTTCGAGCATGGTTTCCTCCACTGTGGGACGGGGCACCGCGTGCCGGAGCCGGAGCGCGGCGAGCCTACGCCGGGCCCAGGCGGGCGTCAAACTCCAGCTTCATGTTCAGAATCGTTGGCGAAATCGCGACGGCGGAGTGGAGCCGGTGGGACCGAAGACCAAGGGCAGCAACCGTCGGGGCAAGGCAAGATATCTTCTTGATCTTAGCGGATTACCCTACCTCAACCAGCCACAGCAGCTGCGGCTCCTGGTCGTCCACCAGCTCGCCGCGCAGGTCCGCCTCGAGCACCAGCCGCAGGTCGCTCTGGCCATCGCTATCAAAAATCGTCAGTTCCACGCTCCACAGCACGCTGGACACCGACCGGACCACGCACGCGTCGCTCAGGCGGACCCGGCTGTCCCACACCGGCGCGCTGGCCAATTCCGTCTCTAGACTCGCCCACTTGTCGCGCAGCCGCTCGGCGGTCCACTCGGCGTCGCCGCTGCCCTGGGCGATGCTCGCCGCCGCCTGCTCGAAGTCGCCCAGGCACAGCAGCCGGTAGAATTGCACCGCTTCGGCACGGAGACGAGCAGTAAAGGCCTTGGGATCCTTGGCCAAGTCCGCCAGCAGCCGCGGCCTTTTCTTGTGGGGATCGTCGGGCAGGCTCAGGTCACCGCCCTCGCGGCGAATCCCTCGCATCGCCTCCCACTCTTCGACCAGGCTGGCATCGGTCTGCGCCAGCACCGCCCGCAGGTAGCCGATCGCCGACCACACCGCCTCGCTGCGCCAGCGCTCGGGCACGTTTTGCAGCAAGGTTTTGTAGACTTGCGACAGGTAGCGCAGCAGCACGCCCTCGGCCGGCTCGATGTCCAGCTCTTGGACGAACTCGGAAAACGTGCGCCAGTCCTCGAACATCGTCCGCGCGATGCGCTTGGGCCGCACGTCGTCGTGGCTCATCAGCGGGTGGCGCTCGGCGTAGCGGTCGGCCTCGGCGTACAGCCACGCTGCCAGGGGCTTGGGCCAGGTGACGCCCTCCAGCTTCTCCATGCGCTCTTCGTAGGGCACGCCGTCGGCCTTCATCGCGTTGACCAGCTTGGTCTTTTCGGCGTTCTGCTGGGCGATCAGCACCGGCATCGGCTGCTCGCAGATGGCCTCGACCAGGGTCAGCACGTCCTCGGCCCAGCGCAGATCCGTCTCGCCCTCGTCCAGGCCCGAATTCTGCTCCAGGTGGTCGGTGTCCAGGCGCTGCAGGGCCTCGACCAGGAACAGCGACAGCGTGTGGTGCAGGCTGAAGTCCTCTTGCAGATCCGGGTCGAAGCGCGCCACCGGCCCGGGACCGACCTGCAGAATCCCCGACTTGCGCAGCGATCGCGCGATGCGCGCCAGCTCGCGCCGCTGCACCAGCTGGCTTCCGGGCGGCAGGTGCGATCGGCCAATCAGCTCAGCGACTTTCTTGATGCCGCGCCCGGCGTGCTCGGGGTCGGCGCGCAGCACCTGGCACACCAGGCCGGGATCGACGCGGAACACCGGGTCCAGCCGCTCGGCCTGCCCCGACACCAGCCGCTGGAAGGTGTCTTCGTTCCACGGCACGTAGCCGCGCTCGGGCGGTTTTTGCCGCGTGAACTTCACTGGTTTGCCGTCGCGACCCACCTTGGCTTCCAGGCGCTTGTTGGCGATGACGTGCTCGGGCGCCAGCGCCACCACACAGCCGCGATCGTCGTAGCCCTTGCGCCCGGCCCGGCCGGCGATCTGTTGGAACTCGCGGACTTGCACCAGCCGCGCCTTCTCGCCGTCGTACTTGCTCAGCTTGGTCAGCACCACGGTGCGCAGCGGCACGTTGATGCCCACGCCCAAGGTATCGGTGCCGCAGATGATCTTGAGGAAGCCGCCCTGGGCCAGCTTCTCGACCAGCCGCCGGTAGCGCGGCAGCAGCCCGGCGTGGTGCAGGCCGATGCCGTGGCGGATGAGCCGCTGCAAGTTCTTGCCGTAGGGGCTGGGCCAGCGCTCGTTCTTCAACTGCTCGGCAATCAGGCGCTTTTCGTCCTTGGTGCAGATGTCCACGCTCATGAGCGCGCCGGCGGTCTCGCTGGCCTCACGGTGCGAGAAGTGCACCAGGTAGCACGGCGCCTTCTTCTCGGCGACCAGCTGCCCCACCACTTCCTGAAGCGGAATCTCGTGGTAGGTGTACTCCAGCGGCACAGGGCGCGTCACCGCGGACACCTTGGCCACCGGCCGCCCGGTGCGCTTCTGCAGGTCCTCTTCGATGCGGGTGGTGTCGCCCAGGGTCGCGCTCATCAGCAAGAACGCCGTGTTTTCCAGCTGCAACAGCGGGATCTGCCAGGCCATGCCGCGATCGCGGTCGCCGTAGTAGTGGAATTCGTCCATCACCACGTGCCACTTCTGGGTGCGCGCGGCGTCGTCCAGCGCCATGAAGGCCAGGATCTCGGCGGTACAGCACAGGATCGGCGCCTCGCGGTGCACGGTGGCGTCACCGGTCAGCAGGCCCACCTGGTCGGGGCCAAAAGCCCGGCACAGGTCGAAGAATTTCTCGTTGACCAGCGCCTTGATCGGGCTGGTGTAGATGGTCTTCTCGCCGCGGCACAGCGCGCGCCAGTGCATCCCCAGCGCAACCAAGGACTTGCCGGATCCCGTGGGCGTGGCGAGGATGACGTGCTTGCCCGAGAACAGCTCCAGCAGCGCCTCGTCCTGGTGCGGGTACAGCTCCATGCCGCGGCCGGCGAGCCACTCGACCAGGGCGAGCAGCGCGGTGTCGTCGTCCAGGCCCTCGGGCGGGGCGACAAGCAGGGGCTGGGGAGCGGGCGATTCGGCAGACATGGGCGACCTCGTGCGGGCGGCGGAGGATAGCGCAGGAAGGGGGGCATCTTCTATGGACCCCACCTGATTCGCGCGGGAACGGCTTCCCCGACCCGACTGGCAACTGGCGAGAATCAGGCGGGGACCCCGGTTCGGGCCCGAGAAATTGCCCAAGTCTTCGATCCGAATTGGACGGATTTGGTTCTCTACGTCGCGAAATCACGGAGATTTGCCGTGGGCAGGGCTGTCCGGAATTCCCGACAGGCTGTCCAAAATTCCGGACGAGCACTCATCCATATGAAATACCTACACTATTACCGACGGCGCACCTGTCGCGCGTTCCCGACAGCCGCCGCGTCCGACAATCCGAACATAGCAGCCATTTTCTACTCCTTGAAATTACAGCACATGCTAGTTGGCACGGCCCATGCAATGGTAACGGTCAGGACGGACGGAAACACACCGCCCGCAGGAACCAGAACCCGAAGGAGGACACCATGGCTACCACTCGCAATCACATCGTTCTGCTCCCCACGTACATCGGCGCGGCCCTCACGTTCGTCGCCTTCCTGTTCATCGGCGCGGTGCCGGGCGTGCTCTACGGCGGCTACATGGGCATGACCATGTACAACGTGCTGTTCGGCTCGGCCGGCGACAACAGCTGGCTGGCCCGCTTGGTGGTCGGCGGCGGCATGGGCCTGGGCCTGGCAGCGACGCTGTTCTTCTTCTTGGTCGCGGGCGCGGTCGCCGGCACGCTGCTCGGTCTGCCCTTCGCGCCGATGCTGCGGCGGATGAGCGAGAGCAAGGCGGCCCCCGAGGCCCAGGAAGCCCTGGCCCATAAGTAGCGCGCGGAAGAAGGCACCCTTCTTCTACTACATGAAATGCTTGGGTGTCCGCCCAGTGGCCCTGCCGAACTCCGGTTCGCGCGGGGCCTTGGCGTTTTGGGGCGGACGAAGCGGCTACTCGTCCAGCTCGGTCTTGTCGGTCTTGGGCGGCAGTTCCATGCGCACCTGGCTGACCGAGCGCGAGGTGGCCGAGACGATCTCGAAGGTGATGCCCGCTTCGTCGGTGATGCGCGCGCCCTTGCTGGGCAGGTCGCCGGCCAGCTCGATGCACAGGCCCGCGATGGTGGTGCCCTCGCCGTCCTCGGGCAAGTCCAGGTCCAGCTGGCGGTTCACGTCGCGGATCGGCGTCGAGCCCGCCACCAGCACCACCCGCTCGGACTCGACGTGGATACGCTGCTCGGGCTGCTCGTCCTCGGCCAGCACCTCGCCCACCAGTTCCTCGATCAAGTCCTCGAGCGTCAGCACGCCCGAGACGCCGCCGTGCTCGTCGACCACCACCGCCAGCTGCATCTGCCGGCGCTGCAACTCCTTGAGCACATGGATGGCTTTGGTGCTCCGCGGCACGAAGTGGGTCGGGCGCAGCACGTCGGCCACGCTGGTCAGCCGCCCCTGCAGCAGGCCGTGGGCCAGGTCGCGGGTCGTCGCGTAACCCACGATCGTGTCGGGCGATCCGTGGTAGACCGGCAAGCGCGCGATGGCCGTCTCTACCACGAGCTTGCGCATGTCCTCGACGCTCGCCTCCAGCGAGAGGGCGGTCATGCGGTTGCGCGGCACCATCACGGCGCTGGCAGCCAAGTCGCCGAATTCCAAGGCGCGCGCCGCGATCTCGCCCGACCGGCTGTCCAGCGTGCCGGCGCGGGTGG
>JACRCU010000171.1 GCA_016218865.1 Deltaproteobacteria bacterium | reverse complement strand
TGTGCCAAACTGATCTTGCCTAATTTCGAGCCCTTGTCGAGCCTGATACCCGTCTCACGGTCTCAGTGATACCGCGCGATACCGGTCTCGGCGCGGCTCCGGCCGCGCTGGGCGAAAGGGGGCGTCACCCGCATGGGCCAGGCCAGCGGCGCCCGTCAGGGCGGCGCAGGCCTAGGGTCGCCCGGGCCACTGCCCGCGGCGACTAGCACCCGGTCCGCGCGCAGCGCGGATTCGCCATGTCTACGCTCAGCACGCGAATCCCGCACCAACAAGCCAGCCCCGCCAACCCGCCCACGGCCCCAACCCCCACGAAAGCGCTACGAGGCCCGCGCCGCCACACCCGCGAAAAACGCCTCGGCCAACGCCGCCACGTCGCTCGGGGCGTTGCCACCCGCCTGCGCCATGTCCGGCCGCCCGCCGCCACGCCCGCCCAAAAGCGGCGCCAGCTCCGCAACCAGCGGCCCCGCCGGCACTTTCTGGCAAACGTCCTTGGTCGCCGCCACCAGCAGCAGCGCCTTGCCACCCTCTTGCAGCGACAGCAGCGCCACCACGCCCGAGCCCAGCTTGTCGCGCGTCTGGTCCGCCAGGTTGCGCAGCACCACCGCGTCGGCGCCCTCCACCGTGCGGAACACCGACTTCAGCCCCGCGATGGTCCGCTCCTGCGCGTCCGCACCGCCGCCGCCCGACAGGGCTTTTTGCTTCCAGCGCTCCACTTCCTGCTGCGCGGCCTTCAACTGCTCGTACACGCGCTCCAGCCGCTCGCCCGCCTGCTCCACCGGCGAACCCAGGCGCCGCGCCAGGTTATCCAGCGTCTGCGCCGCCCCCTGCACGTGCTCCACCGCCGCCAGGTGGCACACCGCCTCGATGCGCCGCACACCCGCCGACACCGCGCTCTCGCTGACGATCTGGATGAGGCCGATGTCGCCGGTCCGCGCCACGTGGGTGCCGCCGCACAGCTCGATCGAGTCGCCCAGCTTCATCACGCGAACCACGTCGCCGTACTTGTCGCCAAAGAAGGCCATGGCGCCGCGCTTGACCGCCTCGTCCATGCTGGTGTTTTCCACCTCGGCCGCCTGGTTCGCCACCACGCGCTGGTTGGCGTGGCGCTCCACCGCGCGGATCTCGTCGGCGGTCAGGGCCGCATAGTGCGAGAAGTCGAAGCGCAGCCGCCCCGCCTCGACCAGCGAGCCGCGCTGCTTGACGTGCGCGCCCAGCGTGTCGCGCAAGGCCTTGTGGATCAGGTGGGTTGCCGAGTGGTGCGCGCGGATCGACGCCCGCCGCGCCGCCTCGACCTGCACCAGCACCTGGTCGCCCGCCGCCACCGCGCCGTTCTCGATGCGCGCCCGGTGGAAGTGCAGTCCTTTTCCGGCCTTCAGCGTGTCCAGCACCACCGCGCGCCCGCCTTCGACCAGCGCGATCTCGCCCTTGTCGCCGACCTGGCCGCCGCCCTCGCCGTACAGGCAGGTGCGGCTCAGGACCAGCAGGCCCTCCTGGCCCACGCCCAGGCTGGCCACGCGCGCCCCGGCGTGGATGACCGCCAGCACCGTCGCGGCGGTGTGATCGTGCTCGTAGCCGACGAATTCGGTCGTCAAACCCTCGTCGCCCAGTTCCTTGGCCAGCTCGGCCAGGTCGCCGCCGCCCTTCTTCCAGCTCGCCTTGCCGCGCGCCTTCTGCTCGGCCATGGCCTGATCGAAACCCGGCATGTCCAAAGCGAAACCCTGCTCGCCGCAGATGAGCGCCGTCAGGTCGGTGGGGAAGCCGTGGGTGTCGTGCAGCAGGAACACGGTGGCGCCCGGCAGCACCTTGGCGCCGCCCTCCGCCGCGATCCGCGCAATTTCCGCCGCGATGAGCCGCAAGCCCGACTCCAAGGTCTGGCCAAAGCGCTCTTCTTCCTGGCGGGTTACGCGCTCGATTACCGCGCGCTGGGTCTGCAGCTCGGGGAAGATCCCGCCCAGCAGATCCGCAGCCTTCACCGCCACTTCGCACAGGAACGGCCCCTTGATGCCCAGGTTGCGGCCGTAGCGCATGGCCCGGCGCATGACCCGACGCAGCACGTAGCCCCGGCCCTCGCTGTCCGGGTAGATGCCTTCGGCGATCAGGAACGCGGTGGCGCGGGCGTGGTCGGCGATGACGCGGAAGGCCACGTCGCGCTCGATGTCGGGCTGGCCCGACACCACGTTCTCGGGGTCGAACTGCCCGCAGTACTTGGTGTTCGCCAGCCGCTCGGTGACCGCGATCAGGTCCAGAAACAGGTCGGTCGCGTAGTTCGAGGTTTGGCCCTGCACCACCGAGGCGATGCGCTCCAGGCCCATGCCCGTGTCCACGCACGGCGCCGGCAGCGGCGTCAGGTGGCCGTTTTGGCGATCGTACTGCATGAACACGCAGTTCCAGATCTCCATGTAGCGGCCGTCGTCGGCGTACAGCGTGCAGGCGGGACCTTGGCTCGGGTCCAGATCGTAGTAGATCTCGGTGCATGGGCCGCAGGGGCCGCTGTCGCCCATCGCCCAGAAGTTGTCCTTTTCGCCCAGCGGCAGGATGCGGCTCTCGGGCAGCGACGAGATCGCCTTCCACAGATCGCGGGCTTCCGTGTCGGCCGGCAGGCTGTCGTTGCCGCCGAACCAGGTCACCACCAGCCGCGACGGATCCAGGCGCAGCCACTCGGTCAGGAACTGCCAGGCAAAGCGGATCGCGCCCTCTTTGAAGTAGTCGCCGAACGAGAAGTTGCCCAGCATCTCGAACAGGGTGTGGTGGCGGCGGGTGCGGCCCACGTTCTCCAGATCGTTGTGCTTGCCCGAGACGCGCAGGCACTTCTGGGTGCTCGTCGCGGTCTTGTACGGCGCAGCGCGGGCGCCGGTGAAGTAGTCCTTGAACTGCACCATGCCGGCGTTGACGAACAGCAGCGTCGGGTCGGCGGGCGGCAGCAGCGAGTGCGACGCCACCACGGCGTGGCCGTGCTCGGCAAAAAAGTCTAGAAAAGCCTTGCGGATTTCGGCAACGGTCTGGGGCGTCTGGGCGGGTGCGGGCATCGTCAGCTCTCCGTGGGCCGGCCTGGGCCGGGCAGGGGCCGGTAAGTGTAAGGAACTGCGCGCCCTGTGTCGATCCTATGGGTGTCGATCCTATGGGTGTCGATCCTCTGGCGGGGCGATCCCATGCGCGGATCCTTTCGCCGCCGCGGCCGCCGGGCTATGCTGCCGCCATGGACTTCCCCGACCCACAGCACATCATCGCGCGGCAGGCCGAGATGCTCGCCAATCGCGTCGCCAAGAATTACAACAAGCTGGCGCCCAGCTTCCGCCAGCAGCAGATCGACTGCTTTCGCCTGTACGACCGCGACATCCCCGAGATCCGCGCTGTGGTCGACTACTACGCCGGGCACCTGGTGGTGGCCGAATTCACCCGCACCCAGACCGCCGAGCTGCCCGGCTGGCTCGAAGCGATGGCCGCGGCGGTGGGGCAGAAACTTGGCATTCCGCCTGAGCAAATCCACACCCGCCAGCGGCGCACCCGGCCCGAGGCGGGCTCGCGCTACCGGCGCCTGGACACCACCGGCAAGCGCCTGCCCGTCCGCGAGCGCGACCTGCAGTTCTTGGTGAACCTGGACGACTTCCTGGACACCGGGCTGTTCTCGGACCACCGCGACACCCGCAAGCTGGTCCGCGGCAGCTGCGCCGGCGACGACGTGCTCAATTTGTTTTGCTACACCGGGGCTTTCACGGTGGCGGCGGCGGTCGGCGGGGCGCGCAGCAGCGACTCGGTCGACGTGTCGGGCCCCTACCTGGACTGGCTGGCCGACAACCTGCGCCTGAACGGCCAGGACCTGGGGCCGCACCGCCGCCACCAGATCGAGGCCGATGCCTTCTTGGAGTGGGCCGAAAAACAGGGCAAGACCTGGGACTTGGCCATCGTCGACCCGCCGTCGTTCTCGCAGCGCCGCACCGGCAGCGACTGGGACGTGCAGCGGGATCATGCCGACTTGTTGCGTAGGGTTCTCGACCGGCTGCGCCCGGGCGGTGTACTGTGGTTCTCGACCAACCATCAGCAGTTCCAGCCGAATTTCGACGGTCTGCCGGCGGCGATCGAGGACTGGACCACCCGCAGCATCCCGCCCGACTTCCGCAACCGCGCCGTGCACCGGCTGTGGCGGCTGCAGCGACCGATCGACGAGTAGGAGGCCGATCATGCTCCGAAGTGCCTGTCTGCTTTGGGGACTTTGTGTGGTCCTGGGCTGCTCGGGCACCGAGGGCAGCGCCAACCTGACCACCACGGGCACGACCAGCGACGGCCAGGGCGCGCTCGATGGGACCGGCAGCGGCGACAGCGCGCAAGGCGGCGACACCTGGGTCAATCCGGGCTACGTGCCGCTGTCGACCTCGGTCACCGGCAACTGGATGCGCAGAACCATCGGCAATTGCATCGATTTCGAGGAATGGCTGCAGTTCCTCCTGCCCGACGGCTTGACCTACACCGTGGTGGATCGCAACGCCTGTGGGGCCCATTCGGTCAGCAAAGTCGTGGGCAATCTCAAGGTGTTGCCCGCCCAGGTGCTGTGGATGGAGTACCAGGACAAGATCGCCTACCACCTGTGGCAGCGCACCGCCGCGGTCGTCGAGAACTACACCGGCGCTGGCGGCACCGACATGCAACCCAGCTACAAGCTTGGCCAACGCGCGCGGACGGTGATGGCCCTGGCGCGCAAGGTGCCGGGCGGGCCGTTCTTC
>JACRCU010000170.1 GCA_016218865.1 Deltaproteobacteria bacterium | reverse complement strand
TGCCGTGGTACAGCGGCCAAGGAACGGACATGAGCGAGCTACACCACACCGAGCTATTCCGCACGCCCCTTTTCGACGCCCACGTGGCGCTCGGCGGCCAGATGGTCGCTTTTGCCGGCTGGGAAATGCCGGTGCAGTACCAGGGCAAGGGCCTGGTGGTGGAGCACGAGGCCACGCGCACCGCGGTCGGTCTGTTCGATGTCAGTCACATGGGCGAAATCATTGTTGAAGGGCCGGAGGCCGAGGCCGAGGTCAACCGCTTGGTCAGCAACGACGTGAGCGTGCTGGCCGACGGCGATGCCTGCTACGCCGTTCTGTGCCACGAAGACGGCTGCGCGGTTGACGACTTGTACGTGTACCGGCTGGGCCGCGAGCGCTTTCTGCTCTGCGTCAACGCCTCGAATACGGACAAGGATTTTGCGCACATCCAGGCCGTGGCCCTGCACCCCGAGCGCATCCATAACCGCAGCAAGGACTTTGCCCAAATCGCCGTGCAGGGCCCCAACGCCAGCCAGCTCCTGGCGCGGGTGGCACCTGGCGACGCAATCGGCTTGCCGCGCAACTTCATCCGCGTGCACGACTGGAAGGGCGCGAACCTGCTCGTAGCTACCACGGGTTACACGGGCGAGGCCGGCTTCGAGATCTTCATTCCGCCCGAGCTGGCGACGCCGTTCTGGAACGAGCTGCTCGCGGCCGGCGGCGACCTGGGCGTCATGCCCATCGGCCTGGGCGCCCGCGATACCCTGCGCCTGGAAATGGGATACCCGCTCTACGGCCACGAGCTCGACGACCAGACCACTGGCCTGGAAGCCCGGGTCGGCTGGGCCATCAAGCTAAAGAAGCCCAATGGTTTCATTGGCAGCGAGGCCCTCAAGCGCCGCCAGGCAGCCGGATTGCCCAAGAAGCTGGTGGGCCTGGAGCTGCTGGATCGCGGCGTGCCGCGCTCGGACTACCCCGTCCTGCTCGGCAGCGAAGTGGTGGGCAAGGTCACCAGCGGCACCCACTCGCCCACGGCCAAGAAGCCGATTGCGCTGGCCTTCGTTCGCCCCGATCTCACCCAACCCGGCACCGAGCTGGCCATCGACATCCGCGGCCAGGCCAAGAAGGCGGTGGTGGTGCCCTATCCGTTCGTCACGCCCGGCTCGGCCAAGGCGTAGGTTCAACTCCATATCTCAAGAGGAAATCATGAGCGTTCCCGCCAATCTCCGCTACACCAACGACCACGAGTGGGCCCGCGACGAAGGCGACGGCACCTACACTGTTGGCGTGACCGACCATGCCCAAGAGGCGCTCGGCGGCATCGTCTACGTCGAACTGCCCGCTGAAGGCACCCGCGTCAGCGCCGGCGGCCGCTTCGGCACCGTCGAGAGCACTAAAAGCGTCAGCGAGTTGTACGCGCCCATCAGCGGCGTGGTCGTCGCCAAGAACGAAGGCCTGGACGCCGCGCCCGAAGCCGTCAACGACGACGCCTACGGCGCCGGCTGGATGGTCCGCATTCAGGCCGAGAGTTCGGGTGAATTCCAGGCGCTGATGGACGCCGCGGCCTACGCCACCCACATCGGCGGCTAGGAAGAAAGCCTATTTGAGCGGCACCGAGTAGCGGTTGCGCACCCGCAGCTCGACCTTGCTCGGGCCGCTCTGGCTCTCGATCGCCGTCTGATCGAAGTGCTGGATCTTCAGCTCGTAGGGCAGCTTCATCTGGAACTGCTGCTCCTGGCCGTCGATCTTCAGCGCATCCAGCTCCCATACCCACAGCTTGCCGTCTTTCGCCGTGCCCGGCAGCGCCAGGTCGTTCAGGACCACCGAGCCGTAGCCGGCCACGGGAATCGCATAGAATTCCGGCATTCCCTGGATGCGCAGGTAGTCGGCGCGCACGTGCTCGCTCCACTTCAGCTTCCACACCGCGCGCGCACTCGGCTTGTCGTGCAGGGGCGCATCCAGGCGCGCCGGCACTAGAAACCAGCGCCGCGGTCCGTCGTGATTGCGAATGGTCAGCGCGACTTTCCGGTCGCCGGGCTTGCCCTTGGCGTCGACCGCAAGCACGGGCACACCCTTGGTTTTCGCGGTCTGCGCAGCGCTCTGCTTCAGGATGAATTCGCGCTCCTGGTCCGGCTTGTCGGCGTAGAACGGTCGCTCGATCGGCTTGCCCTCCAGCAGCCGGGCGAAGCTGTGGGCCAACGCATCTTCGTGGAGCAGTCCCATCTCGCTGCCATAGCAGGTCTGCACCACTTCGAAGTTGGGCCCGACGCGAATCATGGTCGGCAGCTTGCTCACGTCGTTGCCCGGGATCAGCACCTGCGCCGGGCCGCGCCACTCGTCCACATCGATGTACAGCAAACGGCCTTTGCTCAGGGCCTTGCGCACCACGGCCGAGCCGTGCACGAACTCTTTGATGGCCTTGCACGGCGAGCACCAGTCCGCGGTGAACATCAAAATCACGCCCTGCAAGTTCTTCTTCTTGGCGGCGGTCAGCTCGGCCTGCACCAGGTCGCGCAGGGCTTTGTTGCCCTGGCGGTGCACCCAAGCGTCGACCTCGCCGGCATGCGCGGCGCCAGCCACCACCGTCAGCAGCGCGGCGCACAGCAACAAACTAGCAGAACGAAAGGTCATTTTTCGTAGTACTCCTTGCCAAAGCGCTTGGCCAGCTCGGGCTTGTCGATGGCCTTCATCAGCGCCTCGTCGTAGTCGACGCGACCGTCGCGCACCAGGCTCTCCAACTGGTCGTTCAGCAGCTGGTTGCCGAGCTGCTTGGACGTGAGCATGATGTTGAAAATCTGGTGGTTCTTGCACTCGCGGATCAGATTGCCGACCGCGTGCGAGCCAATGAGCACTTCCAGCGCCGCCACTCGGCCGCCGCCCTTGCGCTTGAGCAGGGTCTGCGACACCACGCCTTTGAGCACTTCGGCCACCACCGTGCGGACTTGCGACTGCTGCTCGGGCGGGAACACGTCGATGATGCGGTCCACGGTCGAGATGGCGGTCGACGTGTGGAGCGTGCCAAAGACCAGGTGGCCGGTGTTGGCCGTCTCCAGCGCCAGGGCGATGGTCTCGCGGTCGCGCATTTCGCCCACCAGCACGATGTCGGGGTCCTCGCGCAAGGCCGCGCGCAGCGCCCGACCGAAGCTCTGGGTATGTGGGCCGACTTCGCGCTGATTAATCAAGCTCTTGTTCGACTTGTGCACGAACTCGATCGGATCTTCCAGGGTGATGACGTGGCTGCGCCGGTTGCGGTTGATGTAGTCGATCATCGCCGCCAGGGTGGTCGACTTGCCCGAGCCGGTCGGGCCCGTAACCAGGACCAACCCCTTGGGATTGTCGCACATGCGCCGCACGCCCTCTGGCAGGCCCAGTTGCTCTAGGGTCAGGATCTTCGACGGAATGACGCGCATCACCATGCACACGCCGTTGTGGTCGCGGAACACATTGACGCGGAAACGCGCCACGTCGGGCAGGTTGTAGGCAAAGTCCGTGTCGTTGTCTTCCAGGAACTGGGCTTTGTTCCGGTCGGGGATGGCCGGTTCGATGATGTCCCAAACCTGGGTTTCGCCAAGGATCTTCGCGTCGGCGATCTCGCGCATCTCGCCGTCGATGCGCCAGCGCGGCCGGTGGTTGCCCGACATGTGCAGGTCCGACGCGCCCTCGGCCACCATCCGCTTGAGCAGCGGATCCAAGCGCGGCGCCGACAGAATTTTGGTCGGACCCAGCGAACTGGCGGTCACGGCCTCGATCTTGCTGCTCGAGCGCGACATGTCCTCGCGGCCATCGGCCTGGCGACCGGCCGACGACTGCAGCACGTCGTGGTAGACCTTGGCGTCGATGCGCACCGGAATCAACTCGAAGCCCGGCAGGAACTGGCGCGCCGCCATCACCGCGTGGCCGGTCAGGTCGTCGACAAAACCCAGGACCAGGCGATTGCCTTGCGACGCCACCGGCAGCACGCGCTGGCGCTCGATGAACTGGCTCGGCAGCAGGTTGATCACCTCGGGCGGCGGCATCGCCTGCGACAGATCGTAAAAGGGCAGCGGCACTTTGCGCGACTCCGTCACGAATTTCTGAGCGTACTGCTGGGTGATGGCCACCGCAAAAGCCGGCGCGCGCTGGAACAATTCGAGCAACTGCGTCGGCGGCGCCTTGAGCAGCAGCACCTGGTCCACCGCCACCACGCTGAAGCGCCGCGGCTGGCCCAGCAGCACCTCCAGCTCGCCCACCATCTCGACCGGGCTGTGGCGGTCCACGTCGAACTGCTCGTCCAGACCCTGCGGCTGAACCCGCACCGCCAGCTGGCCGCGCAGCAGCAGGCCCCAGCTGTCGGCGCGCTCGCCCTGGTGCCAAACCGTCTCGTTTTCGGTGTATTGCGCCAGCACGCTCTGACCGATGATGTCGGTGATGGTGCGCGCGTCTACGCTGCGGAGCAGAGGGTGGGCTGCCACCGCCTGGACCAGCTTGGCCGACAGATCGGGAGTCACAGCTTGGGTTTTCATACAAGGATCCCGCAAATGGCGCGCCCGGGGTGCCCGCCTGATCGGCAAAACTAGCTGTGGAGCGTGCTGCTGTCTACCCGGCCACAGCTTTGTCCCGGGAGCAAGGGCAGCATGTCAGCCAGCAAACGGCAACAACAGCGGAAAATCGACGCCCTGACGGTCGTTCCGCACCTGCCACGCGCGGCCCTGCAGCAGCGCCACCTGGCCGCGCTCGCAGCGCAGTCCGCTCGCATGCTGCAGTTCGGCCAGCAACTCGCGCCAGACCGCGTCGCTCTGTTCGGTCAGGCCCACCGGCTCCAAGCCGCGCAAGTTCAGCACGGCCTGTTCGCCCGCGTCCCAGCGGCCATCGAGCCACGCAAAGCTGCCGTCGCGCCACACCAGCGCCGGACGCGCCGCCATCGGCTGGGCGTCCAACTCCTGGGCCAGCGCCAGCGATGCCGGGCAGTCGAACCGGCACGGCAGGTGCCGCAGCGGAGATGCACAGGCCTCGCCAAGCAGGGCATTCAACACCCCCAGCTGCGGGGCGAATTGCCGCGAACGCCGCGCCGCCCGCAGCAGCAGCCAGGCGTTGTCGCCCACGGACGGGTCGGCCAGGGTCTCGACGTAGGCGTCGCAGAACGCCTCGATGCAGCACGGCGGAAAGCCGTAGGCGCGGCCCAGGCGGCGGTGGCGGTCGAGCAGGGCAGCCAGATCGGCAGGTTCCACCAGTGCTGGCGGATCCAGCAGCGCGTGCTCGTCGGCCAGCAGGCTCTGCAGCAGCGCGGGATCGCCGCCCACCATCGCCAGGTGCTCGGCGCCCGCGTCGTCGGCCGCGGCGCTGCGCAAGTCGGCATGGCCGCCCACGGAGATCGCCACCGGCTCGCGCGACAGGGCCACCGCCCAGCCGTCGGCCTGGGCATCGCGGCGGAACTGCTCGGCATCGCGGCGCGGCAGACGCAAGCGCCAGGCCTGGCGCAGACCCTGGCGCAGACCGCGCACCTCGGCACAATCGCTGAAGAACTGCACGGAGCCCGGCCGACCGGCGCGCTCTTGGCTGGGGCGATCGTCGTGCCGTGCGCGCAGTCCGGGCCAGTTGCCGGCCAGACCGCTGTGCAGGGCGGCCGGCATCCCGCCGCAGGCCGACGCAAGCAGGGGACAGAGCTGGCACGCTGCCACCGGTCGCGCGGCGTCGGCGGCCAGCTGGCGGGGCGACGCCGGCTCCAGCTCATCGGCTGGGCCTTGCAAGCACGCCGGCCAGCGCTGCGAGCGGACGAGCCTGGTCGCCGCGCTTCCCGCCACGTCTGGCCACGCCGCCTCGACCAGGTGCAATTCGGGAGGATCATGATCCAGTTCCGGCTCCAGC
>JACRCU010000169.1 GCA_016218865.1 Deltaproteobacteria bacterium | reverse complement strand
CAACAGAGCTGCACTCCTTCGGGAAGGGGCTGCAAGCGTTTCGCCGGCCGCGGGCGATGTTCCACATCATCTGGACCTCACACGTCGCCTGGCTTTGCGAGGCGACGATGTACTACGCCTTCGGGCGGGCGATGGGCCTGGACCCCGCTGCGGTGCTCGCGCAAAGTTAGAACCCACAAAACATCTGGGGATTGCTCATGCTTTGGAACGGTCTGGCGATCGCCCTGTCGGCCTTCTTGCTGTTCTTGGTGCAGCCGCTGATGGCGCGGCAGATCCTGCCGTGGTTCGGCGGGTCGGCGGCGGTCTGGTCGACGTGTCTAGTGTTCTTCCAGCTCACGCTGCTGGCCGGCTATTTCTACGCCGACGTGCTGGTGCGGCGCGCCAAGCCTACTACGCAAGCGGCGATTCACACTGGGCTTCTGCTGGCGGCGCTGGCAGTGCTGCCGCTGACCCCGCCCGAGTGGCTGAAGCCGACCGGCGCCGACGCGCCCACCACCCGCATCCTGGCGGTGCTGGCCCTGTCGGTGGGGCTGCCGTACCTGGCGCTGTCGACCACCGGGCCGCTGGTGCAGGCGTGGTTTGCGCGGCGGTTCGGCGGCAGCCGCGTCTACCGCTTGTATGCGCTGTCGAATTTGTTCTCGCTGTCGGCGCTGCTGGCCTACCCGCTGCTGTTCGAGCCGCTCCTGGCCAACCGTCAGCAAGCCTGGCTGTGGTCGGGGCTTTTTGCCGTGTTTGCCGCGGTGGTGATCGGGGTGGCGTGGGGCAATGCCCGGCTGCGCGAAACGGCGCCGGCTGCCGATCCTGCAGAACCCCAGACCGATCAAGAAGAAACCCCGCCGCCCTCCTGGCTGCAGCAGGGCGTCTGGCTGACGTTGGCGGCGCTGGGCTCGGCGCTGCTGCTCGGCCTGTCGACGCATCTGACCCAGAACATCGCCAGCGTGCCGTTCTTGTGGGTGCTGCCGCTGGGGCTGTACCTGCTGAGCTTCGTGCTGTGTTTTGACGGCAAGGGCTGGTATTGGCGCAGTTTCTACCCGGTGGCCGCAGCGCTGCTGGCGGTGGCGATGATCCTGGGCCTGTCGTACAAGCTGAAGACCGGGCACTTTGGTTTGGAGCACGGGGTGTTGCACCTGCGCACCGCCGGTCCCTTGTACGCCGTCGGGCTGCTGGTGGCCTGCATGTTCCTGCACGGCGAGCTGGTCGAGCGCAAGCCGGCGCCGGCGCACCTGACGCGCTTCTACCTGTGCGTGTCGCTGGGCGGCGCAGTGGGCGGCGTGGCGGTGGGGCTGGTGGCCCCGCTGATTTTCGATGCCTATTGGGAGGTTCCGCTGGGTCTGCTGGGCGTGGCCGCGCTGGTCGCCGCCCTGTCGCCGCGGCCGTGGCAGCGGGTGCTGGGGGCGGTGGCGGCGATGGCGTGCCTGGGCCTGGGCATCGACGACGCCATCTACGTGCACAGCGACGTGGCCGAGATGACGCGCAATTTCTACGGGCAGCTGCGGGTCAAGTACGCCGGGCCGCTGGGCAACGAGCGCGGGCTGGTGCGGCTGGTGCACGGCAACATCCTGCACGGCGAGCAGCGCAACGACGGCGACGACAAGTTCAAACCCACCACCTACTACGGCGAGTCGTCGGGCGTGGGCCTGGCGATCCTGCGCCTGCGCGATCAAAACCCCGGACAGCCGCAGCGGATTGGCCTCATCGGCTTGGGCGTGGGCACGCTGAGCGCGTATGGCCGCAAGGGCGACCACTACCGGCTGTACGAGCTGAACCCGGCGGTGCTCGATCTGGCCCAGCGGCAGTTCACCTACCTGCAGCAGTGCCCGGCCGATCCGCAGGTGGTGCTGGGCGACGCGCGGCTGTCGCTGGAGCACGAGGCGCCGCAGCAGTTCGATGTGCTGGCGGTGGATGCGTTTTCCAGCGACTCGATCCCGGTGCACCTGCTGACCGCCGAAGCGCTGACCGTGTACCGCCGCCACCTGCGCCCGGGCGGGGTGATCGCCTTCCACGTCAGCAACCGCTACCTGGACCTGCCGCCGGTGGTGCGCGGGCTGGCCGACGGCGCCGGTCTGAAGGCCTGGCAGGTGCGCGACGACCCCAACAAGGACACCCACTTGTCGCGCTCGGATTGGGTGCTGGTCACCGACAACGCCAAGCTGCTGGCCGACTTGCGCGAGGACGAGCTGGGCGCCGAGCCGCCCGCACAGACGGGGTTGTTGGCCTGGCGCGACGACCGCCACGACCTGATCGGTGTGCTCAAGTAGATTTCGCTAGATCCTGGGCGGCCAACGTGCGTCTGAACCGGTACGCGCCTGCTGTGCGCCGAGGCTACGATGACCGCCCACTTGCCGCTCGCCCGCCGCCTGCTCAGCCTGGCCGCGCTCGCCACCTTTGCCGCGCCCGCCCTGGCCGTGGAACCCCTGCATCGCATTCACGAACCGCCGCGCGGGGCCGCCAAGGCCGGGATGGAGGTGGCCCTGCCCAGCGGCCACGCCGTGGACCTGGGCACCGAGGCGCGCGCCTGGTTCGACGTGCTGGCCCGCTGGCTGCGCACCAAGCGCGGACCGGTGCAGTGGACCGGTGAACAGAGTCTGAGCGTGCCCGCCGACGCCGAGACCGACGCCACCGTGCGCGACCGGCAGCTGCAGCTCAGTCAGCTGCGCGCGGGCGACCGGCTGGTGATCGCCTTCGAGTCGGTCAGCTGTTTCTCGCATGTTTCCGGCGAGCTGCGCTACGACGTCGCCAGCGGCGCCTGGCAGGTCTTCGATGCCGGCCACAACGCGGTGGTCAGCAAGATCAGCCCGCTGGATCACCTGCCGCCCCGGCAGTGCGCCGCTTCCAGTCTGGCCGCCGCGGACTTGCCCCGCATCGACGCGCTGCTCCACGCCTGGCGCGCGGGCGAGGGCGAGATCTGCTCGAATCATCTGAAGGTGACGGTGACGTGGATGCGCGGCGACAAGCAGTTGAGTTCCGAGGAGTTTGCCGACGTCGGCTGCGGCGTGCCCCAGGGTGGCATCGACCTGCTGGGCATCTTCACCGCGGCGTGCGGCACGGGTTTGTAGCTCGCGCGAGAAACTACTGAAAGAGCGGTTACTTGCACTCTCCGGTCGCAGCCACGCTCATGGTCGCGGCGGCCGCCACGCAGTCGCTGCTGTAGGTCTTGCCGTCGCAGCCGCACACCGGCTGGTAGATGGTGTCGCAGGCCTGCGGCTTGGCGGTGCACACGCCTTGGTTGGTGCCGCACTGGCCGGTGGGCGTTCCGCAGAATTCCCCTTGGTTGCACTGCGCCATCGGGCTCATGCTCATCGGGTTGCAGCCCTTGCCAACCGTGGGCGCGCACTGGCAGGTGTCGCAACCCTTGGCGTCCAGAGCGACGCCACCCGGGCAGTACGGGTTGCAGCCCAAGGCCGGGCAGCAGACGCCCTTGTCGTTGCAGAACTCGGCCATGCCGCACAGGTTTCCGGCCTTGCAGCCGGCGTCGGTCGCAGTGGTGTCGGTCGCGGTAGTGTCGGTGGTGGCGGTGTCGGCTTGGGTATCGTCGGTCTTGGCGTCGCTCAGCGTGCCGATGTCGGTGTCGGTCTGGCCGCCGCCGGCGGGAACGCCGCCTTCGCTGGCTTCGCAGCCGGCTCCGACCGCGACCAGGACGACTGCGGCGAGCAATTTGGACAAGCGGATCATGGCGGCCTCCCGCGCCAGCGCGGCGCATCGGCTACAAGATAGCTGATTCCGACTTGGCTGCCCGTCAGGTGCGGGGCGACCGCGGCTACTTGGCCCGCCGCGCCAGCATTTCCTCGGCCGCCACCACCACCTTGTAGCGATCGGCGGCCATCCGGCAGATGGTCTGGGCGAATTCCGGGTAGATCTTCAGCACCCGCGCCAGGTCGTCGGCCTCCAGGCAGTACAGGTCGGTGTCCTGGCGCGCCACCACGCTGGCCGTGCGCGGACCGGCGAGCAGCATGCTCAGCTCGCCAAAGAAGTCGCCAGTTTCCATGAGTTTCAGGATACTGCCGTCGGGGCCCAGCACTTCCACGGCGCCGCGCACCACAAAGTACATCTCGCGGCCGGTCTCGCCGCGCCGCACCACGAACTCGCCGGGCGCCTTGGCCACCGGTTTGAGGCACAGCGCCAGGCCGTGCAAGAAGGCCGCGCTGGTGCCCGCGAACAGAGGAACTTTCTGCAGGATCGACTCGTCGATGACCTCGAGCCACTTGCGCCCATCCTGCTCGATGAAGGCGAACGACGCGCGCGGTCCCCAGGTGCCGGTGGTGTAGTTGGGGAAGTCCGGCGCCGGCCCGCTCTGCCACTCGCGCAGGATCGGCTCGGCGATGCGCCAGGCGGCTTCGACCAGGTCCGAGCGCGAGAACAGCGACGCGTCGCCGGCGATGCAGTTGTGGATCAGGATCTCGTAGCCCGTCGAGCGGCCCGCCTCGAAGTTGTACTGGTAGTCAAAGCGCATGTTCACCGGCTGCAGCAGCATGCCGGGGCCGGGGCTTTTGGCCTGGAAGCGCAGCTCCACGCCCTGATCCGGCTGGATGTGGAAGACCAGCTGGTTCGGCTCCAGGTTCTCGACCTCGGGGGTGTCGCGGAACAGCACTTCGGGCGCCGTCTTGAACTGCACCAGGATCTCGGTGCTGCGCGCCCACAGGCTTTTGCCGCTGCGCAGGTAGATGGGGACGCCGGCCCAGCGCCAGTTGTCGATGTAGAGCTTCATGGCCGCAAAGGTTTCGGTGCGCGAGTCGCGGGCCACGTCGGGCTCGTCGCGGTAGGCGATGACGGGCGTGCCGTCGGGCTTGTGGCCGGCGCCGTACTGGCCGCGGATGGTGTGACTGCGCACCTGCTCGGCGGTCATGACCCGCACTGCTTCCAGAACTTTGACCTTTTCGTTGCGCACGGCGTCGGCGCGGAACGAGGTCGGCGGCTCCATGCACAGGTACGACAGCAGCTGGAACATGTGGTTCTGGATCATGTCGCGCAGCACGCCCGAGGTCTCGAAGTAGCGGCCGCGGCCTTCGACGCTCACGGTCTCGGCGACGGTGATCTGGATGTGGTCGACGTGCTGCTTGTTCCACAGCGGCTCGAAGATGCCGTTCGAGAAGCGAAAAGCCAGCAAGTTCTGGACGGTTTCCTTGCCCGTGTAGTGGTCGATGCGGTAGATCTGCTCTTCGTGCCAGTGCGCCAGCAGCTGCCGGTTCAGGGCCACCGCCGAGGCCATGTCGGTGCCGAACGGCTTTTCGACGATGACGCGCCGCCAGCCGCCGTGACCGTCGCCGGTTTCGCCCGGCAGAGGTTCCCGCTGCTGGGTCATGCCCGCCGCCGCCAGCTGCTGCGACACCAGCCCGAACAGCGACGGCGGAATCGCGTAGTAGAACAGCCGACTTTCGCCGCTCCCCGTCGCCGCCGCCACCTCGCGACACACCTGATCCAGCCGGGTGAACGCCTCCGGATCGTCAAAGCGCCCGGGCGTGTAGTGGATGCGCGCGACCAGGTGCTCCCAGGCCGCGGCATCGAACTGCTTGCGCGTGGAAAACCGCTGGATATCGGCCGACAACCGCGCGCGGAACTCGGCGGTGGTCAGCGCGTCCATGGCCAGCCCGACGATCGCCACCTTGGGCGACAGCAGGCCGTCGCAGTGCAGGTTGTACAGAGCCGGCAGCAGCAGGCGCTTGGTCAGGTCGCCCGAGGCGCCAAAGATGACCAGCACGCACGGCTCGCCGTGGGGATCGCGACCAAACGGGCTCGGCCGCGGGGCGTCGGTGGGCATGGCGGCCTCCCGGTTGGCCAGCGTCCGGCCAACTTGTGTTGGAGTATTCTGGGATTACCCCAGGTCTTCCAGGTCGCTCCACAGCGTGTGCACCGGCTGGTCGGGCGCCAGCACGCGGCGGTAGGTGTGGGCGCCGAAGCAGTCGCGCTGGGCCTGGATCAGCGCCGCCGAGCCGCGCGCCAGGGCCATGCCGTCCAGCCACGCCAGCGCCGAGCTGAAGGCCGGCACCGGCACACCCGCCTGGGCGCACTCGGCCACCACCCGCCGCAGGGCCGGGCGCGCCGCCACCACCACTTCGGCCAGGTCGGGGTCCAGCAGCAGCAGCGGCAGGTCCGGCTTGCGTTGGAAGGCTTCGAGCAGGCGCTCCAGCAGCACGCCGCGCAGGATGCAACCGGCGGTCCAGATGCGCGCCACCGAGGCCAAATCGGTGCCAAAGCTGTGCACGCGGCTCGCCTCGGCCAGCAGCTGGAAGCCCTGGGCATAGGCGGCAATCCGCGCGGCGTGCAAGGCGTTTTCCAGGTCGTCGGGCTCCAGCGCCGGCGGCTGCTCGGACTCGCCCAGCTCGGCGGCCACGGCGCTGCGCAGGCTGCGGAGCGACGAAACCCCGCGCGCCTCCAGGGCTGCGCAGATGGTCGGCACCGGGATGCCCAGCTCCAGCGCCGCCTCGACCGTCCAGCGCCCGGTGCCCTTCTGGCCGGCGGCGTCGACGATCTGGTCCACCAGCGGCCCGCGGCCCTTGGGATCGCGCTTGGACAGCACCAGCGCCGACACGTCGACCAGGAAGCTGGCCAGGGGGCCGTGGCGCCACTCCTCAAAAACCTGGGCGACTTCCACAGGTTTCAAGGTGCGGCGCAGCACCGACCAGGCTTCGGCCAGCAGCTGCATGTCGGCGTATTCGATGCCGTTGTGCACCATCTTGACAAAGTGGCCGGCGCCGCCCGCGCCGCAGTGCGCCACGCACGGGCCGTGGTCGGACTGCGCCGCCGCCAGCCGCAGCACCGGCGCCAGCCGCTCCCACGCCTGCAGGTCGCCGCCGGGCATCATCGCCGGGCCTTCCAGCGCGCCCTGCTCGCCGCCCGAAACCCCCATGCCCACAAAGCGAAAACCGCGCTCGCGGCACCAGGCGTCGCGGCGCTGGGTGTCGCTCCAGTGCGAATTGCCGCCGTCGACCACGATGTCCTCGGCCTGCAGGTGCGGCGCCAGGCTCTGCAGCACGGCGTCGACCGCCGGCCCGGCCGTGACCATGATCAGGATGCGCCGGGGCGTATGCAGCGCGGCACAAAACTTGGCGTAATCGTCGGTCAGCACGAAGCGGTCGTCGCCGTAGTCCTTGGCAAAGGCCTGCAGGATGTCTGCCTCGCGGTTGTAGCCCGCCACCGTCAGCTTGCGGCTGTGCAGGTTGCGCGCCAGCGCCGCGCCCATCACGCCCAGGCCCACCAGTCCGATCTCTGCTGTCGCCATGCTGCTACTCCCGTGTACGTGCTATGGATTATTCCAGGGCCGCCGCCGCCAGCTCGCGCCCGGCCGCCGCGTCGACCAGCCAGGACACCGCCCGGTCGCTCAAGCGCGCCACCGGCAACTCCTCGCGCTGGCCGCGCCAGACCTGGGCCAACAGCTGGCCCTTGTCGCGCCCCGTCGCCAGGACCACCACCTGCCCGGCGCGGTTCAGAGTCGGCAGCGCCAGGGTCAGGCGCTCGGCCGGCGGCTTGGGGCTGTTGTGGATCAGCAAGCAGAGATCGTCGAGGTCCAGGGCCGGATGTTCTGGAAACAGCGAGGCAATGTGGCCGTCGCCGCCCACCCCCAGCAGCGCGATGTCCAGGCCGCCGGCGAACTGCTCGGCAAAGGCCCGGCCAAAACGCACACACTCGGCCGCGGGCGCACCGCCCAAGGTCAGCGGCAGCACCTGTTCGGGCGGCAGCGGCACGTGCGCCAGCCACTCCGCGTAGGCGGCGCGCAGGTTGTGTTCCGGATCATAGGCTTGCCAATCGCCGGGGTGGCGCGGCGCCGCCGGCAACAGCCGCTCGTCGCACCACGTCACCTGCAGACCGCGGTAGCTCGCCTGCGGCAAGTGCGCGCGGAGCCAGGCGTACACCGGCGCGGGCGTGGTGCCGCCGGCCAGACCCAGCCGGCAGCGACCGGTCTTTTGGATGCTCTGCGCGATGGCGTCGGCCAGCATCTGGCCGGCCATGGGTCCCAGGTCGCCGACATGGACCTCGGGCCGAGCGGCGCTCGGGCTGTCGCGGTGGATGACCAGCATCGCCTGGACTCGCTACGGGCTGTGCCGCATGGGAGCCGCCACCATGCTCCAGCGGCGGGCGGGCGTCAAGGCGGCGCAGGGGGGCGATACGGTGCAAGCGCGGATGGCGACGACGGAAACGGCACGGCCGTGGCCGTCAGGTCCGACCCCGGGCCCGGCCATCGCGGGTAGCTGGGGCCAGCCGGCTCCGGCGCGGTCCAATGGCGTTGAATGCGTGCCGTTCTTCGTTGCGCCCGCGGGTGCCGGCGCGCATCCTTGGTCCAGGCGCGTTGCGCAGCCCGCAGCGACATCCTGGAGGCGGAATGCGAGCTTACCTTGTCGCGGCGCTGCTGTTCTTGGCGACATGTTCGGCCGGTCAGCACCGCTCCGCGGTACCCCAGGGCAAGGCGGCCAACATGCAACTGCCGGTTGCGGTCGCCAAGCGTCCGCCGATCCAGCTGACCGCTGGCGACGGGGCCGGCCTGGAGCTGCGCAGCCTGCGCGCCCGCGCCGTGCTGCTGGGGCCGCTGGCCTTCACCGAGGCCGAGCTGTCGTTCCACAACCCGCAACACCGCATCCGCGAGGGGCAATTGGCGCTGACCTTGCCCGAGGGCGCGGTCGTCAGTCGGTTTGCTATGCGCAACGGCGGCGGCTGGCTGGAAGGCGAAGTGGTTGCCCGGCAGCAGGCGCGGCAGATCTACGAAGACTTCGTGCACCGCCGCCAGGATCCGGCGCTGCTGGAGCAGGACACCGGCAACGTGTTCCGCGCGCGGGTGTTTCCGATCCCCGCCCACGCCGACGTGGACCTGGTGGTGTCGTGGTCGCAGGAACTGACCGACGCGCAGACCGCCTACACGTTGCCGCTGGCGGGCCTGCCGAAGCTGCCGGAGCTGAGCGTCCACGTGTACTTGAACGATGCCGCCGTCCCAGCGCGGGCGACGCCGGGCGCGGTGGCCTCGCAGATCCGCACGGTGGCGCTGGACCGCAGCAATTTCCAGCCGGATCAGGACTTTCGTGTGGTGGCAGAGGACCTTCCCGATGCCCGCGCGGCGCTCCGCCACGGCCGCATCGCCCTGGCTCGCGTGGTGGTTCCCGGGGCGGCGGAACCGGCGAGCTTTGGCAAGCTGGCCATCCTGCTGGATACCTCGGCGTCGCAGCACGCCAGCTTTGGCGCGGCGGTCGAGGCGGTGCAGGCCATTGCCAAACTCGCCGCCCAGCGCGGCGCCAGCGACCTGCGGGTCATCGCCTTCGATCAAGAGGTGCAGACTCTGTATTCAGGGCCGCCGGGCCAGCTGTCGGCCCAGGCCTTGCAGCAGCGGCCACCGCTGGGGGCGTCGAACCTGGAACGGGCACTGCAGGCGATCCCCAGCGATTGTTCGCGGGCGGTGGTGGTGAGCGACGGCCTGGTCACCGCCGGTGTGCGCGAGCCGGCGGCCCTGGTGGCGCGGCTGCGGGCGCGTGGCGGCGGGGGCCTGCGGCGACTGGACGCAGTGGTGCTGGGTTCGGCGAAGAATTCCAGACTGTTGCAAGCTCTCGCCGCCAAGGCCCTGCCAGAAGCGGGCGCGGTGCTGGCGGCGGACGAGGGCCGCCTGGAGCTCGCCGCACTGGCGCGGGCCCCCTACGGCCGCACCCGAATCCGGGTGCCCGGCGCGACGTGGGTCTGGCCGGAGTACATCGATGGCCTGCAACCCGGCAAGACCATGACGGTGATCGCCGACTTGCCCGCCGAGGACCCGCTGGTCATCGAACTCGCGGGCGCCGTGTCCGAGACGATGCGACCCCAGGCGGCGGACGCGCCCGGGCCATTGCTGGAGCGGGCCGTCATGGCTGCGCGCATCCAGCTGCTGCTCGACAGGGCGGACCAGCTCGACGGACCGCAGGGCAACGCGCTGCGCCAGGAGGCGGTCGACCTCAGCGTGCGCCACCGCGTGCTGTGCCCCGAAACGGCCCTGCTGGTGCTGGCGAGCGAGGCCGACTACGTCCGCTATCGCCTGGATCGACGGGCACTTGCGGACATCCTGACGGTGGCGCCCGAAGGGGTGGTGGTGGCGCGCAAGCGCGGCGAAGCGGACCCAGGCGCGGTGGTGCCGCCGGACGGACCGCCGACACCTCCCCCGGAGTGGCTGGCGAATCCCGGGCGGGAGGACTCTTCCGCTGCTCCGGCGCCGCCGCCCCCAAAGGAGGCCACCTCGCCGCGCAGTGAGCGCTCGAAGTTCTATGATTTCTCGGATCAACTGATCGACGGCGACATCAAGAAGCCGACTCAACTGTACGTGGAATCGCACAGCAGACTGCGCCCGGCGCGGAAGGGCGAGCGCGACCATGAGGACGAGGTTGCCGGCGAGAATGCGGCGACCACCCCCCAGGTCGCGGCCAGCATTCGGGCCGAGCGGGCGCGCGCCCCGGCGCTGACCGGCACGTTCGCCGCCATCGAGGTGCTGCGGACCAGCGGCAAGCCCAAGGAAGCGCTCCAAAAAGCTCGGGAATGGCAGGCGGCCGAGCCCGGCGAGCTGCTGCCGTACGTGGCGCTCGCCCTGGCTCTGCACGCCAATGGACAGGACGCCGAGGCGGCGCGGGCGGCGGGCTCGCTGGTCGACCTGAATTCGGGGCGCGCCGATATCCGGCGCTTCGCTGGCAACCTGTTGGACTCGCTCGGGCCATCGGGCAACGACCTGGCGCGCGACACCTACCAGGTGGCGGTCGCGGACCGGGGCGACCAGCCCGGCGGCTACCACATGCTGGCGCTGGCGCTGGCGCGCGACGGCAAGTACCCCGAGGCCATGGATGTGCTGATTCGCGGCCTGGAGCACCAACGCCGCGCCGGCTCGTTTGCCGAAGTGGACCGCGTGCTGCGCGAAGATCTGGGCATCCTGGCAGCCGTGTGGCTGACGCGCCATCCCGACCAGCTCGACCAGCTCCAAAAGCGACTGGCGGCGGTGAACGCGGTACCCGCCAAGGGGCCGTCGCTGCGCTTCGTGCTCAGCTGGGAGACCGACGCCAACGACATGGATTTGCACGTGTTCGACGGTGCCGGTCACGAAGCCTGGTACCCGTCGCGCGCGCTCGCCTCGGGCGGGAGTCTGCTGGCCGATGTGCAGACGGGCCTTGGTCCCGAGTGCTTTGTCGTAGAGAATCCGCAGGCTTTCCCGTACTACCTGCAGGTCCACTACTACAACCGCGGCGCCATGGGCCACGGCCTGGGCCGGGTGCAGGTGCTGCGCTACGACGGCAAAGGCAACCTGGCGGTCGAAGAGCGGCCGTTCGTGATCATGACCGACCAAGCGTGGATCGACCTGGGGTCGGTCGGGCGATGACTGGGGCGAACCAAACTCTGACCCGGCACGTGCAAGTCCCCAGACCGCGACTTGCGGCGCGAGACCGCTGCGTTACAACGGCCCGCACTGTCCAGCTTTGCACACCTTGGGCGGCCCCATCGCACACAGGGTCCCGTCGCCTTTCGCGGTGTGCTGACAGTCGCCCTTGGCGTCGCAGCGGTCGAAGGTGCACGGGTCGCCGTCATCGCAGTTGGGCCCGTTGGCGCCGAAACAGAGCGGGTTCAGGTACCGGTTGCCCCGCTCGTCGACCTCGATGAACCCCTTCTCGCCATACACGAAGGTGTGGCCATCGTTGCGCACCACGCCGGCCGCGCCGCAGTCGAGAGCCTGACTCCCCAAGAGCGTGGGCAGAGGCGTCGCCCAGGCGATTCCCTGCGTGGGTGTGAACTGCAGGACGACCACGTTCTCGCCCATTCCAAGGCCGTCATCATTTTCCAGGAGCACGACCCAAGAGCCCTGGGGTCCACGCAGCGATGCGAACGCAGCATAGTCGTAGTGCCACGTCAAGCTGACGAGCGGCGCGAGGGCGCCTCCCGGGACCAGGCCTGCACTGGGGGACCACACGTAGAGGTTGGCTTCGTGACCGACGAAGCCCAGGTGGTCGGCATCCAGGGGCACCAGCGCAATTCCGGCTGCGCTGCTGACCATTCCGCCATTTCCGCCCAGGCCGAGCGAGTGATACCACCGATTCCTGGGAACCATTGCAGTGCCAAGCAGTTGCGCCTGCGATGCACTAGCCGCGAAGATCTTGACCACGGCCGCGCAGGGCGGCTTGGGCTTAGCAAGATCGCTACCACACTTATACTGGTCGAAGTCCTTGGGAAATTCGATGATCGCCAGCCAGACCTCTCCGGGCTTGCGTGGCACCACGGCGAATGTCGCCGAGGCCGAAATACCTTCAGTGACAAGGGCGTGGTGGTCGCCAAACCCGGCCTCCGTGATCGGCCAGGCATGGAGCGACAAGGGCTCCGGCCCATTGGGGCGATGGAGCACGAACAGCGTGGATTGGCCGGCGTCGGTCACCAGATGCGATATCGGCTGGGTCGTCCAAGGAAAGGTGTCTTCGGAATGAATGGCCTCCCATTGCTCCTGCCCAGCCATTGGATGGTCGGGAGCCACGACCGCTTGCGGTGGCGACCCGTTGACCCACCGGATGCGGATGGCCGCGCTGACGTTGACCACGATGGCATCCACCTGGTCGGCCGCAGCGACGAGGGCATGGGTATTGGCGCTCGGCTTGTGGTAAGTGCCTGCGCCGTGAATGAGCGGCCACGGGGACCACAGGGCCATGGTCGCACCGGGCAGAACCGGGCCCATCGCCTTGACGCCGGACTCGCCGAGATTGTCGTCGGGGTAGCCCCAGCCGGAAGTTGGGGTAGTATCCAACGGGAGTGGTGAAAGGTGCCGCACGAACAGTAGGCGCCGCGCAAAGTCCAGTAGCCAGTTAGACTTTTGGCCAGCGGCCATATCGGCAATCGGCGAGACAACCCACGCGCCAGAGTCGCTGGCGATGAGCGATGGAATTCGTGTCGTAAAGCCGACGGTCATATTGCCGCAATCGGATTTGCTGCTCAGGTAGCCTGAGAAGCCGTACGTAGCACTCCACTTGTCCCACAACAGGTTGGTTGCCACTTTCCCAGTATCCGGGTCGATGCCTGGCGTGCAAGGGACCGCAACATCGACGGCATCCGCCACGTCCTTGGATCCGCGCATCGCCCCGATGTCGCCGTCCTCCGCAACTGGCCCGAGGTCCGCCACGCGCTCGACGGCGTCGACCGAAGGGTCACCAACGACAGGCGCGTCAGCACAACCACCTGCGGAGCTGTCGCCGGCGACGACGATGGTGCGGGTACATGCACAAGTCGCAACGGCCAACAGCGCCAGCCAGCGGCGCCAGCGCTCCGCGCCACAGTGGCCCACGGCAAAGAGGCCCCTCACGCTGGCACGCCGCGCAACCGCACGGTCTGTGAGACGAAGTGGGGCGGCATCTGCTCCGTCTCTGGCGCCATCGGAAAGTGTAGATGGCGCACGACCGACACGAGCATGGGCACGGCTGCGGGCTTCATGGCCAGGCCGAATTTTGCCGCAAGGCCCGCCCACGCCTTGTTCTTGGACTTGGCGCCACGCACATTCTGTGTGTTCGCGACCTCCTCGCGCAGAAGGGCCTGCAGACCGCTCCGCCCCGAAGCCCCAAAGCTGACTTTGCCGCCGTCCACCTGGCACCCGCCAAAAACCGAACCTTCCGGCCTCGTCGGGCCAGCCTACCCCGCCGATCGACCTCGGTCAACGTCGATTTCTAGCTGAAATTCAGCTGAAAAGCCCAGCACGGTCAAAGCTCCGCCGCGCAGCGCCTCGCTGTCCGCCGCCTATGCCCAGT
>JACRCU010000168.1 GCA_016218865.1 Deltaproteobacteria bacterium | reverse complement strand
GCCGGCCGGCGCGCCTTTGACCTTCTTGACACCTTTGCCCGCGCACACGCTGACTTCGGCGCGATCGCCCTTGGCCAGGCCCGACAGATGGGCGGCCAACATCGCGCAGGCGCGCACCTCGGCGTCGGTCGGCGCGCCCTGCACGTGACCGTGGACGCAGCCGTAATCGACGCTTTCTATGCCCGGCGGCCGCCCAAGTAGTCTGGTCAGTTGAGCTTGTCGCAAGCCAGGTTGCGCAGCACCGTCACACCCATCTTGCTGGTGACCATCAGGTCCACGCAGCCGTCCACGTCGAAGTCGACCGACTGGATGGCCATCACTTCGGCCAGGGGCCGCAACTGGCCGGAGTAGGCGGCAAAGCCGTTGTTGCCGTCGCCCAGGTAGAACCGGACGATGCCCAGGTCGCCGTCCAGCCCGATGAGGTCCATCTTGCCGTCGTGATTGACGTCGCCAATCTCGACACCCAGCAGCGGCGGTGCGTTTTCCACCAAGTTCACCTTGGCTTCGAACGAATCGCCGCCACCGACCCCCAGGGCCTTCAAGTAGCCCACGGCGTTGGAGCTCGAGCACAGCAGATCCGTCATCAAGTCGCCGTTGACGTCGCGGGCGCTGCAGCCAATCAGGCCCGAGCCCGCCGGAATCTGTTTGGCCGGCGAAAAATCGGCACCGCTGCCCATGGACATCAAGGCGTCGACGGCGTCAGCCCCCTTTTCTACCGCGAACAGGCCCAGCAGGCCCTTGGCCCCGTAGCTTGCGGCCAGCAGCGCGATGGGCGTGCCGTACAGGCGCCGATACTCCACCGGTTCCTTCCCGACCCAGATCAGGCCGTCGGCCAAGATATCGCGGAAATCGCCTTTCTGGTCGGCGTGCTTGATGCCACCCGCACCGTTGCCCAAGTAGATGCGCAGGCGCGCCGACATCGAGGCTTCGCCGCCCTTCGAGCCGAATTCGTCCATGGCCACGGCCACGTCGTTCTTCTTGTCGTTGTTCAAGTCGCCAATCACCACCGCCAGGGGCTCGACCCCCGCCGCCTGGGCGAAATTGGCCCCAATCGGCTTGGGCGCGTAGCTGCGGCTGGCCGGGTCCATGCCGAGCGGCGCATCCTTCTTCTTCGACAGGTGGATGAAGAGCGAAGCGCGCGGCAGGGGCGCGCCACCGCCAAAGCCCACGAGCGGCGTCTGCTTGTCCGTGTCCGAGACGGCGTAGTAGTGGCAGCAGCTGTCGCCCTCCTTGCCTTCGTCGCCGTAGTCGTTCTTGAATTCGTTGGAGGTCTTGAACTTCTTGCATTCCGCGCACTTGTCGGTCGACGGGTCCTTGTCGCCCACGTAGTAGTTGGCGTCCTTGCGAATGATGGCGACGTCGGGCAGCTTGTCGCCGTCCAGGTCCCCGACCGCGAATCGGCGCGGCGAGCCGAATACTTGCGGAGCATTGCCGTTGGTGGTGTTGCAGTCGGTCTTGACGCCGGCTTCGGCATGGAACTTGCTGTAATTTGGGTTGAACTCCGTGGCGCGCGGCATGAAGCTCGGCAAGCCCGACGCATTCATCCAGGCGTGCCAGGGCCAGATCGGGAAGTACTTGGGCGACGGCACGTCGATGCCGCAGTTGCCGTCTCCCGGCTCGGGCATCGCCGAATCGGCGAGCTCGCCGACGGCCAGAATGTCCGGCTTCCCGTCGTTCTGGAGGTCGACGGCGGTGGCCTGGACGATTGGCGCGACACCAAACCGCACCAAGTTCTTCTTCTTTTGGCCCTTGGCGACATAGCACATGTGGTGCACGCGCGGCGCGCGAAAATCGCCAGCGCCCACACCCGCATAGACCGGCGTGCCATAGGGCAGCTGGTTGAGCGCCATGATGTCCAGCGTGCCGTCGCTGTTGAAGTCATCGACCAAGGTCTTCTTGACCGCGCCGCCCATCACCCAACTGCGGAAGCACTCGTCGTCCATGGCGTTGTCGGCGACGGCGATCGGCACCGTTGTCACTTGCCTGCCGCCCGACACCATGACCAACCACGGCAGGCCGGTGGGGCCGACGTTGGCGACGCGCAGGTCGGTCGCGTCGAAGTCCAAGATGGTTCGGTAGTTTTTCGACGCTGGATCGAAGCTGAAGGTGCCGTTGGGCATGCCCTTGATCCAGCGGACCGTGCCGTTCTTGCTGGCGTAGATGAGGTCCGGGCCGTCGGCGCCGTTGGGCGAGGTGAATTCGACTTTCAAGATCAAGTTGGTGTCGCCGGTATCGGCCGAGAAGAATCCGTCCTCGCCCTGATGCAAGGACCCGTCTTTTGAGGTGTTTTCGTAGCAGGTGATGTAGGGGCGGTTGGCGTCGCCCACGCACACATCCATCAGCTTCTCTTGGTCGGCAAAGAAGTCGCCCACCGCGATCGAGCTGATGGCGGCCACGCCCTTGTGCAGCGGTTGGTGATCGCCCTGGCGGAACACGTTCGAGTCGGTGATCTTCAAGGGATCCGCCTCGATGCACGGCTTGGGCGTCTTGCCCAGGTAACAGGTTGGGTTCTTTTGCACCAGCACGGTCAGCAGGCCGGTGTTGTCGGTGCCCATCGCGGCGATCACGTCGGGCAGGCCGTCGGCGTCCAAGTCGCCCAGCTCGGCGGCCTTGATGGCTTCGGGCACCACGTGCACTTGGATGGGCCGGTAGCCATAGCGGAATTTGCCCGTCTTGCTATCGGGTTGTGCCGCCAGGACCAGGGCGATCAGGGCCGGCTTGGCGTCCCACGTGCCCGCAGCGAGCAGGTCCAGGTTGGCCGGCTGACCGGCGGAGTTCTTGGTCAAGATGTGGGTCGGCAGCAGGCGCGACACCGTGATTTCCTTGTCTTGGAACGTATCGACCAGGGCCAGATTGTTGTAGTTCAGCGCCTCGATTGGCTCGAAGGTCAGCGACGGCTGGGTCGGCTTGCCGGCGACGGGCAGACCGCGGCGCACGATGATGCCGAACTCGCCGCCAATCACCTCGTCCAAGATGGTGTCGCCGTCGAAATCGAGCGCCACCACGTCGTCGATCGGCAGGTCGTACAGGTCGTTGTCGTCGGAATTGCCCAGGAACGACGGCTGGCGCAGCACCGAAACGTCGCGCACCAGCTCGCTCTGGTTGCCGGCCTGATCCACGGCCTTCAGCTGCAGGTGCAGCGTCGCCGAATCGTATTTGGTGCGATCGAGCAGGCCGATGTAGGTGCCGGTGCGGGTCATGTCTTCGCCCAGCTGCACGGGCGTCGGCTCGGCGTCGGTGGACGCAAACAGCTGCGCTTTGGCCAGCTTGGGGTCGGAGATCTTCAGCTCCAGCGGCACCCAGCCGATGAAGACTGGGCTCGCCTCGCCTGGGCCCGGCTTCTTGGGGCTGACCATCTCGAGCACCGGGCCGCAGTGGTCCACGTCGATGTCGAAGACCGTGCTGCCCGCAGCGCCGCCGGTGCCGGTCGCGGCGATGTCGACCGAAGCCTTCTTGCCGCAAGCTTTTTCTGGACTTGCCACTGCCAGCATCTTGGTCGTGTCGAGCACCGCCGACCACGACTCGCCCGCGCCGGTCAGGGGCACCACGGTGCCGTTGGGGTAGGTGGCCTTGACGGTCGTCACCTTGGTGCCCTTGGGAGCCTTGGCCGATACCTTGAGGGTGAACGTGTTGCCGAGCACCGGCGCCTTGTTGCCCGTGGCGGGCTCGGTCACCGCGAGGGTGATGTCGGGCGTGGCGGGAGGGGCGCTGGTCTGATCGTCCACGTCAGCCGGCGAGCAGGCCCACTGCGGGACCAGGCACAGCAGAAGTCCAAGGACCATGCCCAGTTGGCGCAGGGGTAAGCGGTGTCGGGCAGGACGGCGGTCAGACATGGGCGATCTCGCGGAACGGCAAAAAGTGCAGCACTCCACCTGTATTGTCTCTGTACCGCGGCTGCGGTCAAGGAAGTCGCCGGTGCGCCGCCCGCCGCAGCGCCGGTATCCGTGAGACCAAGTGATACCGGTATCACTGCTGTCGCTATCAGAAAAGCCATGAGAGTTTATAGGGTTGCGCGGCATGGCGGCCTGGCACGCGGCTTGCTTGACCTTGCCCTTGGGCGCTTGCCGGTGCAGCGGCCAGCGGCGATTCGGCCCGGAGTGGCCCGAACTGGGAGGGCAGACGTGGCGAAACCATTGGAAAGGACGCAGCAAGTGCCGCTTCTGTCGGCGGTCGATCTGGCGGCGCGCTATGCCCACCTGGCTCTGCTGCCGCGCGAAGTGTTGGTGGTGGTCGGCCTCGATCGGCGCGGGCTGCTGCTCTGCGAGACGTTGGTGCGCGGTCAGGTCGGCCATGTGGCGGTGCGGCCGGGCGAGGCCTTGCGCGCCGTGGTGGCGAGCGGGGCGGCGGCCTTGGCCTTGGTGCACAACCACCCGTCGGGGCGCGGGCAACCGAGCGCCGCCGACGTCGCCTTCACCGGGCGCATGGCCGCCGCGGCGCGCTTGCTGGGCCTGGCGCTCCTCGATCACGTGGTCGTCGCCAGCCGCGGGTGGTGCAGCATGGCAGAGCGCGGCCTGCTGCTGCGGCCGCCCCGGTGAGGCGCGCCGACCCGGTGGTGATCCGGCTTGGCCTGCTCGCGGTGGCCTGGGTCGTCGCTTGGGGCCTGCAGGGCCGGCCGGTCGCGCCGCGGCCGCAGTGGCAAGCGCTGGGGACACCGGGCGCCCAACTGGCCGCGCGGGGCTGCATCGACGGTCGCCGCGCGGCGATCGAGGACTTTCGCGGTGTTCCGGGTGTAGGACCGCGGCTGGCGGCGGCGCTGGTCGAGCATTGCCGGCAAGCGCCGTGCCTCCGCGGGATGCCGCCGGTGGGAGTCACAGGCCTGGGGCCGGTCTTGGCGGCGCGGGTCGGGCTGGCGCTGTGTTCCGCAGCCGATCCGGGGCCGGCACAGTTGCCGCAGACGAGCAAAAGAGCTGAGACGGAGCGGACTTCAGCGATGCAGGCGCTCTTCGGGCAGGTCCTGATCGTCCGCCGCCGGCGGGGTGTCTTGCTCCAGCAGCGGCGTCACCGCCGCAGTGAGCCGGCGCGAACCGCCCGACTCGGCCAGAACTTGTTGATAGACTTGGACGATGCGCGAGAACGTCGCGCGCCAACTGTAGCGCTGTTCCACTTCGACGCGGCCGCGGGCGCCCAGCAGGGCCGCGCGCCCCGGGCGGAGCAGTTCGAGCCAGGCTTCGGCGACCGAGGCCGGCGTCGCCTGCTCAAGGGCAATGCCGCTCCTGCAGACGCCCAGCAGCTCGCCGATCGACATCTGCGCCGCCCCCGGCACCGCTGCACCCGAGGCCATGGCTTCGACCGCGGCGAGGCCAAAAGTCTC